>CACZAK010000056.1 GCA_902779075.1 uncultured bacterium | reverse complement strand
GTGACGTTCGATTCGCTTTCACTCGACAACTCGTCCGTCAACAATCGTCCGGGCTTCTCAGTCGTTGACAGCGCGTCCGTGACATTGACGCTTGTCGGCAACAACGTTCTGAAGGGCGGCAGACAAGCCGCAGGACTGAGCGTGACGAACGGCACGAGCGTGACCATCGGCGGCGACGGCTCCCTGTCCGCGACAGGCGGGAGGGAAGCCGCGGGCATTGGCGGAGGCAGACGTGAAGCGGTCGGCACAGTGTCCATCGTCGGCGGCTCGGTGTCGGCAACAGGCGGCAGCAGTGGCGCCGGCATCGGCGGAGGTTTCCAGGGAAAGAACTGTACAATCGTGATTTCCGGTGGTTCCGTCACGGCGACAGGCGGGGATTACAGCGCGGCGATCGGCTCTGGCGACCAGACGGTTGAGCAGACGGCGACAGGCGACACCATCGTGATTTCCGGTGGCGTCATCCGCGTGTCGTGTCCTTATTCTGATTATGCGGGTCCGGCGGGAATCGGCTCCAGCGGTTTTGGTTCCTGCAGCGCCGTCACGATTTGCGGCGGCACCATTCTGCCGACGGGCAGTCCGGTGCGCATCGGTTCTGGAACCCGGTCCAGTGCGGGTTCGGTCACGATTTCCGGCGGATCCGTCTACTCCGTCTCAGATCAAGTGGCGCCTGCCGCATCCAACGCCACGGAGCGCGTCTGGTGCGTGACGGTTTCCGGACTGGTACGCAACGCCCGGGTGGAAGGTCTGACGGTGTGCCGTACATCGGATTTGTCATTCGTGGACTACGGCACCGCCGACCTCTTCGCCAACAACTGGGGCGAAATCTACCTCTGGCTGCCCGACGGCGACTACCGCCTCCTCGTTTCGCAGGACGGCCGTGACGACCTGTATCTCGCCGCCAGCGTGAACGGCGCGGACGTGGAAGCCACGCAAATCACCGTCGATCCTCTCATCGAGGGCGTCACCGTGAACGGCAAGGACATCGGCTACGGCTTCGGCCATGGCTGGAGCTTCACCAACGGAGTCGTCCACCTCGTGGACGCCGGGCCGTTTGAAATCGCCGGCTCCGCGATCGGCAAGGGCATTTTGGCCGAGGCCGACTGCGCCGTGACGGTCACGAACCTGACGCTCGACGCTTCGGGCGTCGAAAACCGCGCGGCCTTCGCCATCATGGCCGGCATGTCGGTCGATTTGACGCTGGCAGGCACCAACACCTTCAAGAGCGGCGAAAACAGCGCCGGGCTGCAGGTTCCCGCCGGCGCGGTCGTGGCCATCGGGGGCGAAGGCTCGGTTGAAGCGGTCGGCGGGAAATACGGCTCCGGCATCGGCGGAGCCCGTGCCGACGGAAAACACGCGGGCAAAATCACGATCAATGGCGGCACCGTCAAAGCCACTGGAGGTTCTTTCGCCGCGGGCATCGGCGGTGGCCAGGACGGCCACGGGGGGACCACCACCATTACCAACGGAACCGTGAGGGCCACCGGCGGTTCCAATGGCGCCGGCATCGGCAGTGGCGCCGGCGAATACCAAGCGCGCAAGTCCGGCGGCAAGATCGTCATTTCCGGTGGCACGGTGACGGCAACGGCAGGCTATGTGTCGGCCGGCATCGGCGGCGGCAATTGCGGCGATGCCGGGACGATTACAATCTCCGGCGGCGTTGTCTCGGCCAGCGGCGACCAGTTCGGCGCGGGTATTGGCGGCGGCCAATACGGCGCAGGCGGGGAGATTACCATCTCGGGTGGCCTCGTGACGGCGACATCGCAAACATACGCCGCCGCGATTGGTGGCGGATATGAGGGCGGGGGCATCGTTCGCATCACCGGCGGCACCGTTGTGGCGACGGCGAACAAGGACAGCGACTATGCCCCCACCGATATTGGCGCGGGCCGTAACGCCGCTGCGAAGGGGTCAGTTCTCGTCACTGGCGGTTCCGTGCACGCGACGAACAAAGGCATCGTGGCCCCCGCCGCATCTAACGCCACGGAGCGCGTCTGGTGCGTGGCATTCCCCGGATTCACGCCGAACGCGGCCGTGGACCTTGGTGAAGTGAAACTGAACGGCGCCGCCTGGGCATACGGCGTGGAAAGCATCTTCGCCGACGCCGACGGCAAGATTTACCTCTGGCTTCCGGGAGGCGAGAATGTCGTCCTTGTTGGCGGCAGACTCTGGTACGCCGACGTCACGGGGGATGATGTCACGACGGCGGTCCCGTATGAGCGCGTGTATCAGACGGGCGTGTCCGTCGATGGCGTGGAGGTCGCGCGCGGCAGCGGCGAAGGCTGGACGTGGTCGCCCGACACGTCGAAGCTGACGCTCTCTGGCGACGGGCCGTTCGTCATCTCCGGCACCAACGTCTATGGCAAGGTGCGCGTGCGCGTGGAGACGGAGACCATGGTCACGCTCTCCAACCTCTGCCTCAAGGCGACGGAGAGCCGCTGCACGCCGTTCGCAATCGCCTCGAACATGACGGCGCGAATCTGGTTCACCGGCACGAACACGCTCGAGGCGGGCAGGTACTGCGCCGCGCTCGAGGTGCCCGGCGTCTCGAATCTCGAAATCGGCGGCGACGGATGGCTCAACGCGAAGGGCGGGGCTGCGACGGGATGTATTACGAGTGGGGGCACGGCATCACGATCACCGGCGGCAACTTCGTGGCGCTCAGCGGCGCGGTGGGGACCGTGGATGGCATCGATGACTCGGTCGTTTTCGGCGGTAACATCTACATTGGAAAGGATCCGTACTATTCCCATGATGCGCTCGCGATCAACGCGAAGACGCCGCAGGGCGACACTGCCGCCTGCATCGAGGTGCCAGAGCTTGAGCCGAACGCGCCCGTGGTCTTCACGGGACTTCCGGACTACTACAACGCCTCCAACATCGTCGCTAACGCCGAAGGCAAGGTCTACATCTATCTTAAGGCCACGTACAGTGACGAAACGACGTATTTCATCGCCAACGGACAGCTCTACCGGGTTGTAGCCACCGACTCTTCCGCCGCCAACACCGCACAGAAGGTCGTCTATTCAGGGGTGGATAGCCTCATGATCGAGTCGATTGCAGTTGCGGATGATAGTGTGACCCTCGTCGTCTCCGCCATGCCAGCTGGGGCGGCCGTGCAGTTCATGGACCAGCTGAAGGTGGTTTGCGCTGCCGACCTGGAAAGCCTCAGTTCCGGCGATCCGTCGCGCGTCACGACTTACGCGATGGATTCTGCCGGGGTGTCCGCGACGCCCAACGGCGACGGCACGATGACGATCGAAGTTCCGGTCGCGCCGTCCGACATGCAGATGTTCTACAAGGTTGTCGTTGAATAGGGGGGCCTCGTTACGGTCAACCGCATGTGGGAGGCGAGGCAATTATCACGTCCACGTGATAATCATCACGTGCGCGTGAAGATCATGTGATGATTGTGTGATGTCCATGTGATGATTATCACGCGGTTTTTTGGTTTACTGTTCGCCGGACGGAGACAAGGTGTTTCCGACCGGAAAAAAGAAAGGAACAGAACCATGAAAGCAAACCTGAAAACCATCGCGCTGGCCGTCATTGCCAGCTTCGCCTTCACGGCATGTACGTCAGACGCCGTCTGTAAGTCGAACCACGTCGCGTCCGCAGCACCGACTCAGATCGCCGTCGCTGACGTGCCGACACTGGAGAAGAATGAGGCCAAGCCGCGTCGCACGCGCCGCACGAAGAAAGACAATGCCGCCGCGCCCGATGGCGAGAAGCAGAAGCAGCCACGGCGTCGTCGCACGCGCAAAACGCAGATGTCTGCGCTTCCCGTCACAGGCATGCTCGACTCGGCGGAGTAAGCCATGAAGTGCGACCTGTGGATCGGTTTCCTGGCGGTGGTTCTCCCGGCGTTCGTTGGGGCGCTGGGGGGATTTTCCCTCCTCCGCCGGGAATGTGCGCGTCAACAGGCCGATTTGCGTGAGGGCGTCAGCGCACGTGCGAACGCCCTCGCAGATACGTTGTGGAAACAGTACGGTGCCGACGCGGGGCGCGGACTTCCGGAACAGGTAGACGCGCTCGCAAGCGACCTTGAACGGGAAGCTGGTCTTGCGTCGGCTTTCGTATGGCGCAAGGGGAAAGGCGTTATTTGGAAAAAAGGAGAAGAGCAAATGATTACAGGCAGATTGGATGGCGGTTTCAAATGGACAACTGAAGGAAGGCGCGTAAAGTATCCGAAACACGGGTTCTTCACGGATGCGGGCACTACTGTCGCCTGGTCGCGCATGGGGCAGCGGGATGTGTGCGGCTTCGTGCTGGATTTGGGCGGGGAAGGGCGACGACGTCCCGTAGTGCGGCTGGCGTTGGGATCAGGCCTGCTGTGCGTACTCACGGCAGTGGCCGCGGCCGGTGCCTGGTACCTGAGACGCGCAGCATGGCGCGCGCGGGAGGAGTCGGATGCGCTCGTCGAGATGCTGCATCAGAACGTGGAAAGAGAGGAGGTGGAGCATGTATAAGGCTACGGCGGAGATGAGGGATTGTGCACAGGTGCCCGCATCGCTCCTGCACGTGTTGGAGGATCTGGGCCGCAGGCTATCGCGGATCGAGTCGACGCTCAGCGAAAACGCGAGGCGCGAGGAACTGCAAGATGACGTATTCCAATTCGGCGAGGGGAAGGTGAGCCGGCGGAAATTCGCCTACATCAGCAAGCGGAATCGGCTCATACGCCTTTCGCCACGCGAGCTGCTGCTGCTGGAGATATTTGCGGAGCATCCAAACGAGGTCCTCGCGCGCGACATGCTGCTCAGCCGCCTGTGGGGTATCGACTACTACGGCAACACGCGCACGCTCGACCAGCACATCTGGCATATCCGAGAAAAGCTAGGCGTCGACGGCGCGCGGATCGTCACGGTCCCGCGCGTGGGCTATGCCTACAACGATGGTATGCTATCGGAGCTTCGCGCGTGAATGGAGCAGGGTGATGCATTAGGAGGTTTTGTGAAATGACGGAGCTTGAAGATCAGAAGGGAAAGGGCTACCTGAAAGAAACCATTCACGGCATGCTTCGCCGGTGCGAAGGCTGGGATTATTCCCTGCCGTGCATCTACATGATCACCTTGGTGCTGGCCAACCGGCGAAGCAAGGTGCTGGGGGAGGTGGTGGGGAGTTCAGTTATCGCCGATAATATCGGCGATCACAGGACTCCCCTCCCCAACTCGGCGCGGTGCGAATTGACCGAGCTGGGAAGGGCTGTGGAGGAATGCTGGGAGGCGATACCGCAGTTCTACCCGCAGGTGCAGATCATCTGCAAGCAGGTGATGCCCGATCATTTCCACGGCATCCTCTGGGTGAAGGAACCACTGGAGTGCCACCTCGGGCAGGTGATAAAGGGATTCAAGATTGGCTGCAACCGCGCGGCGAGGCGGCTCTGCCCGGATCTGCTCGTGGAGGGAGCGGGGCTTTTCGCCGAGGGATTCCAGGATTCGATCCTTTTCCACGAAGGGCAGCTTGCAAAGATGATTGCCTATATCAAGGCCAATCCCCTGCGCCTTGCGATAAAGCGCGCCCTGCCGGGGCTATTCACGGTGGTGAGGGGAGTTCGAGTTCAGTTATCGGCGATAATATCGCCGATCACAGGACTCCCGGATTCCAAGCCCTCTCCCGCCAAGCCGCCCCCCACCCTCCACTTTTCCGCCATCGGCAACAGGGCGTTGCTGGAGCGGCCGATGGTGCAAGTGCAATGCTCGCGGCGCTACTTCGGCTACAAGCGAATTCCAAAGCCTGGCGGCGGAATGAAGATAGCGCGTGATTCGGCTTGGAATCCAATCGCTGATTTCTCCTCGCCGGAATACGAAAGGCTGCACAACCGGCTGCTCGCCGCCGCGCGGCATGGCGTAGTTTTGATCTCGCCCTGCATTTCGGATGGCGAGCGCGAAATCGCCCGCAAGGCGCTTGCCGAGGGCCTGCCGCTCGTGACCATGCAGAACAAGGGCTTCTCGAAGCTGGAGAAGCCGAGGGGCCGCTATTTCGATGCCTGCGCGGCGGGACGGCTCCTCATGCTCGCGCCGGTCGCTTGGCCCTACACGCCGGGACACAAGCCAATGGCACGACATGAGGCCACGGCCATGAACCGCCTCTGCCAATGGATCGCGGGCGAGGGTGCGGCTACGATCAACTACCGCGGCCTGGCTCCCGCCAACATCGATAAAATAGCCATCGCCGCCGCAAGTAAGATGCCGTGAGATTAGGGTTGCCTAACATGCTGAATTTATGGGATAATGTGCGTGTACCCCGAACTGAAAGGAACCAGACGATGACGATAGCCGACGTGGTGAAGATTCTAAACGGCAAGCTGATGGCCGGTGACGGCACGAGCCCGCGCGCCGTAGGCGCCGTGGTGGCGAACGACCTCATGAGCGACGTGCTGCTGAACGATGCGGACGACATCCTCCTGATCACATCGCTCGCGAGCGACCAGGCCATACGCACAGCCCACATCGTGGGCGCGATGGGCGTGGTGGTGCACAACGCGAAGCCGCTCTCCGAGACGATGCTCAAGGTTGCGGCCGACCTCGGCGTGCCGCTCGTGTCGAGCCCGCTCTCGAAATACGACGCCTGCGTGCGCCTGCACGACGCCTTCCTCGCCGAGGAGCGCGGTTGAACGGCGCGCCGGAGGGTACGGACATGGACAACGGCTACTCCCCCACGATCCTGCAGGGACAGCAGACGAACGACGACGAGATCCTCGCTAAGACGCCGCCTCTCGATCCTAAGGCGCTCGGCGGCGACTCGAGCGTGATCATCATGGAGCTGCTGCAACGCTTCAAGGTGCGCGACGTGATGAAGCGGAAGATCATTGCCGTCTCGCGCGATACCTCCCTGCGCGAAGCGCAGCGGCTCATGCGCGAGAACCGCATCTCGGGCCTGCCCGTATGCGAGGAAGGGCGTCTCTACGGAATCGTTTCCGTGAATGACATCATCAACGCGCTCGACAACGGATGGATCGAGGACACCTGCGAGAAGCACATGGCGTGCAACCTCGTGGTGCTGGAAGCTGGCATGCCGATCTCCTTCGCGCTCCGCTACTTCAACAACTACACATACGGCCGGTTCCCGGTGCTCGATTCAAACCGCAAGCTCGTGGGCATCCTCTCCCAGCGCGACGTGATGCGCGCGCTCCTCTACGAGCTCTCCGTGGAGATCCGCAAGCTCGAGCGCAAGACCTCGAACAACGCGCCCACGCACGCCACCGGCGAACACTACTTCCGCCGCGAGTGGGCCGTGGTGCGCAACGACCTCTCCCGCGCCGGACACGCCGCGAACGACATCAAGGGCATCCTGCGCGAGCGCAAGGTGGCGCGTTCCATCGCCCGCCGCGTTGCCGTGGCCTCCTACGAACTGGAAATCAACATCTGCATCCACTCGCACGGCGGCGTGCTAGTGCTGCTTATATCTGACGACACGATCACGATCACCGCGAAGGACCGCGGACCCGGCATTCCCGATATCGAGTGGGCCTGCCGTGACGGCACGTCCACCGCGAACGACTGGATCCGCTCGCTCGGCTTCGGCGCGGGCATGGGCCTCTCCAATTCCAAGCGCGTGGCTGACTCCTTCAACATCGAGAGCGAGGTGGGCAAGTTCACGAAGGTCACGTGTACGTTCAACCTCAACCCGCCAGAGGCGGCTCCCGCCGCAGGAGGTGCGCAATGACGGCTGCCGAAATCTGCTCTGCGGTGAAGGGCACCATTGCGGTGAACGTGGAAGATGCGTCCGCCACCGGCGTGTACGTGGGCGACCTGCTTTCGGACGTCATGGGCCACGCGGGCGAGGACTGCGTGCTCGTGACGATCCAGAACCACCTCAATGCCATAGCGGTTTGCACGCTTGTGGGCTGCGCGGTGATCGTGCTGTGCCATAACAGGCCCGTGCCGCCGGACATGGCAGAGGCCGCCGCGCGCGAGGGCGTGGCGATCATCATCACGCCGCTCTCGCAGTACGCGGTGGCGCTCGCCCTATCCGCACTCCCTCCCTCCGAACACTGACCGTGAAGTTCGACCTCCATATCCACAGCTGCCTCTCGCCGTGCGCAAACTTGGAGATGTCGCCGTCCGAGATCGTGAAGCGTGCCGTAGAAGCCGGCATGGGCGGCATCGCGCTCACGGACCACCAGAGCGCGCGCAACACGCCGGCAATTGCCGAGTGCGCGCGCCGCGCCGGTATCGCCTGTCTCTTTGGGCTCGAGGTCTGCACCGCCGAGGAAGTCCATACGCTCGCCCTATTCGACACCACGGAACAGGCGCTCACGATGACGGACTGGGTGTATGCCGCGATGCCCAAGCGCGTGAACGACCCCGAGACCTTCGGCGACCAGCCCGTGGTCACGTGGAACGACGACATCGTGGAGATGGAGTGGCGAATCCTCGCAATGGGCTGCCGCAAGACTATTCCGGAGGTGTCCGCGAAGTGCCACGAACTCGGCGGACTCTACCTCGCCGCGCACATAGACCGCAGCGCTTTCTCCGTCTATTCGCAACTCGGCAGTATTCCCTCGGACGGCGCGTTCGATGCCGTGGAACTTTCGCGCACGGCGGATGAGACCATCTGGATTCCAAAGGCGGAGGGCTACGCCGTCACGCGTAGCTCCGACGCGCACAACCTCGACGACGTGGCACGCGTATGGACGGAGGCCGACCTCTCCGCGTTCACCACGGCGGCTCTCAAGGAGGCTTTCGCGGCACGCACCACGCGCCTCTCCCCACGCCTTACGACTTTTTGAAAGGAACTGGCATAATGCACGCGACACTTGCGGATGTTATCGCCGATACGGCGCAGAACTCAATCGAGGCGGGGGCGAAGCACGTTTCGCTCACGCTCGTCGAGGACGGCACGACCATCGCCGTTACGATCAAGGACGACGGTAAGGGTATGGACGAGGCCACGCAGGCGCGTGCGTTCAACCCGTTCTACACCGAGGCGGGCAAGCATGACAAGCGCAAGGTCGGTCTCGGGCTGCCGATCCTCAAGCAGCTGTGCGAGTCAACGGACGGTGCGGTAAACCTCACGTCGCAGAAGGGCGTGGGCACGGAACTGCGCTACTCCTTCTCTGCCACGCACATTGATTTGCCGCCGATGGGTGACCTCGCCGAGACTATTCTCATGCTCTTCAACTATCCGGGCGATTTCGATCTCACTTTCACTCACCGGAAAGGCACGGAGGAATATTCCATCTCGCGTCTTGAACTCGCAGAGGCCGTGGGCGGCCTTGAATCCATCGAGGGCATATCCCTCGCACGCGAGTTCCTCCAGTCGCAGGAGGAGGCGCTGTAATTTTTTTTCGTAAGTTGAGATTTGTGTGTCAGATGCGTCAGGTGGAAAATCCTAACTCACTTGAACTGTAAAAAAGGAGACAAGCCATGAACAACATCCGAATCATCTGTCTGCTGGCACTGTCCATTATGACGACCGGCGCGTTCGCAGCAACATACCGCGATTCCATGGGGCGTACCCAGGGCTCGGCCACCACGGACCGCTACGGGAAGACGACCTACCGCGATTCCATGGGACGTACCCAGGGGTCTGCCACCAAGGACCGCTACGGCAAGACGACGTTCCGCGATTCGATGGGCCGTACCCAGGGAAGTGCCACCACGGATAGCTACGGCAAGACGACGTTCCGCGACTCCATGGGCCGCACCACGGGCACGGCCACCACGGATAGCTACGGCAAGACGACATTCCGCGATTCGATGGGGCGCGTGACTGGAACCGCCACGACGGACCGTTACGGTAAGACGACCTACCGCGACGCCATGGGACGCGTGGTCGGCACAAAGAAGTAGATTGTGCTATACTATTGCCGCTATGAAAAAGTGGACAGTTTCAACTTTCAAGGCGGCGAAGGGCGTCCGTAAACTCGGATGCTGCACCGCATACGACGCCTGCTTCGCGCGTTTGGCCGACGAAGCGGGCGTACCATGCATCCTCGTGGGCGATTCGATGGGCATGGTTTCGCTTGGCTATTCGACCACGCTCCCAGTGTCGATGCAGGAGACGCTCTCCGCCACGGCCGCCGTGGCGCGCGCGGCGAAGGATGCGCTCGTGATCGCGGACATGCCCTTCGGCAGCTACCAGTGCGGCGACGACGCGGCGATGGCGAACGCCGTCGCCTGCCTGAAGGTCGGCGCGGACGGCGTGAAGCTCGAAGGTGGCGCGCGCGTGTGCGGACTCATCCGCCGCATGACGGACGCCGGCATCCCCGTGCTCGCGCACGTGGGCATGACGCCGCAGAGCGTGAACGCCTACGGCGGCTTCAAGACGCAGGGCAAGACGCGCGAGGCCGCGCTGCAGGTACTCGAGGACGCGAAGGCCGTGGAGGCCGCCGGCGCGTTCGCCGTCACGCTCGAGTGCGTGCCAGATGAACTCGCAGCCGAAATCACGGCTGCGCTGAAGATCCCAACGATCGGCATCGGCGCGGGTCCCGTGTGCGATGCGCAGTGGCTCGTGATGCACGATCTCCTCGGACTCAACGAGGGGCATGTGCCGTCATTCGTGAAGCGCTTCGCGAATCTCGCCGCCGACGCGAAGAAGGCATTCGCGCAGTACGTGGACGAAGTGGCTGGCGGCACATTTCCCCCGCCGCGTCGGGGAGCTTGAAATTACCGTTGCCTAACATGGGGCTTTTTTGTTAAATTGCACCCCACAGCCCGTAAGTCTCGGGCAGAAAGGAACACAATAATGGAACTTAAAGGATCCAAGACAGAGCAGAACCTCTGGACCGCTTTCGCCGGCGAGTCTCAGGCACGCAACAAGTACGACTACTTCGCCTCCCGCGCGAAGAAGGACGGCTACGAGCAGATCGCGGCCATCTTCCAGGAGACGGCGCTGAACGAGAAGGAGCACGCGAAGCTCTGGTTCAAGGCACTTGAGGGCATCGGCGACACGCCGGCCAACCTCCTTGCCGCCGCCGCAGGCGAGCACGAGGAGTGGACCGACATGTACAAGCGCTTCGCGGAGGAGGCGAAGGCCGAGGGGTTCGACAAGCTCGCATTCCTCTTTGCTAAGGTCGCCGAGATTGAGAAGCACCACGAGGAGCGCTACCGCAAGCTCGCCGCGAACATCGAGAAGGGCGAGGTGTGGGTGCGCATCGGAAAGAACCGCTGGCAGTGCCGCAACTGCGGGGCAGTCGTCGAGGGCGAACAGGCCCCCGAGAAATGTCCTGTGTGCGATCACCCCAAGGCTTACTTCCAGATTGAGCCAGAAAATTACTAATTTTCGCAAAGTGCTTCTGCGAATTTCGCGAAATGAAATTCAGTAAGGTTTGGAGTTGAAAGCCCCAGACTGCTTTGATATACTATTCCCGACTTTTCGGTGCCCCAAGGGCCGGAAGGACCAAGGAGGTGAAAAAGGCAAATGGCAATCCAGCTCAAGCTGAAGAAGAACGAGTCCGTTGAACGTGCGCTCAAGCGGCTGAAGAAGATCCTCGACAAGGAGGGGATCATCAAGACGCTTCGCGACCAGCGCTATTTCGAGAAGCCCTGCGTGAAGGCGCGCAAGAAGTCTGCGCGCGCCCGCATCAGGAATCGTTCGCGTCGTCGTTCGGTTGAGATGTAATTCTCGACTTCAGGCATTTTGCCTTTTTGGAAGGCCTCCGCCCGTCAAGGTGCGGAGGCCTTTCGCCTTTGTATAAGGAATGCCGCTATCAATATACATCTCTTGCTTTCGCTATTGGGAGATTAGGAGTCTTGGAGTTAAGGAGATATTTTATAAACCTAAATGTCGCAGTTGGATTCTAGTTTTTAGCCACAAAGAACACAAAGGCCACAAAGTTTATAATGATGGGTGCGTATTGTGAATTATACAGACCTGTCTTCTATTAAAAGTTTTCACCAATTGGGTGAATTGCCGTACAGAAAGGACGGCGTTTATAGTCAAAAAACATCCCTTCTTTGTGGTGTTTGTGTTCTTTGTGGCTATGTGGCTAATAGAAATAAGAAGGGATTATTCAACAGCGTTTTTAGGATAAACTCTCCCATCCTCCAAAACTCCGAAACTCCCAGCAGCGAAAGCAATGAGAACATTCAAATGGAATTCAGAATTACATCATGAGTTCTGCGAGCACGGGATCTTTTACCGCGACCTCTTCGGGGGTGAGGCCCTCAATCTCATGGGGGAACACGATCCACTGTTCCAGTTTCTTCACGAAGAAATCGGGAGCAAGGGAAGTGACGTTCTTCGACGGTTTCCAGTATACGCATGCTAGGCGCATGTCGCAACCGGCGGCGGCCATGCGATCATGGACGGCCGCGGCGGTGCGGCCGGTGTCGAACACGTCGTCCACGACTAGCACCTTCGTGCCTGGCGCGAACGACGCCAGCATGCGTTCGGCGTGTTCGTCGAACTTCACCTCGGTTTCGCTTGTGCCTATGCCGGTGTAGCTTGAGCACTTGACGGGTGCGTGTCGGAGGGAACGCCCCTTTACCTTTAGGAATTCGTGGACCGCCACGCCGGGAGCTGCGCCACCGCGCCAGAGGGCGAGCAGCACGTCCGGGTGCCAGTCGCTGTCATACACTTGGCGCGCGAGACGCCAGATATCGTGAAGGTATTCCTTCGGGTCGAGATACGCTTTCGTTTCCATGGCTGACATTATACACTTTCCCGCCGATGCGTCAACCCGGTGAAGCGTCTTTGGAGGTGACGGGGGGCGGCTTCTTTGGTATACTTGACGTGTCCCAATACGGAATCCCTAGAAGTTTCAAGTAGAAGAGAGAAATCAAGATGCGATCCACAAGTTATTTCCTTGCGCTGATGTGCGTGGTCTTGACGGCTGTGCATACATGGGCGGCTAAGTCCGCCATAGAGAATAAAGCCGGGTGCGTGGTGCTTTCCAACGGACGCGTCACCGTGTCGTTCAACGTGACGAGCGGCACGTTCACGATCCGCGACGCGGAAGGGCGCGTTCGGCTCGCCGACGCCAGTGTGGGCGCGACAAGCGTGAAGCGCGGCGCGGCGTTCACGGCGAAGACGGACGAGGTGAACGACGCCTTCGGACACGGCGCGCGCATCACTTTTACCGTGCGCGACGACACGGCCGGCGCGCGCTGGGGCTTCCATGACGCCGGCTACGCGCACCCGCACAGCAAGGGCGCATGGGAGCCGGTCTACACCTACACCCTCTACGACGACTCGCCCGCGCTGATCGCCTCGTTCGGCGTCAACACGCCCGTGTGGTACCGCCGCCGCCTGATGGGCGCGACGGTCGTGCGCGGCGGCAAGTGGCTCGGCGAGCGGCGGTCGCGGGGCGACCGCCCTACCACTGGGACAACGGGCATCTTGCCCGTTGATAGTTTCGTGACCATCAACAGCGCGGCGGGCGCTGAGCCCGCGCACCTCGTTCCGGGCCTGTCGCGCAACAGCGCGAACGGCATCCTCGTAACGGGTCTCGTGGACGGCAAGCGCCGCACGCTCGTCGCGGGTGGTCTCCAGTACGACGCCTTCGGCAAGATGGCCGAGCTGGACGACGGTACGCTCACGCTCTACGCCGCCGACGAGGTGGGCGTGCTCGTGGAGCCCGGTACGAACCAGCTCTTCTCCGCCGACACGTTCTACATTGACGCGGTGACGGACGACCCCTTCGCCTCCGCCGAGGCGTACGGACGCGCCATGCGCAAGGCGAACGGCGCGGACCCGAACGTCTACGACTTCCCGCTCCTCTGCGGCTGGGCCGTGGGCGCGCTCAGCAGGCTCGGCAACATCAATAACGCCCCCGCGCTCGTGAAGGAACTCGACATGGCGAACGAGAAGGGCTTCACAAAGTACTCCAAGG
This sequence comes from uncultured bacterium, assembly GCA_902779075.1. The sequence goes on along the minus strand of CACZAK010000056.1, from coordinate 10,566 downwards.
TGGGCGTGCGCCTCGAGCCCGACTTCTACTGCTACCATGACCACGGCAACACGGAGCAGGGCTGGTACGACGACGCGCACTGGGCGAAGTACAGACACCTCCGCCCGCCCTACGAGACGTTCGCCAAGTGGTGTGCCGCGATCAAGGCGCGGAACGGCATCCCGTACACCTACATCCAGGTGGGAATGCCCAGCGACGACTTCGCAATCGCGCACAGGGACTGGATGCTCTTCAACTCCACGAACCGCATCGAGCGCAAGCACATGCACCACCGCCCCTACGTGACGTACGACCTGTCGGACAAGGGCATGGCCGACCACATGCTCGCCGTGTGGAAGCGCCTCCGCAAGGACGGGATGCAGGGCATCAAGTTCGACTACCCCGAGACGGGCTACAACACGCAGGGCGGCTTCGACGACATCCACGCGAGCGCGACGCAGGTCTATCGCCGCTACTTCGCGCTCGCCCGCGAGGGCCTCGGCAAGGAGGCGTTCCTCGACGAACGCAACCTCGGCGAGTGCGGACGCCCCTGCCTCGACGTGACGGCCGGCATTGTCGATACGCAGCGTACGTGGAACGATTCGAACAAGTTCGACCCCCACATGATCACCACGGACGGCCTCCGCTGGTTCAAGATGCGCACGGTGTTCAACTACTATCCCGACTCCAAGGCGATCCACGGGCTGTTGGAGGGTGTCCGCCGTTCGATGCTCACCACGGTCTACCTCACGAGCGGACGCATCGAGCTCGCGACGAGCTTCCGCCTGTTCACGCCGGAGATGACGCACGACCTCTCGCGCCTCTACCCCGAATACCGCGAACCGTTCGCGGCGCGTCCGATCGACGCCTTCAAGAAAGGCGTGGTGAATCCCACGGTCTATGACCTCGAGCTCGCGCCGACGTGGCATCAGGTGATGCTCTTCAATCCGGAGAAGAAGCGCGCCACGGTGAAGACCGCGCTCTGCGGCGACCGCGCGACGGACGGCGCGCTCGGACTCGACCCGCAGGCGAAGTGGCGCGTCCATTCGTTCTGGGACGACGAATATCTCGGCATCCTCGGCGCGAAGGACTCGATCGAGATCGAGATGAACGGTCTTGAATGCGAAATGTTCCGCTTCACGAAGGCCGAGACGCGTCCGCAGGTCGTCTCCACCACGCGCCATGTGCTGCAGGGGTGGATGGACGTCGCGGACGAGAAGTGGGATGCGGCGGGGCGTGTCCTCTCCGGCACGGCGAAGCATATAGTAAGCGGCACCACGGAGAGCGTGGTCATCGCGGCGGATACAACAGACGGCCAGGTGTTTCCGCTCGTGCGGGCGGAGGTGTCACCTGAGGATGCGGCGGCCGGCGTGAAGGTGTGCGCGGTCGAGACGAATGGCACGGTGCGCGTTGCGATCACGGTGCCGCAGTCGCGCGCGGTGAAGTGGAGGATTACGTTTGGGGAGTCATACGGTAGGGCGGTCGCCCCGCGACCGCCGCGCCTCTCGCGCCCGATTCCGCGCGAATACCTGCCGCAAAATCCCGGTCCCGTGCCGCCTGCGCCGCAGGTGCGCATCGAAACTCTGAAGCCCGCAAAGCAGAAGACGGGCTGGGGCGGCGGCATCCGTCTTGGAAAGGGCTACGACGGCGCAATTTGCATCCAGAACCGTACCTACACGGGCGGAATGGCGATCCACGGGCCGGGCTACGCCACATTTGCGCGCAAGACGGAATGGAAGCGCGTGGTGGCGGTCGTCGGCATCGACGAGAGCCAGCGCGTGCAGAACCAGTCGAGCGTCGTCTTCAAGATCGTGGGCGTGGGGAAGGACGGCAAGAAGGAGAAGGAGCTTGCCACATCGCCGTACATGATGTTCGGCGGAACGGAGCGCTGGCACTTCAACGTGGCGCTGCCCGATGACGTTGCGTTCGTCAAGTTCGTCGTTACCGATGGTGGCGACGGCGACAAGTCCGACCATGGCGACTGGGCGGAATGCGGTTTTCTGTTGTAATTCCAAACGAAGAAAGGAAAAAAGAAATGAACCTCGGAAGAAGAGATTTTATCGGTCTCGGGATTGCCTCGGCGGCCGGAATGTGCATTGGCGGCGGCGCTGCGCCTGCAAAGGCAAAGAGCCGTTCCTGGTACAACGGCGTGGAGGTGGGCTGCATAACCTACAGCTACCGCTCCATGCGCAAGAAGAACGCAGAGGACATCGTCCAGTACGCGGTGGAGGACGGTCTTGGCACGCTTGAGCTCAAGGGCGAGGTGGTTGACGAGTACCTGAAGCGCGAGGGCGCGCGCGACATGGGCCGCCTGCCCGCGCTGCGCAAGATGTTCGACGACGCGGGGGTGTCCATACACATCGTGAAGTATGGCGGAATCGGTGGCAAGAACGCGAAGGAGGACGAGTACCGCGTGGCCGTCGCAAAGGCGCTGGGCGCGAAGTGCATCACGCGTGAGGTGCCGAAGGTCACGGAGTACGAGACGATCGGGCGGCGCTGCGCGGCCATTGCCGACAAGCACGGCATATTCATCGCGTTCCACAACCACACGCAGATCAACGCGCTCACCTACGACGGTCCGCTTCTCGGCTATTCGCCCAACCTGCGCATCAACTTCGACATCGGCCACTACGTGGCGGCCACCACGGACGACGCCACGCGCTTCATCGACCCCCTCGCCTTCATCGAGAAGTACCACGAGAAGATTTTCTCGATCCACCTCAAGGACCGCACCACGAAGGCGCATGGCTCAAAGAACCTCGCGTTCGGCAAGGGCGACACGCCTCTCGCGAAGCTGCTACCCTTCCTTCAGAAGAAGTGTTGGCCGTTCTACTGCGACATTGAACTTGAATACTCCATTCCTAAAGGCTCCAACGCCGTGAAGGAGGTTGCGCGCTGCAACGCGTTTTGCCGCAAGGCCGCCGGGTGCTGATTAAAGGCGAAGGTGCGGCATGACTAACTTGGCATTGATCGTTTCCCTCATGCTCGGAACACAGCAGCTGCAATGCGGCGGGTCCGACATCGGGAAGACCGTTCGCGACAGCCTCTTCAACGAGGTCGTGCGCCAGGACCGCGCGGCGGACGCCGCGTGGCTCGCGTGCGACACGAAGGAGAAGCTTGCCGAGCATCAGGCGTGGGTGCGCGCCGGCGTCCTCTGCGTCATCGGCGGCCTGCCGGAGAAGACGCCGCTCAACGCACGCGTGACGGGCCGGATCAAGAAGGACGGCTACGTGATCGAGAAGGTGCTCTTCGAGAGCCGTCCGCACCACTACGTGACGGCGCACCTCTTCCTGCCGGACAACCTGAAGTACAAGGCACCGTACCCCGGCGTCGTCTCGCCGTGCGGACACTCCGCCACGGGGAAGAACGCCCCGTGGTACCAGCGCGTGGGTGTGACCGGCGCACTGCACGGACTCGCCACGCTCGTCTACGACCCCATCGACCAGGGAGAGCGCCGCCAGCATCCGAAGTGTCCGATCTCCTGCGGCGGACACAACTGCATCGGGTGGCGGGCGAACCTGCTCGGCTGGAACACCGCGCAGTTCCGCATCTGGGACGGCATCCGCGCGTGCGACTACCTTGCCTCGCGTCCCGACGTGAATGCCGCGCAGCTCGGCGTCACAGGACTCTCCGGCGGCGGCACGCTTTCGTCTTACCTCAACGCGCTCGACGACCGCTACGTCGCCGGCGCCCCGGCGGGATTTCTCTCTACGATCCGCGACGTGTACGCGAAGATCGGCGGACAGGACGCGGAGCAGTTCCTGTTCGGCCAGATGAAGATCGGGTTCAACCACCTCGGCATCGTCACGCTCCGTGCGCCGTCGCCCACGATGATCGTGACGACCCACGGGGACTACTTTCCGTTCATGGGGTCCACGGAAACCTTCGAGAACGCCCGCAAAATCTATTCCATGCTCGGCGCCCCGGAGAAGGTCGATCTCATGGAGACCGCAGGTCCGCACCACTGGTACGAATCGACGCGCAACGCCGCGATGCTCTGGATCCGCCACTGGGCTGCCGGCGATGCATCCGCCTGGCCGCAGGACCGCGCCGCGCTCCGTCGTCTCGACATCGGCTTCGCGTATGCGCCGGAGAACTCCGGCGTCGCCAACGACAAGCCCGAGGTGCGTCACGTCACGAAGACCGGACAGGTCATGGACATCCCCGGCGCGCGCAGCGCGTACGACGTGATGAAGGACGAACTGGCGCGTCTTGACGAAAAGCGCGTGCCGCCGACGGCCGAGGGCGTCCGTGCCGTCTCCGGGATACGTCCGCTCGCTGAACTTACAGCGGTACCGGCCGCCGTCGTTGAGAAGCCTGCCACGGACGGACGCGCCGTGCGTCTCGTCCTTTCGCGCACCGACGACTTCACGCCAATCCCGATGGTGGCGTTTCTGCCGAAGAACGCGAAGGGCGTGCCGCTACTCCTTTTCACGGACGGTAAGCGCACGACGCTCGCCGACGAGATTCGCGCGGCGCTCGGGGAGGGGCGCGCGGTTGCTGTTGCGGAAATGCGCGGCTTTGGCGAGACGGCGAAGGGTAACTATTCGTTCTATGGCTCAAAGCGTCCGGACGAGGAGATGGCCGTAATGGCGATTTCCGTCGGCGAGAACCTCGCCGCGCGGCGGGCGGAGGACGCGGCGCTCGCGGCACGGCATTTCGCGTCGATGGCCGGCGTCGACAAGGTGGCGCTCTTCGCGCGCGGCACGGCGGCGATTCCGGCCGCGCATGCGTATTTCCTGGAGCGCGGGCTGTTCGCGTCCTTCACGACGAAGAACGCGCCGCCGTCGTGGCACGACGTGGTGAACAAGCCGGAACTTCACTTCTCGTTTGCGGACACGGTCTATGGCGCGCTCAAGGTCTATGACTGGACCGACCTCCAGAAGTAATTCACGTTCCTCTTTCGATGGAGGAGAGGGGGCTAGTGGGGCAACAATAAAGATGAGCACATGATATGACAATCAAACTGATTTTTTCCTTCGTAGCCGCATGGGGTGTTTTTGCCAGTGCGGCATTTGCTGAAGATGCGGGGAGGTCGCCGTCTGAAGTCGACGCGGCCCTCACGGATGGCTGGAAGTTCGTCAAGGATCCAACGCACACGCTCGCGGCCGAGGGTGTCGGATTTGATGACTCCGCATGGGAGAACGTGCGCGTGCCGCATGACTGGGCGATATCGGGCCCGTTCAATCCAAAGGAACACGGCGGCTCTGGCAAGCTGCCGTGGAAGGGCGTGGGTTGGTACCGCCGCTCGTTGACACTTGACGCGGCGGATGCTGGCAAGTCGGTGTTTCTGGACTTCGACGGCGTGATGGCGTCGCCGAAGGTCTATGTGAACGGACACTTCGCCGGCGGCTGGGACTACGGCTACGCGAGTTTCCGCGTGGATGCGACGCCGTTCGTGAAGTTCGGCGAGAAGAACGTCATCGCCGTGCGCGCCTCTACGCTTGACCACCATTCGCGTTGGTATCCCGGTGCGGGCATCTACCGCAAGGTTACGCTAAGGTTGCGAAACAATGCGCATTTTGCGTATAATGGTATTTTTGTGACGGCGCCTGAAGTTTCTCGAGATGTAGCCACAGTGCATGTGACATGGGAAATCAAGGGGACTGTCCCCTCTGGGGCGTGGGTGGAGGTGGCAGTTTTTGACCCGCGTAACACGGGGACAGTCCCCAGAAAAGTGGGGACTGTCCCCGCAGAGAAGGGTAGTCTGTCGTGGAGGGAGGAGAAGCCCGCGTTGTGGGATGTTGATGCGCCAAATCTGTATGAGGCGGAGGTGGCGCTCGTCAACGGGGGTAAAACTCTTTCGCGCGAGCGAGTCCGGTTTGGCATTCGCACGATTGCATTCCCCGTCGCCACCGGAAGCCTCACGAACGACTGGGCGTCGAACGGTTTCCACCTGAACGGACGTCGCGTGCAGCTCAAGGGCGTGGATCTCCACTCCGACCTTGGCTTGCTCGGCATGGCGTTCGACAAGTCGGCGATGCGCCGCCAGCTGACGTTGATGAAGGAGATGGGCGCGAACGCGTTGCGTACCAGCCACAACTGTCCCGCGCCGGATGTGCTGGACCTCTGCGACGAGATGGGCATTGTCGTGTGGGACGAGTGCTTCGACAAGTGGGACGGAACGGCGGGGCGCCGGAAAAACGAGAACCTCGAGGAGTACGTGGCGAGGAACCTGCAAGCGTTCGTGAAGCGCGACAGGAACCATCCTTGCGTCGTGATCTGGTCGATGAGCAACGAAATCGGCGAAGGCGTGAACGGACTCACCCGCGAGCGCTGCAGGTTGTTCCGCGAGAAGATGCGCGAGTTTGACACCACTCGTCCGATCGGCAACGGAAATATATATTTCATGTCCCATCAGAATGTGCTGGACAAGGAAATCTATGCAGACCTCGACATCACAGGATGGAACTACGGCGCACGCTATCGTCCAGTAAAGGCCAAGTATCCCGCTAAGCCTATTGTCTATTCGGAATCGGCGTCCGCCTTCAGTACGTACGGATTCTATCTCAACCCGCCCCCAGATGGAAAGCGCAACTTCGCGAACAACCAATTCCAGGTGGATTCCTACGACCACAACGCGGGGCCGGACATTGCGGACGTGGAGTTCAACTACATGGAACAGGACCGCTATGTGTGTGGCGAATTCGTGTGGACGGGCATCGACTATCTCGGCGAGCCGACGCCGTTCGCGAAAGAGTCGCGTTCGTCCTACTTTGGAATCGTCGATCTCACGGGCGTTCCCAAAGACCGCTACTACCTCTACCGCAGCCACTGGAACAAGAAGGACGAGACGGTCCACATCCTGCCGCACTGGAACTGGAAAGGCCACGAGGGGAAGAGCGTGCCGGTGTACGTCTATACGAGCGGCGACTGTGCGGAGCTTTTTCTCAACGGACGCTCTCTCGGAATCCGCAAAAAAGGCGAGAGCGTTTTCTCGAAGCAGAGGAATCTGCTTGCAGGCGCCAGGGTGTCCGCCTCCTCAACTGAAGTGGATAAGGGAAATCTTGAGAAGTACGCGACGGATGGTGACGGCACAACGCGCTGGTGCGCGTGCAGCAGTCATTTCCCCGAATGGCTCCAGTTCGACATGGGCGAAAATCGCACGTTCTCGACCGTGACGATAGACTTCGAAGGCGACTACAAGAAATACGCCTATGAGCTGCAGGCGTCGCTAGACGGAAACGTATGGACGAACGTGTTTGCCAAGGAGAAGGGCGGCGAGGGAAGGCCCGTGTTCGAGAAGCCCATAACGGCGCGGCATCTTCGCGCACTCGTGACGGATGCGAATAACGGATGGGCGTCTATCCGGGAGATATGCGCATACGAGGCACGGCTTGACGTGCCCCCGTATTCCGCCTACTACAACGTGTGCGGGAAGTACCGTCTGCGCTGGTTTGACGTTCCGTACGAGCCTGGCGAGCTCAGGGCCGTGGCATATCGCGGCGGGACGCGCATTGGCGAGACGGTAATGAGGACCGCGGGCGAATCTGTCGCGTTGAAGTTGACAGTGGAGCCGAAGTTGGCGGATGATCCTGGCGCTCTCGCATGGGTGCAGGTGGATGTGGTGGACGCAAGGGGCGTGCGCAATCCCCTTGCGATGAACCGTGTGAACTTCAGGCTCGATGGTCCGGGCAAGATCCTCGGCGTAGGCAACGGGAATCCACACGAGTTCGAGGCGTTCACGAAAACGGCCTCTCATCCGCTCTTCTTCGGCAAGGCCATGGCGGTGGTCCGACGTGACGGCCCAGGTGAACTTACGTTGACGGTCTCATCCGAGGGGCTTACCCCTGCCCGCGCCGCGATTTGGTGATAGAGGGAAATTGAGACTTGTCCCGCCGCGCGGTGTATGAGATAATATCCGTGGCCGTGGAGGATGTCGTTTCCTCTTGGCTGGCAATGTCGCAGATTGAAACAGGAAGAATGAAGATGGAAACAAAAGTCGGTTTTTTCAGCATCGGGCTGGATACCTATTGGGCGCAGTTCGAGGGACTGCGCGACCACCTGCTGGGCTACCACGCACAGATCGGGAAGCGCCTCGCGGAGAAGTGCGAGGTGGTGGACGCGGGGCTTGTCGACACGCCCGACAAGGCGCGTGCGGCAGCCGGGCTGTTCGCGGACGCCAACATCGACGTGGTGTTCCTCTTCGTCTCCACGTACGCGCTCTCCTCGACCGTCCTGCCCGCCATCCCCAAGGGCGCGTTCGTGGTGGTCCTGAACGTACAGCCCGTGGCGCAGCTGGACTACGCCGCGTTCAACGCGATCGGCGACCGTGGCGTGATGACCGGCATCTGGCTTGAGCACTGCCAGGCGTGCAGCGTGCCGGAGATCGCCTGCGTGTTCAATCGCGCCGGCGTGCGGTATGCGTTCGTCACCGGGTGGCTGCAGGATCCCGAGATGTGGCGCGACGTGTCGGGGTGGCTGGACGCCGCCCGTGCCGTCGGCGGGATGCGCGCCAACCGGATGGGCGTGCTCGGGCACTACTACTGCGGGATGCTGGACGTCTATTCCGACCTCACGGCGCTCTGTGCGGCGTTCGGCACGCACATCGACCTCCTGGAGATGTGCGAGCTGCAGGCGCTGCGCGAGGGGGTGACGGAGGCTGACGTGTCGGCGAAGATCGCCGAGTTCCGCGAGCGGTTCGACGTGTCCGCGAGCTGCGAGCCGGAGGAGCTCGACCGCGCCGCGCGCACGGCGATCGCGCTCGACCGTCTTGTGGCGAAGCACCGTCTCTCCTCGATGGCCTACTACTACGAGGGACAGCCGGGGAACGCCTACGAGAACATCGTCACCTCGGTCATCGCGGGGAACACGCTCCTCACCGGCTCGCACGTGCCCGTGGCGGGCGAGTGCGAGGTGAAGAACGCGCACGCAATGAAGCTCATGGACCTGCTGGGCGCGGGCGGGTCGTTCTCGGAATTCTACCTCACCGACTTCGTGGACGACGTGGTGTTGCTGGGGCACGACGGCCCGGCGCACTTCGCCATCGCCGAAGGGCGCGTGGGTCTGGTGCCGGTGCCGGTCTACCACGGCAAGCCCGGCAAGGGGCTCTCCATCCAGATGACCGTGAAGCACGGGCCGGTGACGCTGCTCTCCGTGGTGCAACGTGCGGACGGCAGCCTGATGCTGCTCGCCGCCGAGGGCGAGTCGGTACCGGGTCCGGTCCTGCAGATCGGCAACACCAACAGCCGCTACCGCTTCTCCATCGGCGCGAAGGCGTTCATGGAGGCGTGGAGCGCCGCCGGTCCCGCACACCACTGCGCGATCGGCGTGGGACACTGCGCCGACACGCTGGCGAAGGTCGCCAAGCTGCTCAACCTCGCGTACGAGCGCGTCTGCTGAGACTGATCCGGCCGGGAACTCGTGGCAGCGTTCAATCCAGATGACACGATCGGCGTGTACCGCATCGTCCGGCTCCTTGGCAAGGGCTGAATAACGTATTGGTTTCCGCGGATAAGCGGGTCATACTTTCCGACTTTGGCGTGTTGCGTCTTTTCTCCGACAGGCTTCGCAACGAGGTGAGGGCATCCACCACCATGGTCACGGAGGCGAGGAACTCGCGCCTCATAATGGGCACTCACGGCTACATGGCGCCGGTATGAGGATATTCACTTCTGCGGTCCTGGCCAAAGAGCAAGAGACACGTGTTTTGACATCAAGGTAAAATGCCTGTCGAGCGAAAAGAGCGGAATGCCGAGGCGAATGGCTTGCTGCGCGATGATTAGGTCGGGCAACCCCACCTTGTTTATCCCCGAGCGGAGACACGTCTCCTGAAGGGCGCGAATGTCAGGCCAATCAATCTCAAGCGCGGGGGACTGCAGCGCCAGCAAGGCTTCTGCACACTGCGTCTCGCCCCTGACGTTCATGAACGGCAGCAGTTCCGACAGTATGACGTCGTTGACGATTGCCTCGTCGCCGGAGAGAAGGTAATCAAGGGCATCCGCTGCCTTCTTTCCGTCGTTCCCGCCGCGAAAGTACGGTATCCACACGGATGTATCGACAAGAACGCCGGTCATGTGCGCGCCCTCAATGCGTCGAGGTCAAGGGAAAAGTCGGGCATAGTCCCGCGCATCGCCCTCAGGCGCGACAACTTCACGGAACGAACCATCTGTTCCAGCGCACGAATGATCGTGGCCGTCTTCGTACCGCACTTACCTACTCTCATCGCCTCTTCGAGCAGATTGACGGGCAAATCCAATGTGGTTTTCATTTGATCCTTTCATACATACTTTTTTGTTGAAACGATGCAGATATTATACGACAATTTTTCTGCATGGTCAATATGGTTAATTGTGCATGAGTTTTGCGCAAGATGGCTGCCGGGTATCATGCGCATCGTCGAGCAGCGCAGCTACTTCGTGCTGCACGCCGCCCGGCAGTCCGGCAAGACGACTCGCGACGAAGTCGTGGACGGCAAGACCATCCACTTCATCGGGCTGTAACAGATGTCACCTTGGATCTAATACGACGCTGCGAGGTACAATGTCACAGGAACATGGCCATGTAGAGCGGCAGGTGGTAGATGTCGTTCTTGACCATGATGTCCTTTGTGTAGAGGATGTAGGCGTCGCCGAGACGTTTCCCGAA
>CACZAK010000055.1 GCA_902779075.1 uncultured bacterium | reverse complement strand
CCCCGGCGGGATCGCGTTCTTCGCGTTGCGGTACACGGTGAGGTCGGGCGGGATCGTCTCGGCGAACTCCTGGCTGAGGTAGCCGCACACCACGTTGTGTCCGAGTACGGCCTTGCCGGCCGTGGGCTGGCGCGTTCCCGCGATGATGCGCATGAGCGTGGTCTTACCGAGACCGTTGTAGCCGATTACGGCCACCTTGTCGCCACGCGCGACGTTGAAGGTCACGTCGTGGAGGACGTTCTTCACGCCATCGTACGAGAAGAACATGTTCTCGCAGCGGAACATCTCGATGCCAGAGGGCGGCGGTTCGGCGAGACGCAGACGGCCGCGCCGCGAGTAGCGCTTCGGCAGCACGATGCGCTCCTCGTCGATCTTGTCGATGAGCTTCTGGCGGCTCTGCGCCTGCGCGGCCTTCGTGGCCTGCGCGCGGAAGCGGTCCACGAACCGCTGGAGCTGCTCGCGGTGGTGGTCCTGGTTCTCCTTCGCGGCGAGAAGGTGTTGGTAGCGCACCTCGCGTTCGCGGAGGTACCAGTCGAGGTCGCCCTCGTAGCGCGTACACGTGCCGGCGTCCACTTCCACGATGATGCTCGTGAGCGTCTTGAGCAAGTAGCGGTCGTGCGAGATGAGCATGAGCGTGCCGCGGTAGAGCTTGAGGTAGCGCTGAAGCCAGTCCACGGCGGGGAGGTCGAGGTAGTTGGACGGTTCGTCGAGCAGGAGGAGGTCCGGCTCGCTCGCGAGTACGCGCGAGAGCTCCGCGCGCATGCGCCAGCCGCCGGAGAAGGACGCGAACGGCTTCGCGAACTCCTCCACGGCGAAGCCGAGTCCGCCGAGCGCCACCTTCACGCGCGTCTCGAGGTCGTAGCCGCCGAGGTGCTCGAACGCGGTCTGCACCTCGCCGTACTCCTTCAGCACGGACGTCTCGCCCGCGTCGAGGCGTGCCTCGAGCGCCTTCATCTTCGCCTCAAGCTCGCAGAAACCCGGCACGCCGCGCATCGCGTACTCAAGAAGCGTCTCCTCCGGCGTGTCCGGCTCGGGATGCTGTCGCGTGGACCCAATCGTGGGGTTCTCCTCGATCACGAGCTCCCCGTGGTCCGTGGAGAGCTCGCCAAGGATGATCTTGAAGAGCGTCGACTTGCCGGAGCCGTTCGGCCCCACCACGCCCACGCGCTCGCCCTTGTTCACGCGGAAGCTGACGTTCGTGAGGACGTCCTGGAGGCCGGCGACTGGCACACGGCGCGCACGACCGCGAAGTTGCGCGCGCCCGCCGCGAGCACCGGGGGAAGCGTCTCGGCGTTGATGCCGCCGATCGCGACGGCCGGGACGCGCGCGGCGGCGATCATCCGCCCCGCCATCTCGGGCCCGAGCGTGGGGTCGGGGATGTCCTTCGTGGGCGTGGCGTAGACCGGCCCCACGCCGATGTAGTCGATCGGCTGGTCCCAGGAGGCGCGCACCTGGTCGAGGTTGTGCGTGGAAAGACCCACCACCTTCAGCTGCGGGAAATGCGCGCGCACCTCGACGGGGGACATGTCGTCCTGCCCCACATGTACGCCGTCCGCCTCCGCCTCCGCTGCGAGCGCGGGGTCGTCGTTCACGATGAAAAGCGTGTCCGTGCCGCGCGTCACGCGGCGCATCTCGCGCGCCTCGCGCAGGATGTCCTCGCGCGCGGCGTGCTTCATCCGCAGCTGGACGATCCGCACGCCCGCGCGCACCGCCGCCTCCGCGCAGCGCGCATAACCGACCACCGGATTGGTGATCACAAGATAAAAACCAAAATCCTTCATGGGCGAGTAGATTACCAAACATCCCCCACGGGGTCAAACGGAAATGGTATAATTATAGCAATGCAAGCCCCCTTCCAGAAGAAGCGCACCTGGACAATCGGCCTCGCCGTTTCCGGCGGAGCCGACTCCACGGCCCTTCTCGCCGCGCTCGCCGACCTGCGCGAGACGATGGGGTTCGAGGCTGTCGTGCTGCACGTCGACCACGGCCTGCGTCCTGACTCGCACGACGACGCGCGTTTCGTGGAGGCGCTCGCCGCGCGCTTCGGAATCCCCTGCCGCACGCTTCGCGCGCGCATCCGGCGGCGTCCGCGCGAATCGCTCGAAATGGCTGCGCGCCGTACGCGCCTCGCGTTCTTCACGCGTATGACGCGCGAGCTGGGCCTCGACGCCATTGCCACCGGACACCACGCCGACGACGTGGCCGAGACGTTCATCATGCGCATGGCGCGCGGCGCGGGTCCGGAGGGCCTCGCCGGACTCAAGCCCGTCTCGCACGTGGACGGCATCACGTTCATCCGCCCCCTTCTCGGCCTGCGCGACGCCGATCTGCGCGCCTACCTCCGCCGCCGCGGCCTCACGTGGCGCGAAGATTCCACGAACGCCGACACCTCCATCCTCCGCAACAAGGTACGCCACGTAATCCTCCCCTTCCTGCGCGACCACCTCGACCCCCACATCACCGAACACCTCTGCAAAAGCGCCGCCATCCTCCGCGGCGATCTTTCCCTGGGGGAAGCGGCGCTCTCGCCGCTTCACTTGGTAGGGCCCGCTCGCCGAGCGGGCCGATCGAGCGGCCGCCTCGGCGAGGCGGCCCTACCACGGGATCGATCTCGCTACCACCTCACCATCGCCCCCACCACCGGCTACACGCCGCGCGCCGAAGCCGTCGGCGCGCTCCCAGCCACCTGCGAAATGAGCCGCGCCGCGCTCGCGGGGCGCACGCTTGAGTTGCGCCGCTGGCGCGCGGGCGACCGCATTGCACCCACGGGCCTCCACGGACACAGCCGCAAGCTCCAAGACGTTTTCGTAACGGCGAAGGTGCCTCCCGCCCTGCGCGCGGACCTCCCGCTCATCTGTGACGCCGCGACGGGCGAAGTGCTGTGGGTACCCGGCTACCGTATCGCGCAGTCCGTCGCCGTCGAATCCCACACCGCCCCCAGCTGGCGCTTCACGCTAACCACTTAACGCCCGGACTGCTTGATGATCATTCTCACGTTGAGGCGCTTTTTGCCGCGCGCCTCGAAACGGCGGTAGTGTCCGTTGCGGTTCGCATAGACGATGCCCGTATCGACGAATTCGCCGGACGTGGTGTAGCGGCACGTCCATCCATCGAAGGAGACCCGTATCACCTTCTTGTCAGCGGAGATGGTGGCCGCGCGCTCGCCGTCGAACGCGAACACGGGAAGCGTAAACGCAAGCTCGTCGGCTCCGGTGAGACTCATCCAATGTCCGGTAGCAGAAGAAAGCACGGACTCCCAGCGGAGCGGCGGCATGTTGGTACACGACACGGAAAAGACCGCGCGGGCACGTCCGTCGGCGGCGGAAAGCTCTTTCTGGCGGTATCTCGGACTATAGGCGTAGCGCCATTCGCCGTCCACACGGCATCCGGGGAGGATTGCCAGGGTCGTGGAGTTCGTGATGTCGATTTTGTAGGAAGGCTTGCGCGCGAACGGGACGGAGAGGCAGAGCATCGGCGGGGCGCCACGGTGCTGGAGCCGTCCGAGACCGGACGCGTCGTAATGTGTGTCGGCGGCGAGGTCGAACTCCGCCGTGTACCCGCCGGCGTTGAGAAGCGTGCGGTGGAAGGCAGGGGACATCGCAAATACCGAGGCGGCGTCCGCTGCGGCAATGGTTTCTTTCGTAGGCACAGGAACGGTTTCATCCGCGAAACGGAACGCCAAGTACGCCCACGAACCCATCGTGACCATGTACTTGTTGAAGTAACCGTAATCTTCACATCCATAGCGCGTGGCGAGCGGATAGCGGTTCTTGACGTGGCGCACGGACGGACGCGACAGCCAGTAGTCAAGCGAATCGACCGCCCGCCGCGCCGCGAGGCGGAACCGACGCGCACGCGCCACGTCTCCTCTGCGGTTGAACCACGCGGCGTACCATTCGCACAGCGCCGCGTAGAACGTCTCGTTGTGCAGGAACTGGTTGCTGCGCCCGCCGAACGGGATTTCGCCCGTGGCGGACTGCATGGCGAGCGTGATGTCTGCTGACTTCAGCATCAACGCCTCCAACGCCGCGCGCGACGGACCGTCGTAGCCCAAGTCAAGCGCTGTCGCGAACTGCAGACGCGTTACGAAATCGTAGACCATCGGCTGGTTCGGGTCCTTGTACATGGCGTTCGGGTCGAAGAAGCGCAACTGGTCCGAAACGTACCGCTCGACGTAGTTCGTGTCTCCGCCGAGTCCGGCCCACGCGCGCGCCTGCTCGCTGGCTGCACCGAACACGCACCAGTTGTGCGCCGTCTTGCTGCCGGGCTTCGGCTGGCAGGAATAGGTGATCGCCGGAACGATTGACGCGATTCCGGCGCGCCAGGCGTCCATCTGCTCCTTGGGAAACATCCCGGCCCGCGCCACTTCGTCGAGACAGAGGACAATCTCCTTCACGGCGAAGTCGTTTCCAGTCACGTAACCGTGCCGACTTTTCGCCTTGGGAATCTGCGTGCAGCAGATGTCCATCATGCGCCGGAAGAGGTCCTTTTTGTCCGGGAGGCGTCCGTGCGCAATCAGGATGCCGATGTTGGAAGTGAGACGTGCGAAGCCGTGCTCGCTGATCCACTTCTTTTCCGTCTCGGCGACGTACTTTTCAATCTGCTCCGGCGTGTAGGCACCGACGGCCTTCTCCATCAAGCCGAGATAACGGGACTTGGCGACGTATGCGTTGTCAGTGTGCGATTCATGTGCGCACACAACGATTGGCAGGCAAAGTATGCATCCCACAAGAAAAGCGTATCTTGTCATATTCTTTCTCGTGTTAACGAACCTCGTATCAAGTAGAGCCAATTGCAAAACTTAAAGCAAGAAAGGTTTTGCAACTGGTTCTCATGTAAAAATACAGATGTTTTATATGTTTTACATGTTCTACATGGACAATCAAAGTAATGATAGAGTGACAGGGCCAAGGAGACCCGAGTCGCGCAGCGGCCACTTCGAGGCGTCGAACGGACGGTAGTTGCGTCCGACGATGTTGATGTCGCCGAATATCTTCCACTCCACCTTGCGCTTGTCGAGGTCGCGGATGCGGTTCGCGCCGACGTTCGTGACTTCGACCTCCAGGACGTTCTCGCCCGCCTTGAACGCCCCCGCCGGAATCTCCACGCGGTACGGCGGCATTATGCGCGCGCCCACGCAGACGCCGTTCACGCTCACGCGCGCCGATTCGCATACGCGCCCGAGGTCCAGCGTCGCGCTTTTCCGCGCACCATCGCCGCCCAGCGTGAACGTCGTCCGGTAGCAGACCGTCCCGCAGAACGGATTCTCCGAACCGTCGTCGTTGCGCGACCACGAGGCGGCTCTTTCGGCCGCGACGGAGCGCGGCCCTCCCGAAGGCGTACACCAAACCCACACGCTTTCGCCCTTCTCGAGCGCCAGCTCCACCGCGCCGTCCTTCGCGGCGACTGCCTTGATCAAGCCGCTCATTGGATCGAACAGCCACGCGCCTACGGTCTTCGCCGTAGGACGGAAGGTTTCCCGCACGGCCTTGTCGGAGAGGTTGACCACGTAGTAGAGCGTGTCCGAACCACGGCGGAAGCGCGTGTAGGCAAGGCCCGCCTTCTCGTTGAACGGCTCGCGCCGCACCGCGGTCTTGACGTCCGCGGACGGAATCTCCGCAAGCGTCTTCGCGAGCGAGGCGCGTCCGGACTCCACGTCCTTCAGGCCCGGCACGTCTGCGGGACGCCGTCCGTCGAACACGATCTTATATCCCTTCTTCGCAAGCGCCGCAAGGCTCTGCGCCGTCTCCACGGGCATCGTCTCGCAATCCGGAATGACGATCGTATTCCACTTCCGCTTCGGCTGCTGCGCAAGCGCGACGAGCTGTCGGTCGGAGACGAAGTCGAACGCCGCACCCTCCGTGTAGAGACGCCGCGCCGTCCTGCCGACAGCGGTCTTCGCGAACCAATCATTGCCGGAGACGCCCAGACCGAAAGACAGTTCGCGCTGGTTGCGCCAGTAGTCGTGGAGCGTCCAGTAGATGAGCGCATCCTCGTCCGGCTCCGAAGTCTGCGCAAGCGACTGAACGCGCGTGATCCAGGCGTTGAGAATCGGCGCGTCACGCCAGATGGGGTTGCGCGGGTTCATTTCGAGCGACGCGTAGAAGCACCAGCCCGGCCACGCGGCATCGGCGGGCGAATAGCAGCAACCGTGGTAGTACATGTGGTTCACGCCGGAGAGAAAGAGCAGGTCGAGGAACCCCTTCACCTCCTCAAGCGAGGCGTTGAAATGCTCGTTGATCCACGTGCAGCTTTCGCTGGCAACAAGGCGCGTGCCCTTCACATGGGCCGCCGACGAGGCGAATTTCGAGACGAGGATGTCGCGGTCCTTGTTGAACATCTCTGTCTCCGGGATATCGGAGATGGCGTAGAAGTCAAGCCAGTTGGAGGGCGAGCCGTGCGCCTCATTGCGGGTGATGATACCGCGTTTGCGACACCAGTCCGACCAGATCGTAAACGTGTCGAGGATGAGGTCGGACAGCGTTTCGCGGTAGTCGTGGCGGAGGCGGAGCTGTTCGTCCTTCGTGCCGCTCGCGCCTGCGAACGCGGACAGGTGGTCGCGCAGGTCATAACCGCGCTTCGCCTTGAACGCCTCGAACAGGGCGGGCGTCCAGGATGCGCCGTAGTACTCGTAGGAGTCATGGTAGAACGCGCGCGGGGCCACGGCGCCCGGGCGGTCAAGCGCGACGGCGAACGGCTTCAGGTGCTCGCGCATGGCGTCGGGCGAGAACGGGTCGATCATCAGCCCCTTGCCAGATTCTGGTGGGCGTTTCACCTTAAACCCAGTCGGCACGGAGTAGAGGGCCATGCGCTTGCCTTTTTCGTTCTTCCCTTCCCACAGGAGACGCGCCCCTGACTTCTTGGGCTTTTCGCCGTTCCACATGCGCGCAAGATGCCAGCCGCCGTGTTCCTTCGAGACCCAAGGTCCGCCGAAACACCAGCCGCATCCCATGGAGAGATCGACGCCGAGGCCCCGCGCACGCGCCGTTTCCTCCGCTGTATTGAAGAGGCGCGTCCATTCCTCCGAAAGGAACGCAACCTTCGGATGCTTCTCTTCCTTGGCCTCGTAGATCGGAATCACGTGGTAGCCGCCCATGCCGGCCTCCGCGAACTCCTTCGCCTGGAGCTCGAGCCCCGCCCTGTCGGCGGCGCAGCCCATCCACCAGTTGTACGCCCATGGACGCATCTCCTTCGTGACGGCGGGCCATGCGGGTTCTTCGACAGTACACGGAAGCACTGTCATCGTGGAGAGGCGGCGACCTGCCGGGGCGTAGCTCCAGACGATTTTCTTGTCGCGCGTGACCTCAAACGCGGTTGTGCGGCTGCCGTCCTCCACGCCGTTAGCATACGTACCCACAACAAGGTTGCCGTTCGCGCGCTCGTAGATTCCGCAGAGGTTGGCGAGCTTCAGCTCTGGGGCTTCTTCACACGAGAAACGCCATGCGACCTTGTGGTCGGGCGTGTATTCCGTAATCGCGCCGAGGTGCGATACGAGTGTGTTGCCGTTAGCGCGGCGGAACGCCTCGAACGCGAGCGCCGGCGTGGGCTGTTCCCACAGGAGCGTGCCCTTGGCGTCGTACTCGCGCACGACGTTTGCGCCGGAACAGCACACGAGGTATGTGCCGGCCGCCGTTTTCTGCACCATGCGGTAATGGTGGTGCGCACCCGGCATCTTGCCGTCGATTCCCCGAGGATCACCCTTGAAGCGCGTCACGACCTCCTTGCTGCCGAGTTTCATCTCCGTGATGTAGTCCGTAGCGTTCTCGGATACGACTATCGTGCCCTCGTCCGTAATCCAGAACCCGTACGTCCCGTTGCTCTTCGCGGGGCTGTAGAAGAGATCCGTCTTCTTGGATGGGATGTCTGTGACCCACAAGTTACCGTTGGACCAGTACACCTTGTCGCCGCGCTTGACGGCGCGGTGTATGTTCCCGCAGCGGTCTTTTCGCCACTCGACCTTTCCATCCGGCGAGAGCAGCCACACGCTTCCGCCTCCGCACGCTATCAGGGTCTCCGGCGGACGCCCCTTCAGGCGCGCCCCGCCGATGTCAAGTCCGCAACAGGCGGATGCCGCCAGTGCTCCGACGGCCAGCATTATTGTTTTCGTCATTTCTTTCATTATTATTTCTCCGTTTAAAAACTGCAACTACCATATCCAGAGCATCCAGCCACTCTTGGCGGGCATGGAAATCGCCTCGCCTGCGGCGAACGTGCGCCTTTCCTGAAAGCCCTGGATCGGCCGCGCCTCAATCTTCGCCGTGGACGGGTCGAGGCCAATCCTCTTCCAGTCGATGGAAAGCCTCACGTTGCGCGGCTCCTTCGCGAAGTTGCCGAGTGCGACGAGCGTACGGCCGTCGCGGACGAATGCCGTGGCCTTCACGTCCGGCGAGTCGGTTGTCACCGCCGGATGTTCGTCCCAGTAGCCGATCATACGCGCGTTCTCGATCTCGCAGTCCGCCCACGCCTTCCAGATCGCGCCGGGATTGCCTGCCGAGAAGTCCATGTAGCAGCGGCGCGTCGTGCCATAGACGGCACCGAGCCACCGGTTGCCTCCGCCCTGCAGCATCTCGCTCATCTGTCCGAACGGAATCCCCGAGAACGTGACGAACCACGTGTCAGGTGACATCTCGTCGTACCTGAACGACTCCCCGAACCACAGGCGGTCAACGTACGGGAAGAACTCCGTGTACTGGTTCATCGGCCCCTTGGAGTAGCCGGTGTTGGAGTGGAGGTCCACCACCGCGCCGGGACGGTACTTCTCGATGATACGGCGCATGCGCTTCATCACCGTGCGGTCGAAGCACACGTCGTCCATGTAAATGCCGTCGATCTCGTAGTTCTCGAACATCCAGCGCAAACCTTCGAGGTAGTAGTTGATCCATCGCGAGCGCGGACTCGTCACGAACGCCGCGTCCACGTAGCTGCCATTCCACATCCTTACGTACCAAGCTGGACGATATCCTTCCCCCATGTGCTCCCACATCCACGGCGCGCCATGCGCGTTTCCGGGCGCAATCACCTCTCCGCCAAGGCTCCTCAGCGCCTGAAGCTCGGCCGTATGGTTCGTCAGCTCCCGGATCGTGTAGTAGAGCTTCACCTTGCGCCCCTTCGCATGATGTGCGGCGATGTAGTCCTTCAGCTCCTTCTGCACGATAAACGGATAGTTGATCACCGGATTCAGCAGCTGCGCATGGTGGATGTTCACGATGTTCGCGCCGGTCGTCGCGGCCACTTCGTCGAAGCGCGCAGGGTCGGCATGGAAGTACCGCTGCGAGAACTGCTTCTTCAGATCAAGTGGCTTCACCGGCGTGATGTTCAAGTCGAACTCCCACCGACGAGGCGTGGTGGAGAGCGCGGTCTCGCCCGTACGCGCAACGACCGTCATGCCGTCCGTGCCGCCGAACTCAAGACGTCCCTTCCCGTCGTTCGCCCACGCCGCCGGCGGCTTGTAGCTGTACGACCGATCCGCAATCAACGGACCATGGTACGCGCCGCCACGGAACTCGACGTGCAGGCCCGCCTCCGCACCGCCCGTCCAGTAACTGTCGTAGCAGCCGTTCTTCCAGTCCCACGAATATGCCTGCGGACGCTTCCCGCCGTCGCGCCCCATGTAGGCCGCGCCCATCAAGTACTCCGAGGCGTATGGAGTATATTCCGTGACGAGCCGCACGTCCTTCACCTTCACGTCCCCTTCCGCCGCCACCTCCACGACATATCGCACAAACCCGTCGAACTCCATCCGCCCCCTCACGTCAATCTGGTAGGGCGGACGCCCCGTGCCCGCCGCATTCTTGCGGTTGTACACTTGCTGTCTTCCTTTCACCCTCCACGCGACAAACCCTTTCGCCTCCCTCTCCTCCGTCTCGCGTTCCACAAACGTCCCCGCGCCAATCTCAATCTCGCCAGTCTCCGTCACGACCACGAACCGCATCGGCTTCTTCAGCACCTCGCGTCCATTGACCTTGATGGACGCCGGGAGTCCGCTCTCTGCCAGCGTCAACGTCTTTTCTGACGCGACCACCTTGCGCGTCTCGCAATCAAACGACATCGCCTTGTACGGTTTCGTGGGCGTGTCGCTTTCGCCGATGCGCGAATTGAGCCACCGAAGACGCGTATGACGCCACAGCTCGCCGTCGCCGTGGTCGCGCGCCGTCTGGTCCGACACCGTAATCGCAAGCGCGACCGCGCGCGGGGACATCCCCTTCGCCGTAATCGTCGCCGTACCGCGATAGACGCCCGGTGCGGCATCTGGCGGAATCATCACGCCGCACCAGAGCGGCTGCACGCGGTTCGCGGGAACGTCGAGCGTGATGTCCATAGGTCGACCATCCCAGTTCACGCCCTCTGTATTGAAACAGGTAATTGAAGATGCCGAAATCTGCGGCGGTCGCGGGGCGACCGCCCTACCAGGGTCTAAAATCAGATCCGAAAACTTCACCTTCACGCCCTCCAGCGCGCCACCGGGCGTCCACAGGGCAATCTGCCACACGTAGTATTCGTCCTTCAGCGCCATGCCCGCAAACGAATCGCGCACCTCCGCCCCCTTCGCCCACTTTGCGGGAAGCCACGATGCGGGATGGATTGGATTTGCACGGTCTTCGGTGAACACCACCGGGTTCTCCGGATGCGCCCGACGAATGGCAGCCGTCTCCGCCGCCGTAGCGCGAAGTCCCATCGGAGTCCACGCCTCAAACGCCGTTCGGCTCTCAAACCTCAAAACTTCAGCCTCGGTAGGGCGGTCGCCCCGCGACCGCCACGCTGCATCCGTGTAATCCGCCGGAAAGTAGTCGTTCCACAGCGGCTGGTGCCGTCCCTCGCTCGACCCCTTCCGCTCGCGGTACGGCAGGTAGTAGATGAAGTACTCGCCTGCGCCCGCTGTCGGCTCAAAGAACACCTCGCCCGTCTCCGCCGTCACGTTGCGTGCGACCACATGCGCCGCGTCCACGCCCGTCGCGGCATGTTTCACGAGCACGCGCTTGATCTCCGGCTGCGGATCGACGCGCCGCCACTTCAGCACGGCGCGCACCACGCCGCCCGTCTCCGCCACGCGCACCACGGCTCGGTGGTTACCGAGACCATCCGGCTGCCAAGCCTTTTCCGCCACGACAAACGGCACACCGTCCGGCGCAAACTCCACACCCACCGCCACCCGTGCGAACGCAAGGCATACCAGCGCACATCCGAGTACGGTCAATGGATAAAATATGTTCTTCACGCTTGCGGGCCTACTCGCCGAACTTGACCTTGAAGAATTGCTTAGTGGCTGAAGGATTGGGCGGCGTTACGGTTATCTTCGCCTTGACAGCGCACTTCTTCTCGTCTATTGTCACGCCGCTCGAAAGCGGCGCGGCAGAAGCCAGCCCCTCCGGAGCATCGGCCGCATAGACCTTGATCTGCCCGTTCGCCACATCCTTGCCTAATGCGTCATTGGACAGCTCTGCAAACGCCGTGAGCGTCCACTTTCCGTTCGCGCCCTTCTCAAACTTCGTGGTCGCCGCGTCCCCGCTCTCGCCGAACGCAGGCGTCGGCAGTGTTGCCCCGTCCGTACACATGCCGGTGATGGTCACGCCAGATGCGGCCGCAACGGTCCCGGGACGCCGCACGGCCTCCACTCCCTCGTCGGCGGAAATCGTGCCCGTGCCGGTCGCGCTGAACTCCGTATTGCCCGCGAGCACAATCGCCGGCGAGCCGTTAGCCCCCGTGATCGTCCCACCGTTCATGTCGATGGAGAGGAGCGACATCGACGCAGGGACGTTCAACGGGCCTGTTACGGACAGACCCTCTGCTAGCCTCACGTAGAGCGTGTTCGTCGCGGCGACAAGAGCAGCGAGATCGGCGCCGCTAGTCGCGATGAACGGATCAGCCGCTGTGCCGGATCCGGCGTAGATCTGGTGCGCGGTGTACGTCGCTCGGTAGGTCGCCGGGCCTGTGACTGACACGATTTCCGGCGTCCAACCCGACAGCGTGTAAGTGTAGAACGCCGTGGCTGCCTTGGTCGCAGCGGGGGGCGTGGGCGTAGTGCCGTAGCCTACCGAGCTCTGTCTGATTCTGGAACCATTGTCGTTGAGCCACGTGATGGTGTAGTAGCGGAGATGGGGAGTGTAAACGGCCGTGTAGGTCGTGTTACTGATTACGGGCTCAGGCTCCGGCGTCCACCCCCAGAACTCGTAGTCGTACTGCGCGTCACTCGCCTTGACCAGATTAGTGTGCGACGGGATGGCGCCATAGACCCACGAAGAGTTCTCGTCGAGCAACGTCCCGTCATCGTTGAGCCAGGTGACTGTGTAGGTCGAAGGCGCGGTGGCGTACTGAGTCGGGAGCCCGTTCCAGGTGCCGGGGACAGTCCCCCATCCCGTCGTGCCCTGCTGGACGGTGACGACGCACTGCGGGCTTACGCCGTCGAAGGGATTGCTTCCCGGAGTTGTCGGGTCGTACGGATCGGGTGACAAGGTCGGCGCATTGCCGACGAAGGTGATGTTCGTGAGTGACGAGCAGTTGGAAAATGCCCAAGCCTCGATGTTCGTCACCGAGGCAGGGATGACAATGTCTGTCAGGGATGTGCAGTAGTTGAAAGCAGAATAAGGCAGGATCACCATGTTGACGGGCAGGTTGACGCTGCGCAAGTACTCGCAGCCGGAAAACGCCCCAGCCGCGATGCCCTTGACTGCAGACATGTCAGCGCTTTCAATGTACGAGTAGCCAACTTCCCAGCTCTGCCACGGTCCAAGCACCCAGCCGTCGAGGACTCGTAAGTCATAGTAGTTCATATCGTAAGAGAGACTGGTGCATCCGTCGAATGCGTATTGTCCCAGATACTCCAGTCCATCTGGCAGATCGATGTCCATCACGTAGGAGAATCCGGAGAAGACGGAATCGCCGATACGCTTAACAGTATCCGGAATGTATATTGAAGTAACGCCACTAGGGGTGCCGGATCCAATGTAGGCAATTCCGCTCAGGGCGTTGTCGCCGATAGCCGTCACGGGATACCAAGTATCGGACGCATCCCAGTCGGAGCCGTCGCAGACAAAGGACGGAATGGAGCCGCCCCAGTAATAGTAACTGCCGTACATGGGGTCATAGTAGCCCGGCGACGCACCGGTGATGGTCGCCCCGCCGTCGGCGTTGACGGTGAACTCCCATTGGATATAGTCGTTGTCTTGGTATGTGCCGGCCTGGGCTACAGCGTGGAACGCGGCAATTGTTGCAGCGAGGACGATTCCATTGAGCACCTTCATGACATCTTTCCTTTCGTCTATTTTTGCAAACAGAACTTTCTTGGGACTATGCACTTGTGTGCGCATCCCCGACTTGGCGAGAATTCCGCACCGACCACCTAGCCGGTGCCATCCCACCGTGGAAACACGGCTATTATATCACATCCCCTTACACCGCGCAAGGGACTGAAAAGCTAAAGATTTTTCGAAAGGAGGTAATGGCACTCTTTATCAATTTTAAAAGGTTTTATCCACGTAGTCCTAGTGGTGCCACTTCCATCAACGGGCAAGATGCCCATTTCAAGTATCGCATCCGCTCTGCGCTTGGACGGTCGTCGAGAACGAGCGCGGCGCGTCGTTTCCGAAGGCGATTGTGCCGCCCACAGGCCCTTCGCGGTTGAAGAGGATCGTGACCTCCGTCGTGCCTCCACCAACCTTCGGCACTTCAACCACCACGCCGTCGCGACCGTTCTCAGAGACTTTCCGCACTTTCGGCGACTTATGCGTTGCGGTGTCTGTAGCGGTGAGAACGTGCAGGAAGCGGTCGTTCTCCCGTGCCGCTCCCGGCGAAACTTCCAGACGCCACGCGCCGAAGTAAGGGCCGCGTCCAGTCCGCTTCTTAGCGCGTTCGGCGGACGCGAGGAAAGCTGTATCAGGTTCCCAGTTCTTGCCATTCGACAAAAATTCCTTACCTGGGCCGCCAATCTTCGTGAGCGTTGCATCTTCTGGCAGGATAGTCTCGCAGAACAGCCGTCCCTTGCCGCTGTCGGCCGTCAGTAGACGGCCCTCTATGCGCGGCTCGTCCTTTGTATGCAGAAGCCATGCCTTGGCGTCGGACGGCACGGCCGCACCAACGCGGTCGTAGACGACGAACGTATCTGGCAGCAGGTGGATGAACTGCCGAACGGCCTCCGTACACTTTTTGCCGTATAGGGCGGTGGCGTCCGAGGCGACGTAGGTGTACGAGTCGTTCGTCTCGAAGGCGAGCACATTCGCTGAGCCTTTGTACATGCCGCCGTCGTTGCACTTGCCTTCTGGTCCGGGATAGACGGGCCCCCAATAACTCGGCAAGGGCTCGTTCGGACGCCGTATCAGCATACAGTTAACTGGGTGGCTGATTGACGGGCCCAATCGCAACATCTTGTATTCCAGACGCGCATTTCAACGCAACATATTGTAGTTGGGGCTTTCAATCAACTACCCAGTTACAGTTATGTGCGACCGTCTGAGCGTAGTAGTATTTCAGATTCCAGTCCGTCTCCACGCCGCGCGTGCCGGAATCGAGCGCGAGGAAGTCGTGCTTGTAGATTGTGAAGTTGTTCTCGTCGTAGTGCTTGTGCTGATGGAGCTTCGCTCCGGCGGTGAAGGTGCAGTAAGTGGAGTCCGGCTTCCAGCCGGATCGCATGATGATCTGCCCAAGGTTTTCAAAGTGGCGGGCGTGGAGCGGATGTCTTTCCAGCTCCTCGGCGGAGTACGGCTTCACGTCTCCGTCCTCGTCGCCGAACAGGAACGGATACATAACCCACGGAGCGCCCATGTTCTGGCTGGGGACACGGTCGCGCAGTGAAGCGGCCAGGCGCGCGGCAGCGGGGTTGGCGTCGCGGAAGAAATGTATGTACTGCGACATGTGCTCGTACAGACGGCCGATGGCAAGGGCGTTGTGCGTGTGCTGGTCGTCGCCGAAGCCGCAGTAGAGCGGCATGTCGGGATTGACCTCGTTCGGTATCCACGTCCAGTAAATCCAGTTGGGGAAAAGCGCCATTCCGGGGTACGACGGCGCGAGGTTCTCGCCCGTTGCGGAGAGCCACGTATGGAAGAAGTTGAAGTGCGCCCAGGGATAGGCGCCCATGGAGTATCCAGGCACGGCCGAGCTGAGCGCGCCGTCGTCGCCCGCACCGTCGTTGCGGAACTTCAGCAGCTTGAGGCAGAGTCCGTGTCCGCGCTACAGGTGAGATTTGGCGAGTCCATCGCAGTATCCGTCGCCGAACGCCGCGAGGCCGGAATACCAGAGAAGGCTTGGAACGCCGTAGAATCCGCTCGCGATGCCGCCCGTGTCGCGGCGGATTATCGCGGGCTTGCCCTTGCCCGGCTGGATGTCCTCGATGTGCTGCACGAACGGGACGATGATCGCCTTTCGCTCGTCGGGTGTGAGACCCTCCCATATCCAGTCGTAGGCCCATATCCAGTCGTAGGCGCACAGCGCGAGGATGCGCGAGGTGGAGTACCAGTTGACGGCGCGCCGGTTGGCGTACGCGGCATGGTATGCGGCCACGCTTGACTCGAGCATCTTCCGCGCCTTCACAAGGTACTTCCGCTCGCCGGTGAAGCGCCAGGCGAGCGCGCACTCGGCGGCCTGCGGTCCCCACTCCTTCACGCTGTTGATCGGCGTGGCGGCGGTGGTCTTGTGTGTGCCGCTCGCCGTCTTCACCTCACGGAACACAACGGGGACAAAGCCAGAGCATACCGGATCGTCGGGATATTTGTCGCAGCGCTTGAGGAGAGCGTCCCGCGCGGCACGGGCCGGGCCCTCCGCGCGCGCCTTCACCTGCGGCCACGTCTCGGCGTTGAAGAACATCCTCGGGTGTCCAGGACGTATCTTCGCCATCCACGAATCGTCCGTCGGAGCGGCCAAAGACGCCGCGGCAACAAATATGGCCATGTAGCAGTTCAGCGTTTTCATATACTGACCCTCTCGGATATGGCGCACCCTGCGGTGCCCAAGGAGGAAAACGGCGTCACGGACACCACCAGCTCATCTCCCTTCGGGAGGTCGGCGAACGGCATCTCCAGCGTCGTGACGCCGCTGTGTGGCGCGTGTGCCGCGTTCACATTGCAGCCGGAGGCGAAAACGTACTTCAGCGGCTTGGCGGGTTTGTCAGCCGATACCGCGACGGCATACGCGAATGCACGACAATCTGGATTGCCGTCCGCCGCCGGAATGGAAAGCCTGAGGATTTGAGGGTTTGAATGATCGACGACGAGCTTTGCTCCAGGATTGAACTGCGGCTTGCCGATCACCTTCAGGAGCTCCGTCCTGGTAAAGGGATGCGGATCGTATTTGCCGAGCGGCATGATCCAGTCGGCGCCGATTTTGCCGCCCTTCCCGAATTCATGGCACTCAAACACGACCATGTCGTCGAAGACTCGCACGATGTAGCCCTGCCGACTGCGACCGTAATCGTCCTGCGTGCCTTCCACGAACGGCGCCTTCGCCCATTTGCATGTGCCGGGCGACAGGCTGTTTGATCCCATCGGCGCGCACGACGGACACTGTATCGTCGGAGATGAACTGAACATGCGGATGACGCTCCAGTTGGATGCGCTCGCGTGCCAGTGTCCAAAGAACCCCACGGCGTTGCGGTAGGGAGCCATCGCCTTGTTGAAGGCTGCGTGCGCCCGGATGTGCGAGAAATGGAAGAACGGCTTCTTGTCCTTGGAAAGACCGCACTTTGCATCGACTTCTTTCACGAGCGCAAGGGTTCTCGCCTCGCATGCGTTGAAGTCCTTCCCAGCGTAGTGCCGTCCGAAGAAGTGGTATCCCTTCACCACCTTGTGCCACGCCTCGGCGTAGGGTTCGCCCCAAATGCGCTGCCAGTTGCCGGCGATGTCGGTGCAGAGGACGTGCTTCTTGAACTCTTCCGGATCGGGGTAGAGATTCTTCACGAGCTTACCGATGCCGTAGGAGGATCCGTCGAGGTCGTGGTTGCCGGCCACGAACAGGCGCTCCACCTTGTGCCCGTCCGGCGCAAGGTCTTTCGGGAACACCTTGCGCCATGCGGAGGCGTGGAACTCCATCTCGGCGACCTGTCCGGTGTGCGCCATGTCGCCGAGGTGCAGTACGGCGTCCACGTTGTTGTCGCGGAAGCACCGCAGCGCGGCGACGAGCCATTTGTCGGACCAGTACTTCGTGCTGTACTTCCCGTCGGCCGTGGTGCGCAGGTGCGTGTCGCTCACCACGCCAAATACCAGGTTCGCCTTACCAGGCGGCGTCCATCCAGGCGGTGCCGCAAAGAGCCTTGCGCCGAATGCTGCAGCAAGGCCCTTCAGGAATCCCGCGCGTGTTGTAAGAAACTCTCTTGCCAAAAGCCTATTTTTCATGCGGAGATTATACCATAACCGCATGGTTTATTGAAGCGGTACTCCATCGCGCGCCCTCTGCCGCGGGAACCTGCTCATACGCCTGGACTCCGCGCACGACGCGGACGAGAAGCTCGCGGCCGGGTTCGAACTGATGGACGCCATCGACCTGAACCGAGAGCGGGCAACGCACGAACCTCTACGTGATGGGCGTGGGATTTACGTCATACGGCAAGGGCCACGCCCTCAAGCGGTGTCCAGCGCGCTCGCCGCTTGCGAGGCCACGAACCTGCGACTCGGACAAGTCACGAGCGGCTCGGCGGGACGGCTCGCCCTACCCTTGTGAAAGACGGTTTCCCCAGTCAACATTGATTTTGGAAACCGCCTTGTAAATGTTGCCAATGTGGAAGTGCGGTGGTTCGTGTGCACACTGATACGGAAATCGCCTTCCTCCTAGTCCTTTACTCTTCTTTCGAGGATGTCGGGGGTGATGAGCTGTGCGTCAAGGAACTCGCGCACGTCGGGGTTGGTCGACTTCACGAATTCGGCGGGTTCGGAGACCTCCACCACATGTCCGTCTTTGAGCATGAGTACGCGGTCGACGAAGAGTAGCGCGCCCTGAAGGTCGTGCGTGACGACAATTGAGGTAATGCCGCGCTCCTTGTTGAGGCGGCGGATGAGGTTGTTGATGGTCACTGACGTCACGGGGTCGAGACCTGAGGTGGGCTCGTCGTAGAGGATGATGTCGTTGCGGCGCACTATCGCGCGCGCGAGTCCGGCGCGCTTCTGCATTCCACCTGAAATCTCGGCGGGATAGCGGTCCGCCGCGTCAGTAAGCTCCACGGCTGCAAGCGCCTCGTCCACCCGCTCGTTGATTTCCTGCTCCGTCAGGCGTCCTCCGTGTTCCCGCAGCGGCAGCGCCACGTTCTCCGCCACGGTGAGCCAGCCGAGCAACGCGCCGCCTTGGAAGAGGTAGCCGAAGCGGTTGCGGATCGACTCAAGATACCGGCCCGTCGCGGACGAGATCTCCACGTCGTCCAGCCACACGCTTCCGCTCGTGGGCGTGAGCAGACGCACTAGATGCTTGAGCGTGACGGACTTTCCCGTGCCGGACGGGCCCACAATCGCGAGTATCTCGCCCTTCTCGACGGTAAAGCTCACGCCCGCGAGGACATCTCGTCCCTCGAAGCGTTTAACGACGTTTTCAAAGCGTATCTGCGGCATGGATATCATCCTCTCGTTTGCGTGCCTTTGTGTTTAGTAGAATACCCGCCATAGGAACAGCCCCTTCCCCGGCGCGGTCGGCACGCGCGCCGTACGCGGTGGGCATTTCTCAAGAAGCTCCGATACGGCCTCTGGCCGCTCGCCGCCCTTCCCGATGCGCAGGAGGAAACCAGTCATCGAGCGCACCTGCTTGTAAAGGAAACCGTCGCCGCGCACCGACAACACAATCCGCGGTCCCGTCTTCCGCACGGTGCATGCGAACACATTGCGCACCGTGGAGCCGATCTCGCGGCGCGGGTTTGCCGCGAAGGAGACGAAATCGTGCTTGCCGACAAAGCGCGCAGCCCCGTCCTGCATCGCCGCAACGTCGAGCTGCTGCGGCACGCCCGTCCAGTACGGCGCGAGGTGCGGCGGCAGAATGGGCGCGTTGTAGACGAAGTAGCGGTATTCCTTGCCGATGGCCGACTTGCGGGCGTCGAAGTCGGCCGCCGCAAGCGACGCGCGCAGCACGCGGACGTCCTGCGGCATACGTGCGTTCATGGCGTAAACGAGCTTGGCGGGGGGAATGGGCTGAACGAGGTCGCAGTGCGCCACAAAGCCACGCGCGTGTACGCCCGCGTCCGTGCGGCTGCATCCGAACACGCGTACCGGCGCTCGGTCGAGGTAGGTGAGCGCCTCCTCTAGCACCTGCTGGACGGAGACGGCGTTCTCCTGAAGCTGGTAGCCGGAGTAGTTCGTGCCGTCGTAGGCGATCACTAGCTTGTAGCGGCGGGTCATTTCACAGACATCTTCGCAAGCAGTTTCTTAAGGTCCTGAACGCGGCCCTTCGCTGCCACAAGCACGGAGTCCTTCGTGGCGACGACCACGATGTCGTTCACTCCGAGGACAGCCACGTGCGGTCCTTCTGAAATTGCGACGGAATCCGTCACGTCAAGAAGCGCCACGTTGCCCTTCGCGACGTTGCGGCGCGCGTCCGTGGCGAGGTGCCGGTCGGCGGCGGACCAGGTGCCCACGTCGTCCCAGCCGAACGCGGCGCGCGAGACGAGGATGTTATTCGCCTTCTCCATCACGGCGTAGTCGATGGAGATGCGCGGCAGCTGCGGGTAGAGCGTCTCAAGCACGGCGGGAACACGGTTCTTCTTGTCGGCCACGGCTGCCTCGAGGATCGCAAGCGCGGGCGCTCCGGCCAGGAGCGCGGCCTTCATCGTGGACACCTTCCACACGAACATGCCGGCGTTCCAGGCGTATTTGCCCGTGGCGAGGTACTTCGCTGCTGTTTTCGCGTCCGGTTTCTCCACGAACCGCACGGCACGGTGGAACACCGTCTTCGTGCGCAGCGGCACGGGATCGCCGACCTGTATGTAGCCGAAGCCTGTGGCGGGGTAGTCGGGAGCAACGCCCATCGTAACGATGTCGTCCGTCGCCGCAGCAGCGCGCGCGGCGTCCGCAAGCAGCCGGCGGAACGCGGGCACGTCGCGCATGAGGTGGTCTGCCGTGAGGATTGCTGCCACGGCGTCCGCGCCGCCGAGCCGTTCCACAACGCCGCACGCCGTGGCGACTGCCGCAGCCGTATCGCGCCGACATGGCTCTGCTATCACATTAGAGCGCGGAAGTTCGGGTAGTTCCTGATGCGTCGCCTTCACAAGGGAGGCAGCCGTAACCACCAAGATATGCTCAGTCGGCACAAGCCCCCGCAGACGGTCCACGGCCTGGCGGATCAGGGACTTACCGCCGAAAACGCTTAGAAACTGCTTGGGACGGTCTGGCGTGGAGAGCGGCCAAAAACGCTCTCCGCTCCCGCCTGAAAGTATAACAGCGTAAAAATCTTTACTTTTCATGTCATTATCCTATCACACAGTTTCAAAGCCGTCAAGACGCCCTTTTCAGTCTTCCTTAGTCACGCCGAGACGCAAGAGAGGCAAAACAGCCTCGGCGCGGCGGTCGAAATTGAACACTGTGAAGCCGTTGAGGCCGAGGTCGCGCACTGCCTGTATCTGCTTCGCGAGACGCACGGCGTCCTCACCGTCGTTCGTCCAGCACGAGAGACCTATGCCGGGATAGAGCTTAGCGGCGCCGACAGCATCCCGCTGCACACGAGCCTGGCTCTTGAACATGGCGGGCGACTCAACGTAGTCCATGGGGCAAACGAAGTCGAGCCATCCCTCGCGACACCAGCGCGGCCAATCCTGTCCGACGGTATCCGCATCCGTTGCTGGCGTGCGGAACACGGCGGCGGATATCTGCACGCCTGGCGACTCGGCGCGCACACGCTCCGCGACCGAGCGCACGACCGCTGTGATGTTCGACGCGCGGAACTCCGCCCACTTGAGCTTGAGCGCGTCGTCCGCGCGCACCTGCGCGGGCCAGTTCGTGAGGGACGCCCCCGCGAACGCCTCGAAGCGCGTGCGGCAGTCCGCACAGAAGCAGTGGTTTGCGTCTGGATAGCGAATGTAGTCGAAATGGATGCCATCCACGCCCGTTCGCGCGAGCTCGCACATGGCGTCGATCTCCAACTGCTGATTATCAGGGTTGGATGGACACAGCCACCTGTCCTTCACCACGCCGCTAAAACCAACCTGCACGCGGTTCGTGGCCACCATCCGGTCGACGAACGACTGCGGCGTGTGCGAACCCATGTTCCAGCATACTTTCCAGACATGGCACTTCACGCCGTACTTACGGCAGGCAGCAAGGCAGTCCTTAAGCGCATCACCGCGCTTGGCCACGTCGGGCGAGACGGGCAAGACCTTCGAGTCGTAGAACGCCACGCCGCCCCAGCAGAGGTTGGGGAGAACGACGTTGAAGCCAGTCTTCTTCAGGAAACGTATCGAAGTGTCCCAGTTGTGTCCGCCGCCGAGTCCGCGTGCGCTATGGCACCAGAACGCGCGGTGCTCGCCGGCCTTTGACGGACAATCGGCGAGCCAGGCGCGGATGGCGAGGCGGCGCTCCTCCCTCGCCTTTTCGCGAGCGGCGATACGCGCCTCGAGCTCCGGCGCGAGTTCTCCGACGATTGCGCGCATGAGCTGCCCCTGCGCTCCCGACGTACCGCCAAGCCACACATGGGCCATGTACACGCCTGTCGAGGCGCGTACAAGGGCGGGGTACTTCATTTTTCCCTTTTTCCCTGTACACCACACAGCCATAGTCTTCGCACCACGGAGCGGACGCGCCACGCTCGTAATCCAGGACTGCTGCGGCGCGAAATCTGGCTGGTTCGCAAGCCCCTTCCCCTCACGCAGGAAACCGGTAATCGGCGCTAAGCCACGGTCCGCGGGGCGCACCGTGCCCTTTAGTTCCACCCCGAGCAGGTCCGACACCTCCTTCGGCAGCGCATAGCAGGCAAAAAGCTTTCGCCCCCCAAGCACGAATGAGCGGATAGCAGCTATGGCATTAGTTGGCATAGACGGGTTGTACGGCAATACAACGGCCTTCATCGACGCGAGCAGCTCCGGGGTGAGGTCCGTATCGGCGATTATGGTCGCGCCCACGCCAAGCGCGTCGAGCGATGCGGACACATTCGCGGCGAACTGCATGTAGCCGTTGGCGTCCGCTCCACCATTCGCGGCCAACGACTCCGCATAGACGATTGCCACGTCTGGCGCAACGCCGGACGTCGCGACGTTCGCAATGGCGCACACCGTGCTGTTCGTGCCGGCCCGCCAGCCGCTGATGCGCATTGTCGAGATGTTCTCCCAACCTTCCGGCGAACCTTCGGAGCGGAACTGCCCCTTGGGAATCTTGACGTGCGTCCACACCGAGTCCTCCTCGGGCGCGAACGGCGCGCTGTACCAGCCGTTTCCGCTCTTGAGGTAGCAGCTGAAGGACGTGAACTGCGTCAGGTCGCCGCAGACAAAGTCGAACTGGAGGCCTGGCACTGCGCGGAGATCGCATGGCAGCTTCACGTCCCAGCTCGCGCGTGCCGCCTTCGGACTTCCCGTGAAGTCCACTGGTAGCCTTACCGCACCTGGCGCGAGGAACTCTGCCTGCCATGTCGATTCCCCGGTGCTGAACGCGGCCTTGACTGCTGCGGCGTTAGTGAGCGCGGCCCAGGCGGGCAGCACGCGAACCTCTCCGACGGCGGGGATGTCCGGCAACGCGAGTTGCGGCGGAGCGTCCAGCTGCGTGGGCCGCGCGGGTTTCGGTTTCGTCGCCTCTGCGGGCTTCTTACCGCCGTCACCGCATCCGGCGAAGAGCAGCGCAATCAGCGCGGCTGTAATTACGTTTTTCATGGCATTAGTCAACCTAAAGTCCTCATTTCGATTTACCACTCCATGTTATATCTCACGCAGAGGCGCGGAGAGGCAGAGTTCGCAGAGGTTATCCCATTGCTTGAGTATGTATTTGCTTTCACTAATTGGGTGAAATAATTTTCCGAGATTCTTCTTTTCATGGTTTTCTTTTCATTTTCATGGTTTTCTTTTCAGTCGGATTTCTGAACTTTCTCTGCGCTCTCCGCCTCTCTGCGCCTCTGCGTGAGACTTTTAACCGAGGATTTTTGGGTCAATGAGTCCGTTTTGGCGGAGCAGCGCCTTCGTCTCTGGCGGGCGTCCGCGGAAGAGCTTGAACACCTCCAGCGGATCCGTGCCGCCACCGAGACCCAGTACCGTCTCGCGGTAACGGCGGCCCGTACGGCGCACCGCCTCCTCGTCGTCTAGCCCCACCTCCTCGAACGCGCCGAAACAGTCGGCGCTCATCACCTCGCTCCACTTGTAGCCGTAGTATCCTGCCGCGTAGCCGCCCGCGAAGATGTGGGAGAAGGAATTGAGAAAACGATCCTCGGGCACCGTCGTGCCGGGCGTGAGGTCGTCGAACACGCGCCGCTTCACGTCGTCGGGCGAGCCCGCGAAGCCGCCGACGTGAAGGATCATGTCTAGCGTGCCGAAGGACAACTGCCGCAGCATCGCGTTGGCGGCGCGGTAGTTTTTCGCGGCGCGCACGCGCGCAAGGAGCGCGTCTGGAATCGGCTCGCCTGTCTCGACGTGGCGGGCGAAGGAACGCACCGTCTTAGCGTCGTAGCACCAGTTCTCCATGAACTGCGAGGCCACTTCCACGGCGTCCCAATCGATGAGGTTTATGCCGCTCGCGCCCGCGTCGTCCACGCGCGTGAGCATGTGTTGGAGGGCGTGGCCGAATTCGTGGAAGAGCGTCTCCACCTCGCTGAAGCGCATGAGCGCGCGGCCCTTCGCGTCTGGACGCGACTGGTTGCACACGATGAGCGCGAGCGGCAGCTCCAACGTGCCATCCGACCGACGCGCACGCGTGCGGAACTCGTTCATCCAGGCACCGCCAGACTTTGTCTCCGGGCGCGAATAGGGATCAAGGTAGAAATGCGCAATCGGGCGTCCATCCTCGCACACGCGGAAGAAGCGGACATCCCTGTGCCAAACCGGCACGTCGCCCGTGCGCTCCTCCACCGTCACGCCGAAAAGACGATTGGCGAGTCCGAACAACCCCTTCAGCACGTCGGGGAAGTTGAAATACTGCATCAGCTCCTCCTCCGAATAGGAGTAGAGCTTTTCGCGCTGGCGTTCGCTCCAGTAGGAGATGTCCCAGGGTTCGATCTTCTCGTGGGCAAACGCGGCAAGCTCGTCGTCCTCGCGCGCCTTCACGGGCTTAGATGAGGCGGCCAGTTCGTTCTCCATCGCCTGCACGGCGGCAACGGACGGCGCGCACTTCGTGGCGAGCGAGTAGTCGGCGTAGGTCTTGAACCCGAGCAGGCCCGCCATCTCCTGACGCAGGGCGAGGATACGGTCGATGATCGGCGTGTTGTCGAGCTCGCCCGACGAGGCGCGCGTGGACCGCGCGCGCATGAGCGTCTCGCGCAGGTGACGGTTGCGGGAATGTTTCATGATCGGGGAATAGACGGCCTCCTCAATCGTCGCCTTCCACGGCCCCTTCTCTGGGTCGCCGTCCCCTGCCATCATCGCCTTCAGCTGCGTAGGCAGTCCCTCCACCTCGGCCGGCGTGGTTAGCGTGAGGGAAAAGGCCTTCGTCGCGTCAAGCACATGGTTGTGGAAATCGCTTGAGAGCTTGGCGAACTCAGCACTGATCTCGTTGAAGCGCTTCTGTCGCGCCTCGTCCAAAGCCACGCCGGCGAGTTCGGCGCTCTGCACCATCTTTTCAAGGATGCGCTTGCGCACGGGCGTATCCTCCGGCGTCTCCTTCGCGAGCTCGTAGAAGCGGCGGCTCTGCCCCACGCGCAGGGAGAATGCCACCAAGTCGGGCTGGAAGCTATCGTGTACCTTCCGCCACGCATCGCTGTTCAGAACGCTCATGAAGTGCGAGACGATCCCCCAGGCGAGCATGAGCGGACGCGTCGCGTCGTCAAGTGCGGTCACGAAACCGTCCCACGTTGGCGTGGCTTTTTTCTCCAGTTCGTCGACGGCGGCATTCGCGTCGGCAAGCAGTTTCGGCAGCGCCTCTTCGGCCGCCTCCGGCGTCATCGCGGGGAAGTCGGGAAACTCCTCGATTTTATAGAATGGATTCATGTCAGTCTCCAGTTGCGTACGGCTCTAGTCGATAAGTCCTGTTTGGCGGAGCAGCGCCTTCGTCTCAGGCGGGCGTCCGCGGAAGAGCCTGAAAACCTCAAGGGGGTCGGTTCCGCCACCGAGGGCGAGAATCGTATCGCGGTAGCGGCGGCCCGTGCGGCGCACCGCCTCATCGTTATCGAGCCCAGCCTCCTCGAACGCGCCAAAGCAGTCCGCGCTCATCACCTCGCTCCATTTGTAGCCGTAGTACCCTGCCGCATACCCACCGGAGAAGATGTGCGAGAACGCATTAAGGAATCGGTCTTCCGGAAGCGTGGTGCCGGGCGTAAAGTCCTCGAACACGCGGTTCTTGAGGTCATTTGGAGTTCCCCTGAAACCACCCTCGTGCAGAAGCATGTCCATCATGGCCATGGACAACTGTCCTAGCGACGAGCTGGCGGCGCGGTAGTTCTTTGCGGCGCGCACGCGCTCCAACAGCGAATCGGGAATCGGCGCGCCGGTTTCGACATGGCGCGCGAACGTGCGGACGGTCTTCGCGTCGTAACACCAGTTCTCCATGAACTGCGAAGCAACCTCCACCGCGTCCCAGTCGATGAGGTTCGTGCCACTCGCGCCCGCGTCGTCAACGCGCGTGAGCGTGTGCTGGAGCACGTGCCCGAACTCGTGGAACAGCGTCTCCACCTCCCTGAAGCGCATGAGCGCGCGGCCCTTTGCGTCAGGCACGGCCTGGTTACAGACGATGAACGAGAGCGGCAGCTGCACGCTTCCGTCCGCACGCATGTCGCGCAAATGGATGCGGTTCACCCAGGCACCGCCGCGCTTCGTCTCAGGACGGGAAAAAGGATCTATGTAGAAATGCGCGATCGTCTTCCCGCCTTCCAGGATACGGAAGAAGCGGACGTCCTTGTGCCAAACCGGCACGTCGCCCGTGCGCTCCTCTATCGTAATGCCGAATAGACGGTTGGCGAGTCCGAACAAACCCTTCAGAACTTCCGGGAGATTGAAATACTGCATCAACTCCTCTTCCGAGTAGGAATAGAGCTTTTCCCTCTGACGCTCGATCCAGTATGCCCTGTCCCATGGCTCCAGCTTCACGCCGGCGAATGCGTAGAGCGCGGCATCCTCCTTCACCTTGACGGGCTTGGACGCGGACGCCAGTTCGTCGATCATTCTATGCACCGCAGCCGTTGACGGCGCACACTTCTCCGCGAGCGACAGTTCCGCGAAGTTCTTGAATCCCAGCAACTTCGCCTCTTCCTGGCGCAGGGCGAGTATGCGGTCGATGATAGGCGTGTTGTCGAGCTCACCGGACGACGCGCGCGTGCAACGCGCGCGCATCAGCGCCTCGCGGACCGGCCTGTTGCGCGAGTGGCGCATGAACGAGTAGTAGATGTCCTCCGATATCTTCGCCTTCCAAGGGCCATTCTCCGCGTCGCCGCCATCGGCCATTGCCGCCTTGAGCTGTCGGGGCAGTCCCTCTACCTCAACGGGCTTCGTGAGCATCACGGAATACGCCTTAGTCGCATCCAGCACGTGGTCGCGAAAATCGTTTTGCAGCTTCGCAAGCTCGGCTACGATCTCGTTGAAGCGTTTCTGGCGCTCGCCATCCAGCGCCACGCCGGAAAGCTCCGCCTCCTGCACCATCTTTTCGAGGATGCGTTTGCGCACGGGCGTATCCGCAGGCGTTTTCTTCGCAAGTTTGTAAAAGCGCCTGCTCTGGTCAACCCGGAGGGAAAAATCCACTATGTCCTGCTGGAAACGCTTCTGCACCTTGCGCCAGCCGTCGCTGTTCAGCACGCTCATGAAGTGCCTCACAAGCCCCCATGCGTACCACAGCGTCCGCGTGGCGTTTTCGAGCGGGCGCACGAATCCGTCCCACGTCGGCGTGGCGCTTTTCTCCAGTTTGTCGACTGCGGCCTTCGCGTCGGCCAGAAGCTTCGGCAACGCCTCCTCGGCCGCCGCCGGGGTCATTGCCGGGAAGTTTGGGAATTCCTCTACCTTCAGGAATGGGTTCATTTCTCTCCTCTTTCTTTACTAGTTTATATTAGTTTTTTTAATCTTTCATTAGGGGCT
Source organism: uncultured bacterium (assembly GCA_902779075.1). The sequence goes on along the minus strand of CACZAK010000055.1, from coordinate 10,068 downwards.
CTTAAGCATCTGTCCTACGGCGTAGCGTCCCGTAAAAGCGACCTCATTGCCAATCGAAACCGAGATGTGGGCCCAGTTCCGCGCGCCAGGCACGAGATGCGGCTCCTCGGCAAAGACGGCGACGGCCTCCGCATCAGCACGCAGCGGCTTCGCGTAAGTGACCTGCGAGTTGACAATCGCCGCCCAGGGTCTGACAAACCCGCTCTCCCGCGCGCGCTCCATCGCGAGACACCATCCAGCCAGGACAAGACCAGAATAAAGTGATCCCGCGAAGAGCGTTCCCTTGTCATTCCCGTTACCGTCTGCCGGGATGCGCACCGCCACGCGCGAGGAATCGGCGTAGACAACCTCCAGGCGCAGAGCGCCAACGGCCGGAATCTCTGCATGGATGCGTCTGTTCTGTTCTGCAATGTCCATCTCGTCCTTAATAAAATGAGTCAAGAACAATTTTCTGATGCTTCGCGCTCGAAGGCGAGGCAGCACTTGAAGCGTCCGCAGACGCCGTTGAGCGCGGCGGAGTTAAGGCCGAGGCTCTTGAGTGAGTCGGACGTGAGGCCACCGGGATATTTCTGCTGCCATGACGCACAGCAGCAGACGCGTCCGCACTGGCCCAACGCGCCCATCACGCGCACTTCGTCGCGCGGCCCCATCTGCCAGGCGCTCACGCCCACATGCCGTTCCCGCCGGAAATCGGAAATTACGGACCGCAGGTCCGGTCGCATCCGGTCGCACACGTAGCGCACGAACAGGCGCCCTCCTCCCAGCGAAAGCCGCACGTATGGCACGCGGACTTCCGGCACAACACGCCGCGCGGCCGCAAGGAAAGCCTCACGCAGCTCATGCGCCTTCACTTCGTTCTCCGTGGCGGCGATGATGTCTTCCGGCGACGCCAGCCGCACCAGCGTAAAACCAGGCGGATAAGCACCATCGCGCGCGGAGTCGAACGGCGTCACGTTGCAAAGTTCTGCAAGGTCAAGTCCGTAGTCGAGGTTCACCACCACGCGCGCGCCGATCTGCGCCGTGAACGCATCGGCGCAGCGCACTATGAAGACACCCTTCTCCGGCATACGGACATGCGCTACGCGGGGTTGGCTGACGGACGCTTCCATCAGAATCCCCCCTCTGCTCCGAAGGCCAGCCGGTCGATGAGAAACGACAGGAGCGGCAGCTCGGGAAGGTTGCGCTCAAGCGACGTGGCGAACGACTCTATTGCCTCGACGTTGCGAAACGCCTGCGCGCGGGTTATCTTGCGTGCGCGGCGCTCCAGCACCGCGCGGCGCGGCTCGTTCATGAGCGGCACTTCCCCGCCGTCGTCTCCGTCCAGCGACGCCCTGCGGGCGGCGGCGCAGAGCGCCATCAAATCGCGGAACCAGCTCATCACGGTGGCGACGAAATCCGCGCGGGATTCGCGGTAACGGGACGAGACGAGCGCCTTCAGCGCATCGTCGTCCACTTCCTCACCTGCGTTCGACGACTCCTCTTCAAGGTCCTCCTGTACGCGCGCCGCTGCAAGTTCCTCTAGTGCCTCCAGCACGGCTGCGAGCTTCGCCGCAGCGGCGGCGCGCGCCGTCACGCTCGTGAGGTCGTCCCCTGCAAGCACGTCCAGTACCTGCGTGCGGTACGGTTCCTCCAGCTGCTGCGCGCGCGCGTCCGGCAGGTCAATGCGCTGGCAACGGGAGATGATCGTGGGAAGCAACTGCTCTGGACGTTCGGAAAGCAGGAGGAAGAGCGTCTGCGGCGGCGGCTCCTCAAGCGTCTTCAGGAACGCGTTCGCGCTCTCAGTCTTGAGCCGGTCGGCACCCAGCACCACGCCAGCCTTCCAGCCGCCCATGAAGGTGGTCTTATCCATCGGGTCGATCATCCGCTCGCGCATTGCGTCCACGGAGATGATGCGCGTCTTCTTTGCGGGCGCGAGCCGGTGGATGTCTGGATGGACACGCAGGTCGCCCGGACCGAAGAGCAGGTGCAGAACGCGATCAGCGAGTTCGCCAGCCATGCCGCGAACTCCGCCCACGAGCAGGTAGGCGTTCGCCACGCGGCCCGCGCGCACCGCCCTCTCGATCAGATCGTAGGCGTGGTCAACGTCCATGCACGGCCTCTATTATCTGGCGGTCCACATCGTCGCGGTCGCCCGAAGAATCAATCACTACGAACCTGTCCGGCTCCGCCTTGGCGAGTGCGAGAAAACCCTCGCGCAGTCGCTTGTGGAACGCCTCTCCCGCCGATTCGATACGGTCTGCCACAGCTGCCGTCGCGCGCTGCCGTTCGGCAAGTCGTGCGCGGGAGACTTCAAGCGGCACATCCAAGAGGATAGTGAGATCGGGTACAAGGCCCTCCGTGGCAAACTCGTTGAGTTCCCTCAGGAGCCGCACGTCGATGCCGCGTCCGTAGCCCTGGTAGGCGAAGGTGGAGTCGCTGAAGCGGTCGCAGAGCACCCACTCCCCGCGCGCGAGCGCGGGTTTGATCACGTTCGCCACCACCTGCGCGCGAGAGGCGAGGAAGAGCAACACCTCCGCGCGCGTGACTGGCGGGTCCTCCAGCTCTTCGCGCACAAGACCGCGGATGAGCTCCGCAAGACGCGTCCCGCCCGGCTCGCGCGTTACCAGCACGGACTTTCCCTCCCCACGTAGTGCCTCCGCGAGCGCCGCCACGTGCGTAGACTTCCCGCCTCCCTCCGGTCCCTCAAAGCTTATGAACTTTCCCCTCATAGCCTTGTCACCAGGACCTTTCCCGTGCAGGCGATCCGCGCCGCGCATCCGGCAGGTACGAGGACGCTGCGTTTTTCATTGACGATGTAAACGGCCGTAAAGGTGGCTGGGTTACGCGCGACGACGAACTCGCCCTGGGACAAAACGGGGCGGAAAGTGAAGAACGGACAAGACACGGCGGTACGCGATATGGGTACGGGCAACGAGAAATCTATCGACTTGAGCGACTCCGCCACGTGCAACTTGCGCGATTTTCCGTTCGCGTCCACCCGCCCCCAGTCATAGAGGCGGTATGTCGTGTTGGAGCTCTGCTGCACTTCGTATATTATAACGTCCTCGCCGATGGCGTGTACGAGCCCGCCTGGTATGAAGAGCGTGAGACCCTCCTGTGCGTCATGACGCGCGAGCGTCTCCTCGAAATGCCCGGTCCGCACGTCCTCCTCCACCATCGCAGGCGTCGTGCCGGGCTTCAGTCCCGCGAATATCGGTCCCCTCCCGCCAAGCACGTGCCACATCTCCGTCTTCGGCTCGCCGCCGGTCAACTCGCACGTGGACTCATTGGGATGCACCTGCACGCTCAGGCGGTCACGTGCGTCAATCACCTTGAACAGCAGAGGGAACCGCGTTGGGTCGTGCGCCTTCGCGCCCGTGAGCGCAGAGCCATACTCTTCGGCGAGTTCTTTGAGCGTGCACCCAGCGAGAGGACCCTCCGCCACGACCGACGGAGACGAGGGATGCCCCGAAATCTCCCACGATTCGCGGCCCCACAAGGCCGTGTGGATGTTCGGGCGAAACGTCAGTGGATACAGTTTTTCCATCTCTTGCTTTTCCAGTGGGGGAGATTATACCATAATCCTCGCTTCCCGTCAGCGTACCTCAAGCACAATGGCCGTGCGGGCGGGCAAGTAGAGGCGAATGTGGTCCACACGCTCGTCGCCGACGACGGATGACTCGCTGAAGAACGTCTGACGCGCGGCGATGCGTCCCTGGCCGCCGAAGCGGACCTCGTCCGTGTCGAGCACGCGGCGGTAGCTGCCGGGCAGGACGAGCACAGGATAGTCGGAATAGGAGTTCGACGCGCTGAAGTTGAACACGAACACGAGTCCGCCGCGCCAGAACGCGAGCGTCTGGTCGGCGTCGTTCGCAGCAAGCAGTACGGGCGACGTTCCGCGTAGCGCGCGGTGCTTCGCGATGACGCGGATCATCTCCTCGTCGAAGTCTCCGAGTCCCTTGAAGCGCAGCGCCGGGTCGTCGCGGAGCGACCACTGACGCCGCGCGTGGCTGTAGTCCCAGCCGTTCTCGGCGCGCGGGAAGTCGATCCACTCGGGGTGCCCGAACTCGTTCCCCATGAAGTTCAGGTATGCCCCGCCCGAACAGCCGAGCGTTGCAAGACGCGCCATCTTGTGGAGCGCCACGCCGCGATCCGTCTCAAGGCCGTGCTGGTCCACACCCATGCCCCAGTAGATCGCCTTGTCGACGAGCTGGAAGAAGAACGTCTTGCCGCCCACGAGCGCCTGGTCGTGCGACTCCACGTAGCTCACCACCTTCTCGTCGGCGCGTTTGTCCGTGAGTGCGTGGAATATTCCGTGCATGTTCCAGTCCTCGTCGCGCACCTTCTCGGCGAGATGGAACCAGTAGTCCGGCTCGCCCATCGCCATGCGATAGTCGAAGCCCATGCCGCAATCGGCGAGCGGCGCGGCGCAGCCGGGCATGCCGCTCACGTCCTCTGCCACGGTGATCGCGCGCGGATGCGCCTCGTGGATCACGCGGTTTGCGAGGGCGAGGTAGCACCAGGCGTCGTCATCCACGTTACCGTCGAAGTACTGCGCGTAGCCCGCGAATGCCGTGCCTAGGCCGTGGTCGCGGTAGAGCATCGACGTGACGCCGTCGAAGCGGTATCCGTCGAAGTGGAAGGCGTCGAGCCAGTAGCGGCAGTTGGAGAGGAGGAAGTGCAGCACCTCCGTCTTGCCGTAGTCGAAGCAGCGCGAATCCCATGCCGTATGCCAGCCGCGCGGACCGTCGTGGAAGTATTGATAGGGCGTGCCGTCGAAGAGCGAAAGGCCGTCGCGCTCGTTCTTCACGGCGTGGGAGTGGACGAGATCCATGATTACCCGAAGCCCCATCCCGTGCGCCGTGTCGACAAGGCTCTTGAGATCCTCCGGCGTGCCGAAACGCGAGCTCGGCGCGAAGAAGCTGGAGACATGGTACCCGAAGCTGCCGTAGTATGGATGCTCCATCACGGCCATTAGCTGCACCACGTTGTAGCCGGCCGCCTTGATGCGGGGAAGAATCTTGTCGCGGAACTCGGCATAGGTGCCGACCTTGCCCTCCTCCTGCGCCATGCCCACGTGGGCCTCGTAGATGAGCGGGGCGTTTCCACCGGACGTCGGCTGCCGACTGTCGCATATCGCGTGTTTCCATACATACGGTTTCTTGGGTTCCCACACCTGGGCGCTGAAGAGTTTCGTCTGCGGATCCTGTACAACGCGGCGCGCGTAGGCGGGGATGCGCTCGCCGCGTCCGCCGTCCCAGTGTACCTCCAGGTGGTAGTACTGTTCGTGTCGGATCGCGCGCGCCGGAAATGTGCGCTCCCACACGTCCGTGCTGGGGATGCGCGTGAGCTTGAAGCGTGGCAGGAGCTGCCATTTCGAGAAGTCGCCCACTAGCCAAATTGCCGTGGCGTGCGGGGCCCATTCGCGGAACACCCATCCTTCGGGCGTGCGGTGTAGGCCGAAGTACTCGTGCGCGCTCGCCCAGTCGGCAAGGCGTCCCTTGCCGCCTGTCAGCTCGCGTGCCCGCGCGCGGGCATGCTCCGCGCGCCCCTTCACCGCGTCCGCGTATGGGGCGAGGTAAGGATCGTCCAGCAATCGGGCGATGACACGCCCCTTCTCTGCACTTGTTCGTTTCATGGTTAGAAGTGAGAATAGCATTTCCGTTCCGCTCTGGCAAGCGGAATCTCATTTTTTTGACACAAGGGCCGGGAAAACGTAGCGCTTGAACGGCTCTGCGATTTCAACGGTGGCGCCGAAGCGCTTTACAAGACCCTGCCGCCGTTCATCGAGTGCCTTCCTGTCGCCGTGGATTAGGAAGATGCGCGAATTGCGGTTGTTGGCGAGCCATGCGTCGTTCTCCGTAGCGTCGCCGTGTCCGCCGAAGCACGAGTAGGACGAGACGGCGCAACGTACCGGCACCTTTCGTCCGCTGACTGTGATTTCCTTAGCCCCCGAACGTAGCTTATACCCATGCGTGCCGGGTGCCTGATACCCCACGAGGCACACCTGCACGGCCTCGTTCGCGGCAAGGGACGGAAGAAGCGAGAGGGACGACCCCGCGTCCATCATTCCGGACGTTGTGAGCAGTATACCGCCGCCCTTCAGTGTCTTCGTCGGCGAGAAACGGGATTTTGTGCGCACGAAGAGGTTGGACACAGCCGTGATGTCCACGTCAAACCACTCGGGATGCTCAATGTAGGCGCGCGTGACGTTACGCGCCGTGGAGGAGAGCATGTACACCGGCGCCTCTGCGGGGATTTCGCCATGCGCCATGCCCTGTGCGACCTCTAAGAGCACGCGCTGCGAACGGTCGAGCGCAAACGCCGGCACCCACGCGATTCCGCCGCGGCGTACCGTGTTGCCTACGTCCTTGCGGAAGCGCGCGTACTCCGCTTCCGACGCCGCTTGGCCTCCGGACGATGCGTCGCCGTACGTCGACTCGATAAAAACTGCGTCCGCCTTGAGCGCAGGTTCGATCTCTCGCACGAAATGCGAGCGTGGCGTGCCTAGATCGCCTGAGAACACAAGCGTGTTCGTGCCTTCGGCTATGTAGATCGCGGCGGAACCGGGGATGTGCTTCACCGGACGGAACGTGACCGTGAACGGGCCGTTTCTAGACCTCTCACCGTACGGTACGCACTTGAAGCGAGCGAGAAACGCTTTCATCTCAAGTTCCAAGCACACGTGGCAGGCGGAGAGCGCGGACGCGCCCGGAGCAAAGGACGCCATGAATTCGTCCAGTTCGGCACGAGAGCCGGTGAAAGTGCGGAGGTTGTAGTTGGCAATCTTTGCACTCCACTCGCAGTCCGCGCACCAATGCACTTTACGGCTGCGCCCCCCCTTCGACTTCGCAGACCAACGCCACACGCGCCGTTCCGATTCGTCGTAGATAAGCTGCGTAGGCCACGCGAGCGCGAGTAGGTCGCGAGTAGGCTCCGTCGCCAAGATCTCCCCCTTAAAACCCGCATGGACAAGTTCCGGCACGCGGCCTGCATGGTCCTGGTGCGCGTGCGTGAGGAGAAGGCAGTTTATGGTTGAAGGGTCGAAGGCAAAGCCCGATTTCATCTGCACATTCGTGGGCACATGATCCACGCCGTAGACCGTGCCACAGTCCACAAGCATCCGGTAGCCACCACTTTCGACGAGAGCACAGCTGCCACCCACCTCTCCCGCGCCACCGTAGAACGTGACCGATGTCTCGGCGAATGCGGCAAATCCCGCGAAAAACAGGAGCAATGAAAGAAAAGATTCAACGCGAACGTGCATAGATGATGTCCTCCGGTGGTTCGGCCGCGAATGTTAGCGGACGGTGGGTTACTGGATGGTTGAATGAAAGCTGGACCGCGTGGAGCAACTGTCGGGTGGGCGGCGGTGCGAGACGGCGGTCCTTCGCGGGATCGCCGTAGAGCGCGTCTCCGACGACGGGATGTCCGAGATGCGCGGCGTGTACGCGTATCTGGTGCGTGCGACCGGTCTCGATCGTGAACTCGACGAGCGCGAGCGCGCCCTTGCGCTGGAGCGTGGTCCAATGGGTGACGGCGCGTTTGCCGTCGCGCTCGACCACCGCCATGCGCTTCGGGTCCCATGGCTTGCGTCCGATCAGCGTCTCCAGCGTGCCGGCGCGCGGTTCGGGCGCGCCGTGCAGCACGGCGAGGTAAGTTTTGCGCACGGAAACGTGGTCCTCGAAATCCCGACGGAGCGCGCGCATAGCGCGATCCGTCTTAGCGAACACCATCACGCCGCTCGTCTCCTGATCGAGACGGTGTACCACGCCCGAACGTTCCACGCTGCCCACACCGCGCATTTGCGGACAATACGCGAGCAGCGCATCCACAAGCGTGCCGTCGGGATGTCCGGGCGCGGGATGCACTATCATGCCTGGGGGTTTGTTGACAACGAGGATGTCGTCGTCCTCGAAGATGATGTCGACGGGAAAATCTGCCGCGCGGTGTTTCATGGCAGAAGTAGCACCACGCAATGGACGGCGATGCCCTTCCCTTCGCCGACGGCGTCCATGCCCTCGTTCGTTTTCGCCTTCACGGAGACCGCTGAAACATCAACGCCAAGAGCCTCTGCGAGGCGGGCGCGGATGGCATCCACGTGCGGACGCAGCTTCGGTCGCTCGCAGATGACCGTGGCGTCCATGTTCCCCACGACGTAGCCCGCCGCACGCACCTCCGCCACGGCGGCACGCAGAAACTGCATGGAGTCGGCGTTTGCCCAACGTGGATCGGTGTCGGGGAAATGCGAGCCGATGTCGCCCAGCGCCGCCGCGCCGTAAAGCGCGTCGACGATGGCGTGGATTAGAACGTCCGCGTCCGAATGGCCGCGAAGGCCGGGCGCGCCGGGGATGAGGACGCCACCCAGATGGAGCGGGCGTCCTTCGTCGAACACGTGTGAATCGTATCCGAACCCGACGCGCATGGCCGTCACCCTATCGAGATGTGGATGCCGCCGCCATTTTCGGGCTCCGCAGGCGGTTGGGCCGGCGGAGGCGGCGGATTGCCGGACACCGAGATCTGCGGCTTGCCGCCGCCCTTCTTCGCGCGCGGCGGACCGATAAGGCAACCGTGGATGCGTCCGAGCGTCTTTGGGGCCTGTTCCACGAAACACTCGTCCTTCAGCATTTCAAGCACTCTTGCGATCATGTCCTCGCCGAGTTCCCTGTGCTGGTTCTCGCGTCCGCGGAACTGAAGTGTGAGTTTGACTTTGTTTCCTTCCGACAGGAACTGGCGTATCTGCCGGAGCTTGTGCTCCAGGTCGCCCGTGTCCGTGCCCGGATGGAACTTGATTTCCTTGACCTGCGTGGTCTTCTGTGCCTTGCGTTGTTGCTTGGCCTTGATGGACTCGTCATAGCGGAACTTGCCGTAGTCCATGATCTTGCAGACCGGCGGTTCCGCGTTGGGGGTGATCTCGACGAGATCTAGCCCCTGGCGTTCCGCCATTCGCTGCGCCTGACTGGTCGGCATTACGCCGAGCATCTGGCCGTTTGAGTCAATCACGCGCACCGACGGCACGCGGATTTTGTAGTTGACTCGGGTAAAGGAAGCGATAAGTCACCTCACCTTTCTTGTTGTTTTCGTTACTGTTTGTTCTTCAGGTCTTCATCGAGCTTTGCGATGAATTCCTCAAGCTTCATTGCGCCCAGGTCGCCTTCGCCGCGCTTGCGCACTGAGACAACGCCCGCCGCCTCGTCGCGACCGCCTGCCACGAGCAGATATGGCACCTTCTCCACCGTACCGGCACGGATCTTCGCGCCGAGCTTGTCGGCGGACGAGTCGATCCCCACGCGGAAACCCTTCGCGGCAAGTGCGTCGCGGATCGACTCCGCGTATGGCACCTGCTTGTCGGTGATAGGAAGCACGCGCACCTGCTCAGGCGAGAGCCACAGCGGGAACGCGCCGGCGTAGTGTTCGATCAAAATGCCGATGAAGCGCTCGAGCGAGCCCAGCACCGCGCGGTGGAGCATCACGGGATGGTGCTTCTGGCTGTCGGGGCCGATGTACTCGGCGTTCAGGCGCTCGGCGCTCGGGAGCTGGTAGTCGAGCTGGATCGTGCCGCACTGCCACGGACGCCCCAGCGCGTCGATGAGCGTGAACTCGAGCTTCGGGCCGTAGAACGCGCCTTCGCCGGGCTGGATCACGTAGTCCATGCCGGACGCCTTGCACGCGGCGGCGAGGGCCGCCTCGGCGTGCTGCCACGTGGCCTCGTCGCCCACGTGGTCCTCGGGCATCGTGGAGAGCTTCACGAGCAGGTTCTTGTCGAAACCGAAGTCCTTGTAGACGTCCTTCAGGAGACGGCAGAACTTCGCGACCTCCTCCTCGATCTGCTCCTCGGTGCAGATGATGTGCGCGTCGTCCTGCACGAACCCGCGCACGCGCATGATGCCGTGCAGCGTGCCGCTCGGTTCGTTGCGCGCGCAATGGCCGAACTCGGCGAGACGCAGCGGCAGGTCCTTGTAGGAGCGCATGCGGCTCTTGAAGATCTCGAGCGCGCCGGGGCAGTTCATGGGCTTCACCGCGAAGACGCGCTTCTCGCTCTCCGTGACGAACATGTTCGCCTTGTAGTGGTCCCAGTGTCCGCTCCGC
>CACZAK010000054.1 GCA_902779075.1 uncultured bacterium | reverse complement strand
GCGCTCTCGGTATTGCGCCCCACCTCAATGGTGGTTGTGGAATCAGATCCCGTGCCAACGCCCGTCGCCGTCTTCGGCGTGAAAGTTGTCTTCCGCTTCGTGTAGTCGTAGCTGCCGTGATCGTTCGGCGTCACGTTCACGTCTACCGTCTGGTTCACGCCTCCGCTCTCCGAGACGCTCGAACTAAGCGTGTTCCGGCCCACCTCTATCGTCACTGTCGTATCTGAGCCCGCTCCCGTGCCCGTCGCCGTCTGCGGCTCGTACGTAGTCGTGCGCACCGTGCCGTCCACCAGGCCGAATTCGTTCGGCTGGGCGTTCGCGTCGATTTCCTCGTTCACCCCGCCCGGGCCCGGGTCTATCGACTGCTGGTTCCGCAGCGACCTCACCACCACCGTTCGCCCGATCGATCCGCCCGTCGCCTCCGCCACCGCCGGCTTGGCCGTGCGCGTCTCGTCCGTCACCTCCCACGCCCCGCGCTCCGTCATGCGCACGCGCCGCGTTGCCGTCTCTCCCGCGCCCGCCGTCACCTCCACCGTCTCCGGCGGCTCGCTCCCCGTGCCCTCGGTCCTGCTGTGCGCGTGCATGAGCGCGTTCTGCTCGCACGCCTCGCCGGTCCTCCCCACCGGCTCCACGCTCGCCTTCGTGATCGTCTGGTCCACGAGCCCGCCCTCGGTCCGCTCGTTCCGCACGCTCTCGCCCACGCCCAGTCCCGCCGCGCTCGCCTCGCCCGGCTGTCCCCTGTTCACCGTCGTCACCGTCACGCCGTCCACGAACTTGCGCGTCTCTACCACCGCGCCCGGCACGCTCTTCTCCTCGCGCGTGCGCGTCTCCACGTCGAAACCGCCCTCTTCGTTGCGCGTGACGCTCTGCTCCGTGACCACGCCCCCGGCTGCCTCGCTCGCGTGCGTGAACCCCGGATCGCTCTCGACTGCCTCCGTCTCCGCGTGCTCGTGCATGAAGAGCGTCTTGCGGCACACCTTCCTGAACCATCCCGCCACGCGGTTGAACTGCGTGATCGTCTGGTTCCAGAGCCCGCCTTCCGTCCGCTCGTTCCGCACGCTTCCCTCGCCGTCGCCCAGCTGCGCCTTCGTCGCCTGGTTGCGGTTCACCGTGACCGTTCGCGTGCCTCGCTGCGTCCGCGTAGTCTCCTCTACCGCGCCCTCGACCGGCTTCTCCTCTACCGTCTCGTTCACCACGTCGGTGGTGCAGTCCTCGTTCTTGCGGAGCTGGCGCTGCACCATCACTCCTCCTCCGACGCTTGCGGCCTTTCCCGTCCCAGCCACGCTTCCCTGCTTCACGCCCAGGTGCTGTTCCTCGTAGCGGTTCTCGAACACGGTCTTGGCCGTGCCGTACTCCTCGATGTCCTGCTGGACCGTCTCGCGCCTCTCGACAACGCAGCTCCAAAGTCCCGTCTCGTCGTCCCTCGACGCTCCCTGCAGCCTGTACTGGACGCCGCTCCCGCTTTCCGGCAGCTCCGGCAGGTTCTCCACCTTCCAGTGGAACTCGTGGCTCACCTTCCACTTGCATCCGTCCTCGACCACGTACGGGCCGTCCCCGCCCTGCTCGTCGCCCTCCTTGTAAACGGCGTGGTAGATGCGCGTGCGCTTGAGCTTCGTGGCCTCCTTCACGTCGCCGTCGCGCGTCTCGTACCACACGTCGCGCGTCTTCCAGCCGGTTGCGTCCATCGGCTTGTTGTGGACCGTGAACGATCCCTGCCAGCCATCGCCCTTCAGGAACTCGACCAGCGGCTCGAGGAGCGCCGGATCGAGGTTCGCCTCCTCGTAGTAGCGCACCATGACGCTCTCGTGGAACCTGTATCTCCACCCGCGCTTCTCCTGAAGCTGCCAGTAGTGGCTCCTGCACCACTCGGCGCACATCTGTTCCATCTGCCCGTCCATCTCTACCTCCTGAACCTCCCGCACCGCATGCGGCTGTCTCCCGTTCCCTCCGCGAAACGCGCCTGCAGCTCCGCGAATTCGTTTTCCGCCGCCGCCTTAGTCTGGTAGCGGCCCTGGTCCTCCGTCTGCAGGCTCGCCGCCGCGAGCTCCGTGAGGTAGTTCTCGAACTCGTCGCGCACGCGGACCCGCCTCCACTTCCCGTTTCCGCTCGGCGCGTCTCCGCCCGGTGCGATGTCGGCTGCAGCGATGTAGCAGTCCCTGTCCTCCGACACGTAGCATCCCGCGCCGCGCGCGTATGCGCGGTCCGGCGCCCACTCGACGTAGCTCACTCGCGGCGCCTTCGGCGTGAAACGCACGTACACGCCCTCCGGCGCTGGCGCGGGCAGCAGCACTCCGTCCGCGAACCATCCGCAACCCTTCACCGGCGCCGCCTCCGGGTTGTACTTCGGATCGGCCACGAACGCGAAGTCCTCCACTACCACGCCGCCTGGGTCTATCTCGACGGCCTCCCACGGCTGGTCGAACGCGATGAACGCGCTCACCTGCTCCATCTTCAGCGGCTCCCAGCCCGTGGCCGTGCGCCGCCAGTAATGGCCGTCACACCAGCACTCCTGGCCCGTGGCGTAGCGCGCGGCCGCCTCTTCCAGATCCGCCTCTATCGGCCTGTATCTCCTGAACTCCACGCGCCTCAGCGCCGGGAACTTCTCCGCGTGTATCCGCCTCAGGCCCTCGTTCACCGCCATCGACGCCATCTGCCGCCAGCGCATCGGCGCCGTCTGCAGCGAAAGGTCGTACCCGGCCATCGCGCACGCGCCCTCGAGAATGCTGCCCATCTGTATTTCCATCACTCGCTCCTTTCCGGATCTTCCGGATTATCCGGATTATCCGGATTTTCCGGCATCCATCCGCCGTCTTTCCAGCAGTACCACTTTCCGCCCACGTACCTTCGGCTCACCTTGCCCTGGCGGCAGCGGTGGCCGTTCGCGCTGTCCGTACACTGCGGCCTTCCGTCAAGCGCCTGCCACGGGTACTTGCGCTCCAGGAACCGCCAGTAGTCCTCGCCCGCCTCGGTGAGGATCTCCTTGCCCATCGTTCGGACGGCGTTCAGGACCGCGTGGCGGCTCTTCGCCCCCACGCGGCCCTCGCGCCGGCCCTCCATGCCGAGTTCCCGGCGCTGCCGTATCAGCTTCTTCGAGGCCTCAATTTCCATCTTCTTCTCGCGCCTCATGCGCGAGTTGGCCTCGATCCACTCCGGGCTGACCGTTTGCTTGGATTTGACTAGCATTGGCTATCCTTTTTTATTGTTGCCAATGTGAAAATGTTGCCAATTGCCAATTCCAATTCACAATTGTTAAATGGCAACATTGGAATTGGCAACACTGGCAACAATGGCAACATTCTTCACCTCTCCAGGATCAGCTGCACCTTGCCGCCGTCGAACGCCGTGCCCTCGCCGAGCAGGATGTCGCCCGCGAAGATCGCCGCGTCCAGCGCGTTTGTCTTGTAGCCGTTCGCGAGCGTCGCGCTCCAGAGCGTGTTCGTGACGGCCTTCTCCGCCGTCCGTCGCGTGCGCGCGATCCGCACGTCCACCGTGTCCACCACCTGGTAGGTGACGTTCGACGATAGCGTGCGCGGCTCCATGCTCGACGTGTAGAGCAGGACGTTCGTCGGCCATCCGGCCACGGTCGGCCTGCCGCCCCACGCCTCGGCTAGGAGGTTGCTCGCCACGCCGCCGCCGGCCAGCGCGTTCGTGCTCCACGCCTTCCAGAGCGTGTTCGAGACGGTGTACGTCACGTTGCTCATGGCCGGACGGTACGTGAAGTTCGTCACGGTCGATTCGTCGTACCACTCCACGACGAGCGGCGTCACGCGCTTCAGCGTCACGGTTCCGCTCGCGTTCGTCGATACGGCCTGCGCCGCCACGGCCCTGCACGGGCCCGGCGCGCCGTTCGCGCCCTTCTTCAGCTCAACTCCCGTCAATGCGGCGACAACGCCGCCGCACGCCACGGCAATTGCGATTGCAATCTGCTTCTTCATTTCCAATTCCCTTTTCCCTTTTCCCTTTTCCCAATTCCCAATTCCCAATTCCCAATTCCCAATTCCCAATTCCCTTTTACCAGTTCCCGCTGCCGCTACGGGCCGCCTCGAAGTCCTCGAGCTTGCCCGTCTGCCAGTTGCTGCTGAGGATGTGTACGAGCAGCTCCCTCTCAAGCGTGAGGTTCTCCGCCGACGGCGCCGACGCCGACGTGCTCACGTTGAAGTAGAACACGTAGTCCTGCGGATTGCCGCCCGAGTTGGCCGCCTTTCGGAACGTGAGCGTGTACGCGCCTTCGCCGTACGTCTCCGCGTCCAGTGCTGTCTTGAACATGAAGCCCCTCATCGAGGGAGTCTTCCACGCCGTACCCGACTGGGCCGCGTCTATCATCTCTTTAATTGGCATTTTCTTTTCCTTTCCTTTTACTTTTTCACACATGCGCCGTCCGCGCAATCCACGCTCACGGCATTTTCAGCTTTCTCGGCTTTCACGGCCTTCCCTGCCGCCTCCGCCATTCCGGCGTCGCTCGGCACCGGCATCCCCGCGAATCCCGCCGCCGCCATCCGCGCTATGTACGCAAACGTCTTCAGCGACTTCGCGAACTCCTCCGACGGCGAGGACCTAAGCCCGCCCATGTCGAACTCTATCGTGCCGTCCGGCCCGACCTTCGCGTTGATGTTGTCCGCCTCGGACTTCATCATGTTCGACATCACGGTGACCTTCCAGCCCTTCCCGTCTCCTTTGTTCTCGACGGTCACGGTGCGGCATCCCGCAACCGCGAGCCCGCACACCACCGCCATCACCAGCTTTTTCATCTTCCTTTTTTCCTTTCTTTTTCTTTTCCGGTTTCCCGGCAAATAACCACGCGGGCGGATCACCCAAAATCAGGACACATGGCCTTTAAAAGACTCCGCCCGCGTTCCGGTCACCCGACCGAAATCACCTTTCTCTCCGGCTCCTTTTCCACGTAGTGCCGGCCTCCGAACCACCTCAGCACGCGGTACTCCACCGCCGCCGCGCACGCCCCGATCCCGAAATGCCGCTCCAGGGCGCGGTATATCCTGTCCGCCTCCCTGCGCGAGAATCCCAGCCTCCATCCGTTGCGGTATATCCAGTCGTGCGCCATCGCCGCGTAGACTCGCGGCGCCTGAAGCGGATGCCCGCAGACGCGCCACAGAATGCGAGGGACTGACGCGCCGTCCGTGGTCGCGCCTGCGGGTATCTCGATGTCATAGAAATCGTCCACCCGGTAGATCGTCCACGGCTCCATGAGAACCGCCTCCTTCTCCCCGAGCGTTGTTATCGGGAGCCGGATTATCGGCGCGGCGCAGTCTGCGAATTCCGTTTTCACGACGCGCCTCCCGTCCGCCAGAAACTGAGCAATTTCATTGCCGTCTCGTTTCCGAAAAGCAGGGCCACGAGCAGCAGCAGGCCAATCCCCGCGAGGATGAGCCCCTGCCTCTTCACCCTCATTCCCGTCTTGCACTGGCAATCGACGACAGCGATCATCGCGCTCACCATCGCGCCATTCAGAGCCTCCGGAGTCTTGGCAGACTTGAGCTGTGCCTTCACCATATCGCGCGTAACCTCGTCCATCAGTCCACCGTCCATTCCTTTATCGTGTCGCCCTGCGCGGTGCAGAACGCCCGGATGATTTCAAACGCGCGCGGGAAGCACGTACCGCTGCCAACGGTATGATGCTGCGAAATCAGTATCAGATTGCCGTCGCCGTCTTCCAGGTAAAGCGGATGCCCGCTGTCGCCGCCGTATGTCGGCGCGCAAGTATTGGCCGCAATGCTGCCGTATGCGTGATTGGATGCCATTAGGCCGCTTGCGCTTGTCCATGAATATGCCTTTGTAGGATACGGGAAGCTGCGGCTCCATGTCCATTTGGACGCCCTGCCGCTGCCCGGATTCCCGATGTCAGAATCGAACAGTACCGGCAATCCCCATCCCAGATCCGTCTGCGTTGCGCGCCATCCCAAAACGCCGAAAGGCCCCGGCACTACTCTCCGCCACGTCTCCGCGCTCATTAGATACGGACAGCATCCGTCTGGAATCGCGCCGTCCACCACAAATAATACCAGGTCGCCCAAATCCGCAGCTGTGATTTCCGCCTCCGTAAAGCCGTGGCTTCGCGCCCACTGATCCGCGCGGATTGCGCTGCCGGGCGTGACGGTTGCCGTGTTGCCCTGCGCATCTGTGTACGTCAACGCGCTTTGAGGCCAGTACCAATAATGCAGCGCAGACGCCACTACGTGCGGGCTTATCGCGTGCTTTGCGTAATGCCCCTGCGTAGACGCGCACGCGCTAGGCACCGGCCATAGACGCCTTGCGTGCCACTTGTAGTATTTGTTCGTCGCCGTGCCGCTGATGTACGCGTATTCCCTGCCGTCATTCGTCGCGGTGGCAAGCGCGCCCGCAACTGCCCCGTTGAACGCCGCCGCCGTTCCGCCGTCTTGCGTGTAGACGATTTCCTGAGTCGTATACGACGATCCGCTTGCGTGTACAAGGTTCGTCAGGAATCCCCCAACTGGATCCGTGGCGCGTACCGTGTAATCGCCTGGCCCCGGAAATGTAATCGAGTTTCCGTCAACTGTCGCACCAGGGCAAGTGAACACGTAATCCGCCGGACCGAATTTGCCCGCGTAGTTCACGCCGTGGATCACTTCCGCCGTTGCGCTTGCTTGATACTGCCGATGCGTTGAAGATACCGTGCATGATTGCGCGTTCGTCACAAGCGATTCCGTCGAATCCTCTGAAATCATCGATGATGATTTCGTCACGCGCAAGAGCCTGAAATCCTCCGCCATTTCCGGGAACGTCGCCCCGTGCCGCACAAGCTCCGCAACGTCCAGATCCCGTATCCGTTCAACCTGTTCATCCGTAATCCAGCCGTCAAACATCTTCTCCATGCAAAGGCTTATGCCGAGATTTTCCGTCACGCCCCACCCTACGACGTTCAGCCTGAACATCGCGTCCTTCTCGAACGTCCCCCTCGCTCGCCAGAGCGCCTGAGTTACGCATTGCACTCCCTCCAGCCGCACGCCCGGCGTGTACCCTTCCATCCTCACGATCATGTTGCCGTTGTCTATCCGCGCCCGCAGCGCGAACATCCGCCACGTCTCGTCAAGCCCGCCGCTCTCACGGCTTATCACTTGCTCATCTTTCGCCGTGCCGTCGCACTGCGCCCCGATGAACTGCCTGAGCGGCATTTCAGCAATGCCGAATCGCACGTTCGCCGCCGCGCTTTCCGGCTCCACGAACACATACCGGCTCGCGCTCGCCCCCTGCACGTTCCGCACCATGCCGTTTGTCGCGGGTATGTAGATCTCCGTGTCTGCCACTGTCAGCGTCAGCGGCGTGTCAGTCGTGATGTTCACGCAGTAGCACCCGTATTGCCATCGTGTCCCCTCGAGCGTTGACGGCACCGCATATCCCGTCGGCAGACACTCCATCGCCCACGATCCGCCTGACACGTCAATCGTCTGCGCTTCAAGCGTGCCGGTGACAAGGTTCGTCAACTGCGCTCCGCCATCGCGCGTGGCGCGTGCCGCCTCCGCCGTACAGTTGCCCATCACGAATGGGAAACGGATATCGCTCGCCCCGTCCAGGTTCCTGTACTTTGCCCACGCGATTACGGTCATCCCCGTTTCGCCGCCGTCTGCATACCCGTGGAATGATTCTACCCAGTTTGGATATTCCAGTTCGCGCGGCGGGCGCTGCGCGTAGTTCAGGCGCGGGTTCATGCACGGACGCGATAGCATCCAGTGCGTCGCCGATCCGCACGCCGCAAGCGCGGCAATGGCCGCAATTATGGACAGTCTGCGCTTCATTCTCATAGCGTCGTTGACGGAACGACGTATACGGTTAGTCCGACTTTGTAGCAGCACGCGACGAAAGGCGTGCCAACTGGCCATGCCCCGTAGCTCACAAGCTCAATGCCCTGGGCAACGCCCGCTCCCTCCGCCAGCGTGATAATCGCCATCACGGCCTGCCCCTCCGTCCAGTTGGACGTGTCTGCCGTGAGCGTGCCGCCCGCCGCAACATTCACCACGCACGCCGTGCCGTCCGCTCGCCAGCGCAATGCCGTCGTCACTTCCGGCGCGGATGGAACGGACGGCGCCGGAAGCTCCGAGACGTATGCAAAGAAGTTTGTCGGGCCGATTCCGCTTCTGTTCGCCCAACGATTCTCAATTCCCCCATCTGGACGTTCGTATGGATACAAGTCGATCGTCTCAGTCATCTGCGGCTGGCAGAGCCATCCTGCGCTTTCAGCGTAATTTGCCGCACCGAAGAAATACCAGCCATAAGTCATCGCAGGTGTCGGCATTTCGCCGTAGTCCTTCACCGCGTTGGTTATCGACGAAAGCTCCTCCGGGATCTCTGCGCCGCCGCCTCCGCCGCCGCCTTTTGAGTAGCCCTGCGCGTTCACCCAGCTCTTCGTCGCCATGTCGGCGATGTCGCCCTCCTTCACGTAGTCCGTCGGCAGCTCGCTCTTGAGCGCGTATGGCTCCAGGCTCGGCACCTCCGGTATCTCGCCCTTCTTGGCGTATGCGGCGTCGATTGCATTCGTCGCACCCGCGATTCTGCCTCCTATCGCCGCGCTCAGCGCGTTCGTGGCCTCATCGACCTTGTTGCTCGCCGCCTTCAGCCCGTCCGCGATCCTCCCTTCGACGGCCTGCCGCAAAACCTCGATTTCGCCCATCGCCGCCACGTCCTCCTCGTTCGTGACCACCGGCGCGTTGTTGGGTATGTCCTCTAGCGGCGCCGTGGCCGCCCCCGACTTCCTAGAGCTCATCCCCGCGATCGCCACGAGCGCAAGCCCCACCACCGCCTTTCCCAGCGCCCGCACTATCTGGTTCACCTTCGACTTCACGTCCTTCAGCGAGTAGCTATCCCCCACCTCGCCCAGGTTCACGCGGTCAACCTTGTCTGCGAGCTGCGGCGACGGCACGCCGTCCCTCCGCTCCTCCGGGTAGAATTCGCCCTTTTCCGTTCTCTCGTCCATTTAGCCCTCCACTCCTTCCACTCCTGTGCGGCCGATCTCGGCGTTCTCGCCGAACTGCGTGTTCTGCTGCTCGAGCGCCTGCATCCACCGCTGCAAATTCTCCTGCGCCATTGGCGACATCTCCGCGATCGCGTCCGGGTTCTCCTCCTGGAGCTGCTGGTAGAACTGGAGCCGCGCGGCGTAGTTCCACCGGCCCTGCGTGTCCATGCGCGGCATCACGCCCGCCTTGATGAGCGCGAAGTTCTGCTTCTCCTCCTCGAGGTCGTTCGCCGTCAGCTCGTCCGGCGATCTCATCGCCTCCCCGCTCACCTCCGGCCAGAGCTGGCGCATCACGTGGCGCAGAACCGGCAGCGTATCGACGGCGCGCTCGCGGTCGATCGACTGCAGCACGCCCGCGAACGCCTGCACCTTCTCGAGCAGCGCCTTGTTGTCCAGGTTGCGCGGGTCCAGCCTGAGCGTGATGCCGAAGCTGCCCGTGATGTCCTCTCGTCGCAGGCCCTGCACGTCTCCCTCGCCCGTCACGCCCGCCAGCGCCTCGTCGCTCGCGTGGTCCTGCGCGGCCTCCACCATGAGCACGAACAGGTCCTGGAACTGTCGAAGATACCAGTTGACCTCCTCCTGGCGCCTCTCCGTCACGTCCGTCTCGCCGTCGCTCACGCCCACGTAGGCGAGCAGTTCGGCCTTCAGGCGCTCCTCCGTCTCCTTCGCGGCGGCCGGGTACGCCGGCGGCTGCATCCAGAGCAAATCGTCGTTGATCCCCATGTTGATCACGGAGAACGGCTCGATCACGGCGTTGCGCGTGCGCGTGCCCTTCGCCTTGATCGGAGGCAGGCTTCCGACGATGGCGTTGTTGGCCGCCATGTCGCGCACCTCCTTGGCCACGCCCTGGTCGGGCGCGCACAGCGCCGCGAGCCCGCGCGCGGCGAGCAGGTTCCGCCCCGTCACCTCGCGCCTGAAGAACGCGACGCCCCAGGTCCCGCGCCGGCTGCGGATCGCGCGCTGGCCGAACGCGCTGCCGTCGGCGTGTCCGAGCACCGTCACCCAGCGCACCGTCTCGCCCGCGTCGGTCGTCACGGCCTCGTAGCACCACACGATGTTGCAAAGGTCCTTCACGTCGTCGTTCGGACGCGTCGCCTCGTCGTAGAAGCTCGCGCCCTTGTAGCGCAGCTCATCCTCCACCCATTCGGGATCCCAGCCGTCGCTCTCGACCCTCTCGCGCAGCTGCTCCTCCGTCACCCACTCGCCCCGGAACCACGGGCTCGCGTAGTCGAAGTCGCTTGCCTCCCGCGGGATGCAGAAGTCGTCGCCGTACCTGAGCGCCTTCAGCTCCACGCCCTCGTCCGCCGGTCCCCGGCAGAGGCATTCGCATTCGCCCTCCTCGGCGAGCGCGCGCCGCACGGCCTCGGCGTCCTCCTGGCGGACGCCCTGCGCGGCGAGGAACGCATCCAGCTCCTCCGTGGCAGCCTCGTCCTCGCCGCGCAGGCCCATCCAGTATGTTCCTTCGAGCGTCGCCGGATCGGTCTCTTCGCTCCCGTTCGCGGCTACATATTGCCCGGCCAGCTCTTCCGCGTTGAGCTCGCGGACGGCCAGCGAGGCGCGACGGCGCCAGGAAACGTCCATCGCCGCCACCGCCGGGCTGTCCACGAGCATGTACCTGAGCAGTGCCAGGAACTCGGCGTAGCCTTTCGCCCCCAGCCTGCCCATCTCCCATCCGAGGAGCCTCTTGAGCGCATTGGCGCGCCGCTCGGCGTCCGGGCCCGCCCCGCAGGCGAACTCCACCTCGCAGCTCGAAAGCGCGATCATGACGAGCGCGATCTTGTCCAGGACCACCTTCTCGCCCCAGCGCACGCGCTGGTCGCTCGCGCCGTCGAAGGGCCACGCGAGCGCGTCCCTCTCGTCGTGCACGGTTCCGTCCGCGTGCTGGCCGTCCCACACGCAGTAGAAGGCCTCCTCGGCCTTCGTGCGCTTGGAGTAGAACTGCCTGGACCTTTCGCGCCACCACGCGAGCGCGAGAAGCAGGTCGTTCCGCTTCTCGTCGCCCAGCGCCCTCTGCGTGCCGATGCGCCTCATGTCGCTCCTTAGGCGGAATGCACCACGCGCAGCTGCCCCATGGGATTGAGACAGGTGAGGCGCAGCGAGGCGTCATGGTAGCCGCCTGGGCCGCCGCCCTCGTCCTCGATGTCGTAGTGCGTGATCGGCTCGAGCGTGGAGACGCCCCACAGCTCCGGACGGATGAACGCGCCGGACCAGTACGATGCGTCCTGCATGGCGAACGTGGAAGTGTCGGCGAGCAGGTTGTCGTCGCACAGCACGTGGAGCGTCACGCCGTCGTACACGAAGTCGTCCACGATGAGCTGGATCTTCTTCGAGTCGGCGCTGCGCGTTGCGCGGAGCGTGTTGTCGACGCCCTGCACCTTGGTCGCCTTTGCGAGCCACTCGCTCATCATGCCCTTCAGGTAGGTGCCCACGAGGCCGACGAGCTTCAGGTTCGAGCCGCCCACCTGGATCTTCGCCTTCTGGAGCTCGGCCTTGAACGCCGCCTCCGTCAGGCTCTCCACGTTGCCCACGTAGCCGGCCACCGGGTGGAGGTACTTCGCGATCGGATACGTCGCGTGGATCGCAGCCGCGTCCTGCGCGTCCGTGTTGCCGTCCGTGTGCGCCCACTTGCGCAGCCAGTTCATGAGGCCGCGCGTCGCCGGCGCGCCGCTCGTCGCGGCGTAGGTGGCGGCTTCCTGGTCGGAGGAAAGCACGCGCTCGATGTTGATCGCGAGGTCGCGTGCGTCCGCCGCGCGCTTGTTCGCGGCGGCCTGGCCCTTCTTCTCGTTGTGGCCCGGCAGCTTCTGGCGCAGGCGCGTCACGCGCCAGCCCTTCGAGCGGAACTGCTCGATCACCTCGGTCATCACCGCGTTGATCTTCTTGTCCGCGTTCGACTTGTCGTAGTCGACGCCTTCGGCCACCTTCGGGTCGTACACCGCCGGCAGCGCCTCAACCTCCACGTCCTGCGTGATGTCGATCGGCGCCTTGATTCGGCCGATGACGGTCTGCAGCGGCAGGTCGTCCATGAACGACTTCACCACGCCGTCGTGGAAATCGGGATCCACGAGCTCCCTGTCTACTGTAAAGTATGCCATTTCTAGTCCTTTTCGCTTTGCTGGATAAGGGCCGCGAGCGAGTTCTTCCCGCTGGCGCTTCCCCAGTCCACCTTGCCGCCCTTCCTCCGCTCCGGCTTCCTTTCGCTCGTCGGATGGTCAAGCGGCGTTTTCTTCTTTGGCGCGCCCTTCGGCCCGCCGCCCTGCGGCTCCTTCTTCGCTCCGGGCTTCCAGCCGGCCTTCATGGCCTGGCGTCCCAGCTCGAAGATGTCCCGCACCTTTTTCTGGAGGCTCTTCTCCTGCTCTCCGCAGCGGCGCTCGATCTTCAGCGTCTCGTCGCGCAGCTCCCGGATCCTCAGCCTCACCTGCTTCCTGGTCAGCGTCCTGTCCCCGACTTCCAACTCCTCGTTGTCCTCGTCGTCGAGCCAGTTCTCGTAGAAGTCGATGAGCCCATGATTCTCGTCGCGCCTCTCGATGGCCTGTGCCAGTTCCTTGGACATCAGGCTGGGCAGCACGCCCGCCGACTTCGCCGCCGCGATGAACGTCTCCGCGTCGTCTCCGCCCAGCTTCTTCGCATCCTCCAGCTCGGCTTCGAGCTCCTTGACGCGACGTTCCGCGTCCTTCGCCCTTCCGACCAGCTTCTTGATGCGCGTCTGCGCCTTCTTTCCAAGTTCGCCTTCCTCGCCTTCGTCCTCGTCTTCGTCCTCCTCTTCGTCCTCGTCGGAGTTATCTTCATCGACCTGTTCATCGTTGTCGACAACTTCTTCGTCGGCGTCCGTCTTGGGCGTCTCCTCGTCCTCTGGCGTGTCCAGCTCTGTGTTTTCTTCGTCTTCCATGGTATTCTCCGCATACTCGGCAATGCGTGCCTATCCGCTGGGCTTGATTACGCGGTTGCGGATCCAGCGACCTTCCGCTCGCGACAAACACATTTTCCCAAAAGTCAATAGCCCGCGCGAGAAAAATCTACCCAAAGGCACGATTTTTCCCCCGTGTATTACAATTTGTATGCGCTTTCCGTGTCACTCGCCGCGGCTAAGCCTCGCGCGGCCCCTTCAACGCCTCCTCCCTCCTGCCGCGATTCGGCGCTTCTTGTTGGCCGCGACGGAGCGCGGCCCTCCCGGTGCAGCGTCGCTCGCCTCTTCGTCGGTCGCGTCCAGGATGCCGCTCAGCACCCCGTAGCGGTCCAGGTCGATCATGTCCTTGCACGCGCCCTTCTGGCCGTCCGCGCCCGTGTACATGCCGTACGCTGCGATCGTGTTCACGCACGCGGCGCTCACCTTGTAGCGTCCGCTCTTCACAAGGTCCTGCAGCACGTCCAGCCCCACGCTGATCTTCTGGCCGCTCGCCGGCGTGAATCCCTCCGCGAGACGGCTCACCTGCTCGAAGAGGCTCGTGTTCTCCTTCGCCCCGATCTTGCTCTGGCTGGCGGCCCGCGCGTCAATCACGCGGTATTCGATCTGCTCCGCCGTACCGTCCAGCTCGCTCCACTCCTCCACCTCGTCCAGCTCCGCTACTGGATCGTAGCACGTCCATCCCTCGAGTCGCGCGATCTCGCGCTTGTACGCGAGGAACCCGAACCCGAAATCGTCCTGTCCGTCGCCCCTGTCGCCGTCGTTGATCCCGCCCTTGCGGTCGCTCGGCACGGCCCACGGCCCCGGCACGCCCACGCCCGGTATCTCGTAGTTGCCCGGCCATTCGCGGTACTTGTACAGCACTCCGCCCTTCGTATCGTAGCCGTACCACCCGAACGCCCAGTTGCGCTCCGGCGCCGGGTCCACCACCATGATGCGCACGAGCTTCTGCGGGATGTCCTCCGGCGCCACCACGTTGCGCTCCCGCGTGAACTTCTTGAAGATGACGCCCCGCACCTGCTCCGCGATGCCGTACACGCGCTTGCGGATCATGGCCGTCGCGTTCGCGTTCTTCTGCGCGTTCGCGATCACCTCTCCCGGCATTCCGTACGGGTTGTCCCTTCCGAAGAACCAGATTGCGGCCGCCTCGCCGCCCTTGCACGACGCGATGCGCGGCGTCACCTCGAACCTGCGCCGTCCCTGCGCGGCCATCGCCTCCAGCCTGTCCGGCGTTCCCGACATGATCTCGGCGTACGTCTCCGGCCGCGCCTCCGGCACGCCGGGATCCTCCTTGCCGCCGCCGTCGCGCCACGCGCTCAGCCGCGCCCACTCGGCCTCCTCCAGCCCGAGCTCGCTCCACGGCTCCGGCGGACCGCCGTCCACCGGCTGCATGTACGCCGTGTGCCAGCGCGTCACGGCCATGCCCTCCAGGTAGTCCTTCACCACGGGCGTGTAGCCGCTCACCGGCGTGAACGTGCCGAGCAGGAACCCGCGCTTCGACGCGAGACGGAAGCGCGCCGCGTCCAGGAAGCTCTTCGGGAACTCCTCGTCGAGCCAGCACAAGTCGAGCGCGCTGCCCTCCATCGCGCCGTCCACGTCCATGTCGTAGCTCACGAACCGGATGTCGCTGCCGTTCCCGAACGTGATCTTGCTCGAGCTGAAGCCGTTCTGCTTCGTGTAGCTGATGTGCTCCTCGTTGTCCTTCGCCTTGCGCCCCGCGATGTTGCGCGCCTTGAGCTCCTTCGGCAGGTAGTGCCACACTCGCGGCATCTGCACCTGCTTTCCCGTCGGCAGCGTCTGCATGCCGATGTTCGCGCTGCGGCCGCCGAGCATGGACGTTCGGATCGCGAGCTTCGAGGCGAAGTCCGTCTTCCCCGAGCGGTTCGCTCCCATGATCAGGATCTCGCCCACGGGCCGCGCGAAACCGAGACGCCGACGCGTCTCCGCGCAGAACGCCTCCCAGTCGCAGCCTGCCGCGCGCCGGTCGGCCTCCGTTGGCTCGTAGCCGCGCATCAGCGCGCGCGCCACGGTCCAGATCGGCGGCTCGTAGCCGTGCCGGTACGGATCCTCCCGCATCCTCGCGAGGAGCGATTCACGGCCCTTCGCGAGCCACGCGGCCGCCGTTTTTTCTTCGACTCCTCGCTGCGCGGCGACTCTCCGCACCTGTGCGGCGTCGAACGGCTGGTAGAACTGGTCCCTCATTCCGCGTTCCTCAGACGGCCCTGCTGGCGCATGGCCGCGCAGTAGAGGTCCTCGAACTTCGCGATTCCCGCGAGCATGCCGCGCATGGTCGCCAGCTCGTCCGCGCCCATCTTCTTCTTGCTCCTCGCAAGGCTCCACGTCACCTCCTCGCGCACCTGGCGCGCCACGGCGAGCGGCACGCTCAGGTCCATGTCCGTGTTCTTCTCGAAGTAGCGGCGCACCTGCTCCTCGGTGATGCCGTCCACCATGTCGTCCAGCTCCGGCTCCCCTTCCGCCTCCCCCGTGAAGAATTCCACAATCGCTTTCCATATCCTCATTGGCGCACCTCCCCCCGGTACTCCACGCTGCCGAATGGGATCCCCGAATTCATCTCGTAGAGATTCACGTCCCACATGCCGCTGTTCGAGTTGTGCGCCCTGCGCTCCGCCTTGATGCGCTCCACGTACGCCTCGCGCGTCTCGCCCGGGAACTTCAGCCAGCGCGTGCCGATGCCGCCCGTGCGCTCCAGCACCTCGTCCCCCGCGTTGAACATCCAGTCGTCGCGGATCGCCTCGAACTTCCCGGCCTCGATCTTCTTCGGCTTCTTCTCGTCCCCCACGTCCACCTGCTCGCCCTCCGGGTCGCCCGGACGCATCAGGAAGTACTTCGCGTACATGAGGAACGGCACGTCCCCGCGCCCGCCCTGCTGGTTCTTGATCACGCTCACCCAGATCGGACGCAGCCCGCCGTTCTGGAAGATGCTCGCCTGCCCGGCCTCCGCCGCGCGGCTCTCCGCCTCCTCCTCGACCGACACCTCGTTCAACTGCGCGAGCCGCCTCCTCGGGTCCCCGTACACGAGCTGCACCGGCGGGCTCTCCTTCCAGTACGCGAGAACGTCCTCGTCCTGCCACAGCACGGCGACCGTGCGCGCGGCGCGGGCGATCTCGCTGGAGTCCCCCAGGTGGTCCAGGCGCGGCTTCTTCGTGCCCGTCGCCTTGTCCTTCGCGAACTGGTTCGAGAGCTGCACGAGGCACACGATCGGGATCCGCAGCTTCTTCGCGAGGCGCTTCATCGCGAGCGTCGCCTCCTTCACGAGCACGTACGGCGCGTTCGCGCTCTTCATCTCCGGGTCCACCAGCTGCAGGTAGTCCACCACCGCCACCTGCCATCCGAGCGTCTTCACGCCGCGCGTGATCTCGTACTCGAGCGCGCTCACAGTGTCCGACTCCGTGATCTTCACCACGTCCTCCTCGGCGAGACGCTTCATCGTCCGCTCGAACTCGTCCACGTAGCCCGGCGCCGCGCCGAAGTCCAGCTTGCTGATCGAGAGCTGCGCCGCGATCGCGGCGTAGCGCTCGGCGAGCGCGTCGCCCGGCATGTCGATGCACACGAACCCGTGCTTGATTCCCTGCGTGATCCAGTAGAGGCTCATGTTCGCGGCGATGGTGGTCTTGCCCTGGCTCGGCAGGGCCGCGAAGATGTGGTGTCCCGTCTTGAGGCCCTTGTAGATCATGTTCAGGCAGCTCCACGGGAGCGGCACGCCCCGGAACGCGCCCCAGTTTTTTTTCACGAACCGCTCCTCGCTCAGCCAGCGCTTCTCCTCGACGAGCTGGTCCACGAAGTCCCCGACGCCCCGCAGCGGGTCCCCGCCGCCGCGCGTCATCTCCTCGAGCTTCGCGATCTCCGCCGCCGCGTCCGTGATCGCGATCCGCACGTTCTGCGGCGTGAGCCCCTGGAGCTTCTTCATGCACAGCGCGTGGAACCGCCTGTACACCTCGCGGTCGCGCATCGCCTCGAGGAACCACTCCGCGTTGGCCGCCGTCGCCGGCGCGCCGTCGATGATCGACTGCACCGCCGCCGCGCCTCCCTCGCCCATGGCGTGCGCGAGCAGGGCGGGCTCTAGCGCCTTGCCGTCCTTCACGGCCTCCGCCATCGCCTTCCACAGCCGTTTCGTGGAGTCCCGCGTGAACCACTTCTCGTTCACGCCGCTCGCTGCGAACTTGTTGACGAGATGCCGTCCGTACTCGTCGCCGCTTTCGTCCAGGCTTGCCGCGAACACGCTTCCCAGCAGCCCGACCTCGATGTCCGTCTCGCTCGTTTCCATGTTACTCCTCGCTTTCCCACCATCTGTCCGGCAAGCCTGGATCGGCCGTTGCGTCCCATGCCTCTGCGCCGCTTCCGTCTTTCGTTTCCGCCTTGCACCACGCCACGATCCTGTGGTAGTTCTCCTTCACGAAGCTGTACAGCTCGCTCTCCTCCACCTCGCCTTCGTCTACCGGCAATCCGTAGTCCTCGGCGATTTCGTCAAAGAACCAGTTCAGTGTCTCGTCGTCGCACACCTCGTCCTTCAGTTTCTGTGCGATTCCGATCGTGAGTCCGTCATAGCACTCTTTCTCGTAGCAGTACTCAATGAAGTCCTGCTGCTCGTCTCGTTTGATTGTTATCATTTCGCTCCTCTCTCGTCAATCGTCACTCTCACAGCGACGCGTCGAAGCTGATTTCGTCGCCCTTTGGCGGCGCGGGCTTTTTTTTCTGCGGCGGCAGCTTGCGCCATCCGCCGTTGCGGATCCACGCGGCGAGCGCCTGGACGAACTGGCCCTTGTCCTCGGCCCAGCCGTCGGTGGCGCACCACGCCTCGTGCGCCGACCTGATCGCGTCCACGGTCTCGGGCCCCTCGCCCGGCCCCTCCTCCACGGTCGCGGCGATCGCGCGCACCACGGCGCGCTTCCCGCTCTTCGCGTTCGGATGCCGCGCCATCATCGCCTCGGCCGCCTTCACCACCACTGCCGCCCCGTCCCAGAGTCCCGGCGCGCCGGTTTTTTTTGAGGTTGGTTCCGGTCTCTCCCGGATGTCACCGCTCCTGCCAAGTTTCCGCGCTGTCGGTCTGGCGCTTCCGGCCTTTGGTCTCGCGGTTCCGTTGTCCGCGTCCAGGGCACCCTTTTGGTGCTGCTTGGTCGTGCCTGTCCTACGGCCTCCTGTGGAAGGGCCGCCCGTGGTGGGGCGTGTGGTAGCTTTTCCGGTGTGGGCATGAACGTCGGTTTTCGCCGAAGAAGATTTTTCATCCCCCGCTAGGGGGATTATAGGGGGTATATTACTATTACCTAACCTTACCTTACCTACTATTCCATGGAATTCCATATTTTCTTTCACTGTTTTCAAGATCGCGTCCTCCACTATATTTGCCTTTTCTCGCCGTTTTTTCTCATATTCTTTCTTACTTTCTCGACTCGCCTTGATTCTCTTGATGCGTGCGGCGTTCGCTCCCCTGTATGTTCCCACGAGCGTCGCGACAAGCGTCTCGCACACTATGTCACCATGGCATTCCATGGAATTCCATATCACCGCTCTTACGATCTTCCCGACCTGCTCGTCCGTCAGCTTCTTGTTTGCGATGGTGTCGACCATGCTCTCCGGCAGCACGACGCCGAGTTCCTTGTCGCTCTTCTTCCTCATTTCTCCACCTTAACATTCATCTTTGGATTGACCGTTATCGGATCCATCAGCACGACCTCAAGCGCCGCCTTCGGCGTTTTGTACACGACTCCGCTCCGTTCCGTAATCACCTCCATGCCTTTCTCCAGGGCCAGCAGCAGTTCCGTTTTCGCGCCCCTGCTGTTCTCCCATCCTGTCAGCA
Organism: uncultured bacterium; assembly: GCA_902779075.1. The sequence continues at coordinate 3,485 of CACZAK010000054.1, read as the reverse complement.
GGTAGATTGCGTCGCACTTCGCGAGCTGGGCAAGCTCCTCGTCGATCACGGTGTCCAGCAGGCCGGGCGTCGTGACGATCGTGTTCTGGCTTCCGAAGGCGTCCGAGATCTCGATCGGGCTCGTCACCTCCCACCCGCTCGCGCGCAGCTTCTCCGCCGCCTTCACGAACGCCGGCCTGTTCCACCGGGCGATTCCGGTCATGGGACCGGCTATGTAGATCTTCCTCATAGTCCAAGCTCTCCCTGCTTCGGCCTCTGCGCGCCGTTCCGCAATGCGTATGCGGCGTCCTCCAGCGCGTCGTCGAACGCCGCCTCTGCCTTCTTCGACTCCATGAGCGCCTTCTGCGAGCGCGACTTGAAGTACTCCTTCTGCAAGGCCCTCATTCGCCGCCCCTTCTCCAGCGCATTGTTCACGATAGACTTTACTTCTTCTTTCACTTCTCCTCTCCTTCCTCGTCCACGCGCGCGGCGTACCAGTCGGCGCAGCACGTCGCTATCACCTGCTGGCCATGCCAGCGTAGCGCGTTGTCGAACTCCTTGTCCGTGTACTCGCGCCCCACGCCGTAAAGGCCCATGTGGTACGTGATCGCCACGATCTCTTCGCGCATCAGTTTGATGCCGATCTCCGACGCGATCGCGGCCGAGCAGGCGCCGTGTCCCGGATAGACCGGCTGGACGTACTCCCACTCCGGCTTGCCGTTCGTCTCGCCCCTCAGCCTGTAGCATCGGCACTTCACCAGGTCGTGTAGCATTCCCACCAGGTACGGCGACTCCTCGCGCGGCCATCTCACGTTCAACGCCTTGGTCAGCTCGACGAGCCTTTCCGTCACGTTCACGCTGTGCTTCGCGAGCCCGCCGTACCCGCTCAGGTGGTGTCCCTTGCTCGCCGGTTGCCCGAAGTAGCCCAGCTCCTTCAGCCGCATCCACTGCCATTGATCTATTCCGGCCTTGCTCAGATATCCCTCAATTACCACTATCACGCCGCACCTCCTTCTGCTTTCTCCACCTTCGCCAATCTCTTCCTTCCTTCCGCTGTGAGGATTCCTATACCGTTCATCGCTCTCCAATTTGCGATCTTCGATTCCCGGTTCTCCATCCATAGCCACCTTCCAAATCCCCATTCCATGCGTGTCGCGCCTTATTCAGCAACCACACCAGCCTTGTCGCCGTAATACGCTTTCCATGCGTCTTCATACGCCTCGAATCTATCCTTGTTCTTCATGACTCAGCACCTTCCTTTACCTGTCTTTTCTCTGAATGTCCCATACATCCGCGTCTATAGCAGAATCTTCCGCAGTTGTCGCCTACCGGGACACGATCAGCGCCTCGCCTATGCAAGTCCCAGAAGTAATTGGCGCATTCGTCAATCGTGCAAACGGCCTTGCCGCCGACAAGTTGATGAAGATGCCTCATGCCGGTCCTGCCCTCTGAAAGATACCCTTCAAAGCACAATCCCAAATGCACAAAGCCGGGGCCTATCGTGAAATCAAGGCTCTTGTACACTTCGCACCTGCCGCAATCATACGGCTTGTTCGTGAATGGACAGATTCCCGTCGTTAGTCTTTCAAGTTCATTCATCCTTCAATCCTCCAACATCACTCTCTCGCCGATCAGAAGCACATATCGCGCTTTCTGGAACTCGCCCAGCTCCTTGTGCTTCACTGGCACGTCTGCGCCTCTGTACGCTCCTACTTCGCCCTCGCCTCTTCCTGCGATGAACCACATCCTCGGCGAGAACCTTCCATACCCGTTCTGGAACTCCAGCACCGGCGTCTTCCCTTGCATCCTGTTCGCCCAATTATTGATGCGAACATTCCAATATGGCGACGCCTCCCGGAACTCCACCTGCTTCACGCCGCTTTCGATCATCCGATACCAGTAGTGCTTCAAACCGAGATGCAGCACCGCACACTCGCTTCGCTTCAGCTTTTTCATGCCCCAGCCCTCCTGTTCCATTTCGCTGCTGCACGCTCCGGCCTGTATTCCCACACATTCACGCTTGCACCAATGCACCGTCTGTCTCGACATCTTGCAATGTGCCAAATGCGGCCTTCATGTCCGGGCTTAGATGCCACCAGAATGGCCTCGCCACCGCAGAACGGGCATGGCTTCAGTTTAATTTCCTCGCTCACTTCTCGACTCCTTCCTCTTGCGTGTCTGGCGGATTCCTGTTCCACGCTTTTTCGGCCAGTCTCCTCGTCTTTCCCGTGACGGACGCTCCGCATCCGCCGCGCTTCACGACGCACCTGACGATGAAGAATTTCGCGATGCCGATTCCATGCGGTATGAGTTGAGCCGTGTCTTCCCTTCCGCAGAACGGGCAGGTGTCAAGATGCACTTTGTACGACATCGGCTTCTCCGTGTTCGCTCGGATCAATCTCATCTAGCATGGCCAGCACCTCGTCTCGCGTGTATTTCTTCGTATTTTTTTGTTCGCGTAACCGCTCATCTATTTCAATCAATTTTTCGCACATCTCCTCCATCTTCTTGTTCCATATTTCCTCTGGCCTTTCCTTGATCGTTTCCACCATTACTTCTCTGTAGAGTATTTTACCTGCAATCTCTTGAAGCTCTTCTTTTTGGGCCTCTATGACAATTCCGCACTTGACACCATTCGCCGTCCGCAGGTCGCCTATTTCTATCACTGTCATCTTACCACGCCTCCGTGTTCAAGCTTTCCTTCATCACCAGTCGCCCGCCTTCTATCCGGCAGTCGAACACCTGGCCGATCTCGATCCGCTGCGAATCTCGCACGCGGCAAACGACCTGCTCCCCCGACGCCAGTGGCTCCACCGTGGCCATCTGCCGGTTCGGATGCCTCCTCTTCATTTCCACCGTTACGATGCCGTCATCCCGCTCAATCCGCTTCAAGCCGTTCATTTCCGCCCATTCCGTCCACTCCGCCTCACTCACGCCCTTGATCTGACGGATCCACTTGCCCGTCATGCCGACGTGCTTTCCCACTATATCCCAATCTTCGCCGCACGTCCACGGCAGAAGACGGTATTCGGCCAGCACCCGCCGACGCTTTCCAATCACCCGGCACACGTCTGTGTCGTCGTAGATCTCCGGCCACCAGCCGAGCAGCTTTGGCGGCTGCGCCGCCGGGGCTTTTTTTTGAGCCGCTTGCGCGGCGTCTCCCTGCGGCGCGCCTTCCGTGCCGATGTTCTTGCGCTCTTCCTTCGGCGCGCTCCCAGGGCCGTTTTTCGCGCCCTCTTTCACGCCGATCTTCTCCTTCAGCCTGTCTGTGAACCTTTTGGCCATAAACTATACCTCGCTTCCTCGAATGAATTTTACTTCTCCCCCGGCGCTGTTGGTGGGGTGGGGGTCCCCCCCTCCCCGTGGGGGGGCTCTGTCGCCTTGGAGGGGGTGGCGAACGGCGGCTCCGCCGACGATTCTGCCGTTGTTTTGGCAACGGATTTGTCAGCGCGTGGCGAATTTCCCTTTGTTTTCGGTGTACATTCGCTCTGTATCACAGAGACGCG
>CACZAK010000053.1 GCA_902779075.1 uncultured bacterium | reverse complement strand
TAGCTTCTGCCGCGAGTCATCCACGCAAAGGTCGCGCAAGCGCGTCACATTTGTGATACACCCCGCGACGCCCCGCCCCGTACCCTCGAAGAAAAGACAGAGATTCATCCTATGTAATTCCTATCGCGGCGGATTTACACCGCTCGACTCTAAACAACCCTACTCGACTCTGATGTTTAGCCGCAAAGAACGCAAAGGTCGCAAAAGAAAGAACTGGTTGATTGTTGCCATGGGGTCTGACCCCATAGTATTTCAAACACAAGAGCCGTAGCAATGATTGTTCCGAATATTGTCCTCATCTGAGTCGACGTCGTATGATTGCGCAGAAACCGCCGGCCTTGGCCATGCGTATTTCAAGCGTGTCTTCCCTGCGAACCGTCCGCCTTTCATGCCGGTAACCGCGCGGCACGCGCTCGTCCGACAAGTCGTCGAAAAGCAACTCGGCTTCCCATTCCCCACCTTCCGGGAGGAAATCCAGCAGCATCTTCGTCTCGTGCTCTGCTTCCCCCGCCATCGCGCCGACGAAGAACTCGCCGCCCCGCCGCCGCACGACCGCGACGTGACGCGAGATATCCGCATCGAAGACGCGCGTGTCGTCGTAGTTCCACGGCAGGGCGCGCAGGAACGCCGCAGCCTCGCGGTCCTTCTCAACGAGATTACGGATGTTGCCGCGCATCACGGCGGTCGGGCCGGGATAGACGACGAACATGGAGAGCTTGTGTAGTTTCGTCGCGCCAGCCTTTCCTGCGTTGAAGAGCATCGGCGTGTAGTCGAACGGCCCCGCCAGGCAGCGCGTGAAGGGCAGGGCGACGTCCTGGCGCGCGGGATGGTTGCCCTCCTCGCCGCCGCCGCCCTCGGAGATCATGAGGTTCGGCCACGTGCGCTCGATGCCGTCCGGCACATGCATGTCATGGATGTCGAGCCACAGGCGGTGTTTTGCGGCTAGCGCGCACATCCGGCGGATGAAGTCGGTGGTGGTCTGCGAGCCGTAGCCGACGAACCCGGGCTTAAGGCCGGCTACGCCCCATTTCGCGTATGTGGCGAAGAGCGCGTCCATGTCGTTCTCCTCTAGGACGGAGCCATGCACGTAGAGGCAAAGCCCGAGACCGGACGTGCGCAGAGCGGAGACGATCTTCGGCATGTCCATCTCAACTCCGGTGCGGCCGCTGTATGGCCAGTAGGGATGGTAGGGAACCGTCCCGATGGCCGTCGTGAACGGATCCGCGCGGGTATTCTCGACCCAAGTAGGGTCGTCCTTCAGCTCCGGATGGCGCGCGGCGTAGTTTGCCCGGTCGTCGTCGGTCCAGGGGCATTCGGTTCCGTACCAACCCCAGTCGATCTGGACGTACTTTGCGCCGACATCCGCCGCATGCTTGGCCGCGGCGATTATCTCGTCGGTGCGAAGCTTGAAATTCCCGTGGTCGGAGACACAGAACCCCGGCTGGATCCATGATGTGTCCTCGATTGCGCAAGGGGGGTTCAGGTTTTCCACGAAGTAGGCGCGTTCAACGAGTTCGGCAGGGGTGGCCGCAAGAGCAACCGCACGCCACGGCGTGAGTACCGTTCCGCGCCCCTCCTTGACGCCCATCGCGAAGCGCAGGCTGACCTCACCCTTCTCCATGTGCAGGTAGCTGCGCGGATAATGCTCCGCGTGCGCCTCGAAAACGCTTGCGAACGCCACTCCAGGGATGTTCAGCGTGAACGGCATCCGCCACGATGGTCCTTCGTCAAGCCGCTCGAGCGGAATCGGATCGGCGGGGAACGTCGCTTCCGTTTCGGAGATCGCCCACGCCGACGCCCCGGGCGCGAAGCGCCAGCTTGTCCGCTCGCCGGAGACGGACGACACCGAGTACGGCTCAAGCACGAATACGGCCCTTGCGGCGAACCCCTCGTCGTAGCAGCGCAGGTAAAGCGTCTCCGCCGGCGGTTCCTTCCCTTCGCGGCCTTCGAGCACGAGCGTCAGTTCGAGTTCGGAATAGTTCTCGGGATACTCGCTCTTGAAGCCCCAGACCGGCTTCCACGACCTATGGACCGTGCGCGAGGTGCTCTTCGCCAGCTTCACGCGTCCGCATTCCATGCCCGGCGTCGTGCGGAACGCGTGCTTTCCGCAGAACGAGACGTCCACGACAGGCAGTCCGTCTTCGATGGCAAAGGCGCATGTCACGCGCCCGTCCGGCGATGTCGCGCACATCGCCACCGATTCCACCGCAGTCGCGGCCATCGCCGCTACCGCCACGCTCGACGCAAGAATCGTTCCGCATATCGTTCTCATTTGCGCTGTGTCCCTTTCTGTTTCACCTACACAACAGAGGCACCATATGAAGTTGCAGCAAACTGCGGCAGCAACCACTGTTAACGCAACGAGCGAAACAAAAGCGTTTTTTCATCACCTGAATTCCTTTCCTTCTGCGAGGGTAATATTTGCAAAGCACTGTATGTCGACGGAAGAGCCGCCGATGAGAATGGTGTATTTACCCGCGTCGGAGCGGAAGCAGGAGGCGAACGCATCCCAGTACGCCATGTCGCGAGGTGTTATGCGGAACTCGACTGTCTTCGTCTCGCCCTTCTTGAGGAACACCTTCTCGAAACCCTTGAGTTCCTTCACGGGACGGTCAACCTTCGGCTCCTTCGCCGCGACATAGAGCTGCGCCACTTCCGCGCCATCGCGATTCCCAACATTCGAGACGGGAACAGACAACTTCCAACCGCCTTCAATCTTGGCTATTGCCGCCTCGCCATATCTGAAGCTGGTGTAGGAAAGTCCGTGCCCGAACGGGAAGTCGACCGGAATGCCGCGCTTCTCGTACCAGCGGTAGCCGACGTATATCCCTTCGAGATAGACCGAGTTCGTCGCATTGTAGGCGCGCTCCCCGAAGAAGCCCGTAGGCGTGTCCGCGTAGCGCTTCGGCCAGGAGAACGTCAGCTTGCCGGAAGGATTCACGTCGCCGAAGATGACTTTCGCCATCGGCCGCCCGGCCTCCTGTCCGAGATAGGACGTAAGCAGCATCGTGTCGCAATTCCCGAGCCAAGGCAGCTCCAGGGCAGACCCCGCGCGGCAAACAACCACCGTACGCGGCAGCTTCCACGCAAGAATCTTCGCGATCTCCTCATCGTGTCCGGGCGCGTTCTTCATGTTAGGACGATCCCCGCCCTCCGTCTCCTGTGCCTGCCCGCAACCCATAGTAGTGCCCGTAAAGACGAGAACGGCATCCGCCTGTTCGCAGGTCTTTCTCAATACTTCTTCCCCGGGGCGTTGCGCACTCGGGAGCGTCCATCCGAATTCGCACGAATCGCCAGAGCTGGACACTGTCACGCGAAATACCACGGGATATGACTTGCCTTTCTCCAAAACCGGCATGGCATCCGTCTCGCCGCCTACAATGATCTCCGCCCTGGCGCCGCCAGCGGTCCTGGCGGCGAATGTGTAGCGCCCGCTCTCCGGCGCGACAAGGGAGGATTTCCATTCAATGACATCCCCAGCGGCGGCCTTGCCAGGTTCAAGAACTGTGTTCTTGTCGTAGAAGACGGGCGAGGTGACGCCTGCATGCGTAGACGTACGCATCCATGCACGTTCGGCGAAAGGATCGGCGCCGTTTGGATCGTACGTCTCAAGGATGAGGTGGTCGATCCGCCGAGGATTGCCGTCTCCCGCCTCGCCGCCCAATGGGTATAATGTTATGCTGCATCCGTCGCCAAGGTACTCCTCAAGTCCCCTCATGAATGTAATGTCGTAAGGCGGATGGCTCTCGCAACTGGAGCCGAGGCTTGCCTGTTCAAGGTCTGCGATGCGGCCGAACACTACAAGTTTCTTCGTCGTTGCCTTGTCTAGCGGAAGGACGCCCTTAGTGTTCTTCGCGAGGATAATCGCCTCCTCGCCAATCTCCCTGGCGATTTCGCCATGGCGCTCCACAAGCCGCTCGCCCTTGTCCTGCGTGCCGGAGAAGAATCCAGTCTTCGCCATCACATAGAGAGTGCGAAGCGCCATCTCGTCCACCGCCGACTCCGGGACACGCCCTCCCTTCACGGCTGTAGCGAGCGGATACTTGTCGTCGCCGTTCGTGCCGTAGAAGTCGGTAAGGTACGTCACCCTGTTGCCGCAGTTCGCCTCCAAACCGCCGCCGTTCATTACGGCGTTGTCGCAAGAATGCTGCCCGCCCCAGTCGGTGACAATCGTACCTTTGAACCCCCATTGCTCCCTAAGAAGCGCCCGCTGGAGGTACGAATTCTCGCTGCAGAACGTCCCGTTGTAGCGGTTGTAGGCCGTCATAAGAGAAAGCGCACCGCCCTTCACCGCCGCCTCGAACGCGGGAAGATAGATTTCATGGAGGGCGCGGCTGTCCACAGTCGAGCATGTGTCGAAACGGTTCAGCTCCTGGCTGTTCAGGCAGTAGTGCTTCGGCGTGCAGGCGAGTCCGTGCGACTGCGCCGCCTTGATGAGCGGAACCGCCATCTCTGCAATCACGAACGGATCCTCGCTCATGTACTCCCAGTTGCGTCCGCAAAGAGGGTTGCGCATGATGTTGAGTCCCGGACCCAGCATCTGGTCTTTGTTGCGTGACCGCATCTGCAAGCCCATGACGTCGCCATGCTTCGTCGCGAGAGCGCGGTTCCATGTCGAGGCAAGCGCAGACATGCAGGGCATGGACGTCGAGCGATCGTCAATCCCGCTGACATAACCCCAGCGGTCGCGGTTGTGTTCGGGCTTGAGTCCGTGGCTTCCGTCGCTGAACGCCCATTCGCGGTCGATTCCCACGCGCGGAATTGCGTTCAGGTACATCGTCGCGCACAGTCCACACAGGGAGACCTTCTCCTCAAGCGTCATCTTTGCGAGCTTCCCCCTCGCGATGAGCTCCGCCTCGCCATCAGGCAAAAGCCCTGCGGCATTCGCAGCGGCCACTGCCGCGATTGCCGTAATAGTCGCAATCATTCTGTTCATGTTGCCGTCCTCCCGATGTGAAATTTATGACATTTACGCGCCAGCATTTATTGCGCAATACCATATTCGGCCGTTATTGGCATGACAGCATGCGAAACAGGCCATGTTGCGCGGTCTGACGTTTTCTGCACGCCCATCTTCGAAAGTGGCGGGAGTGGAGAGAATCCTCTTGGCGGACAGTGCTCGTCGCTTGAATTGTTCTCTTCGCGCCATGTAACGGAAGAATATCCGCCGCATTTTGGAGAGTAAACATAGTAGGAGACAAAATTCGTGCCGCACCCAACATAAACATTCCGGCAGAGCGATGTACGCGTATCAGGGTGTCGCACGGCGCCAGTTTTCATGGCATCGTCAACCAAGGCGAGATACGGATACTTCGACAACCAAGGTTCTTGATGAACGGAAATGCTCGCAAGGCTGTCCAGAAGCCGCTGATGTGTATGGCGGCGATCCTCAAAGTCGGCGGGACAGCACCAGTTCTGCCATCCTGTAACCGGCGTAAGATTCCTGATGAAAAGATTGTTTTCAACGACGTTTCCGATGCCGGAAAGAGAAACGCCCTCTTTCACCCGCTCGAACCTGTTGGATACGATTGAAATTCCGGCACAGCCGTCATCAAGCATGACTGCACGATTTGGATCGCTGCGCCGCGAAGGGATGTCGTGAATATAGTTTGCCTCGATACGGTTGCCGCAAAGCGTCCAGTCTGCTCCGGCGTAAACAACGCCCATCTCGCCCGACTCCATGCATACTGAGTGGATTTCATTCCACGACACCTCGTTCTCCCGGCTTGGATTGCTCAGCAGAATCGCCACATGCGGTCCGTCGTGAATCGTGTTTTGTCGCGCCGCAAGTCCGCATCCGCGCATCTCCACTGCCGCGCAGTAGGTCAGCTCCGTCAGCGCATAATGATGTATGTGGCAGTTCTCGACTACTACATTGGCGTGCGTCAGAGTCGCAGGATCGCCACCGCTGACAAGCGCACCCCCGGCATTGCACCATTCTATGTCGCATCCAGAAAGGCGGCAGTTTCGGCCCTGCTCTATCGTGACTCCGCGTCCGCCGGAGTTGCGAATCACGCAGGCAACCACATCCACGTTGGTGCATCCGCGAGCCTTGAAAAGCGAATCACGGCAATTTTCAAAGACGAACCCCGAAAACGCCAGATTGGACACACCGTCAAGAATCATTATGCTGTCTGCCACGGTCAGTTCCGCGTCAGCATGGACAGTTCCGTCTTCGGGAGGCCAGACGTATAGACGGCCGAGCGTACGGTCGATATAGTATTCTCCCGGAGCGTCAAGTTCGCAGAGAAGGTTGTAGCCGTACCACGACATCCCCTTGCGGTATCCGGAGAATGACCCGATAGTCGGTCTCTTGTGCCTGTCAACGTCGATGCCGGGCTTCATCTTCTGCCGTATCGTATGCGTCGCAGGGTCAACGCTTCCGATGGCGACGTGACTCGCCACCCACCAATAGTAGAAGAAACCGTTCATGCATGCGTCTGGTTCGCACGTCCATCGCGACGGACGGTCGCCTTCATATGTAAACTCGCTTGAATACACGCGTTTCCCGTCTGCATCGGTACCTTCCGGCGCATCGGCAATTCTGGCGTATCCGTCATTTGGCCAGCGGGCAAGTCTCAGATACCTTCCGTTCCACGAAAGCTGCATATACGGTCCGCCAAAGCCACGCGTCTTGACCTCGCCGTAGTCCGTGATCCCCGCCGCCTTCAAATCGGCGACAAGGACATGCGCCCGGACATCCTCGAGAATCCTGGACCAGTTAGGGTCGTCCTCGGCAAGAGGCATGAGTTTTGGCACAGGAACTCCGCCGGAGAAACGCACGCCGCCTCTGGTCGCCGCGCGCCATTCTACCGGATGCTCCGCCGACCCGGAATCCGCCATGCAGAACGAAACAGGCTTGTCGATGCGATAGACCCCGTCTTGCACGATGACAGTTACGACGCCTGTCGGCAAAGAAGTATCAGCCACCGCCTTGCGCACCGCGCATTGGGCCTCTGCGAACGTGCCGAAAGGTCTCGTTTTGGATCCGTCGCCGTCAACTGCCCCCGGGCTTAAAAAGAACTCCATCGTGGCGCCACGCACATGGCAAGGCGTAAAACACGCAAACGCAGCCGCCATGGCAGCAAAGATTGTTCCGAATGTTGCTCTCATTACGCGTGCTCCTTTAATGCGTATCCGAAGAACTTGCATTCATATGTGGATTCGTTGGAGAGGCGCAGCCAGATCGTCTCTCCCTCTATGTCCGGTGGAATCTCAATGACGCGTGGCGTTGCGCGGCTCGACCAGTCAATTGGCGTTTCACGCCAAGTTTTGCCGTCAGACGAAACGCCCACATGTCCGGCTATCGGCCCACACAAAATACGGACTGACGCAACGCGCCGTCCGTCGATGGAGCGCGGCACAGTCCAGACAAGGCGGCCATGCTTCCCGTTCTTGTCCGGGCGGCAAATATAGTAATCGGAGATGCGGTTTTGTATCATCTCGCTTCCCGCAATGTCGAACTTGTCGCGTCCGACAAGCGCGGAAGCAAGTGCATCAGAGGGCAGAGTCTCTTCCAACAGCTTCATGCAACTCGGATTGCATGTCGAGGCATCAGGCGCATAGCCTATTGGCTCGCCGCTCGGCGTAAGCCAACGGAGCGCGGAGCCGCAAATGCGCCCTTCGCGGCAGAAGAACACGCGGTAGCCGCCGTCGCCGATCGTGAATCCGCGTCCGACAGGTGTCATCGTTTCGACGGAACGGATCTCGCGCTTGCCTATGCGGATGCGCCGCGCCAGGTTCGTGTGGTTGTGCCCGCAGATGTTCCAGACCTCTTCACCCCTGAACAGGTCGAGTATCGGCGCAAGCTGCGCACGGGCGCAATGCGAATCATCGTCCTTAAGCGGCTCGTGCGTAAGAATGACAAGTGTCCTTGCGGCTGTCTTTTCCACTATGCCGCGAAGCCAAGCAAGCTGCTCCGCCCCGTAGAGGATTCCAGCATGGTTTGTGTTCTCGGGCTTCCATTTGTCGTAGCCGTGGAGTCCCGCAAAGCAGATGCCGCCTTTTTCGAACGACCAGTATAGCGGCTGGTCGGAGAACACTTTCCTGTACGGAACTGCGGCACAGTCGTTGTTGCCTATGAACTGACGCCACGGCACTGCAAGTCGGTCTGTGACGTATTTCTTGTAGTGCGCCCATTTCTTCTCCGCCCATGCCCACGACTTTGGGTTCATCGTGACTCCGCTAGCGAGGTCGCCGGTGAGGAAAAGCATGGACGGCTTTTGCGGCAAGGTGTTCATTGCGTTGATTTCGTCTATGAAGCAACGCCCCATGAACTTGTCCTTCATCTGCAACGCGCCGCGATCCCAGTCGGGATTCTCCGTCATGTGGAGGTCGGAGGCGTGCAGGAAGTAGAAAGAATCCTTCGCGGACGAATCCCATCCACAGGCGGAGGCAGCGGCAAAAAAGTCGTAGTCCGCGCCGTGTTCCGCGCACCATGCCCAAAACGAAGCTGGCGCTACGCCTGCGGCGACAAGACATTTCAGAAAACCGCGTCTATCCAGTTCCATCTTTGTTTTCTCCTTGGTTGATTTTAATGAGATTATATTTGCATCAAATCGGCTAACGCCGCTAGCGTTATAAAATTGTTTTTGCAATTGCTCATACGGTCAACACGACCTTGCCGCAATTTTCACGTCGAACTCGTCGTGGCATTCCGGATCCGGCACGTCCTGCCACACGAAGTTCTTGTTCTCGTCAATGCACATTGCTTTCATTTTGAGTCTCCGATTTTGTTTTATCCAAAATATGCGTCCATCCGCATGGAAAGCCGCTCGCTGAGAAGACCGAGCGTAAACGGCCCAGCCGAGCCCATGACGAACGCAAGGCATCCCGTCATCCCCGTCGTCGCGCTGCGGTAGCGCGGCTCCACGCAGTCGAACATGGCCGGATAATGTGCGGCCTCGTATGTCCCAAGAGCCAGGCCGAGCGTCGCCAGCGCGACACAGCACTCGACAAGAGAAGAGGCGCAGGCGACCCAGATCACAGGGGGAATGCACACGGCAAAGCCTATTGCCGAGACCTCAAGCCTTATCGACGGACGCCTCGAGCCGACATGGTCAAGGAATCGTGCGCCGACAAAAAGCCCAACGAACGACCCGAGCATGAGCCAGAATAGGGAATGGAACGCGGCGGAGGCGTTCCCACATTCAGGGAACTCCCTTGCCACGAACGCAGTCGCCCAAAGGCGCAGTCCAAGATTGGCGTACATGAACATCCCGAACGCAACCGCGATGAGAATAGCCGTTGGCTTCGTGAGCAGCGCGGCAAACGCGGCCTTGACGGAAGGCTTGTCGGTGTCATTGGCTACGGCAGGTTGCTGAGTGTCTCGCATGAAACGCTGCATAAGCGCGGCCCATACCAGGCCGGCGACGCCAAACACCCAGAAGCCCCTGCGCCAGCCTCCCGACCCCGAATCGGCGAAGAGACCGGCCGCCCAGCCGCAGATGACGATTCCAAAATAGTTCGCGCTCTGGAATATCGCCATCGCCGTGGAGCGGGTGGAGTTGTCGTGATACTGCGAAATGAGCGAATAGGACGCAGGCGCGATGCAGCACTGTCCGATGGCGTTCACCACTCCGTAGAGCACGAAGAAAAGCCCTAATCCCCCGGCGAAGCCGCATCCGAGGATCGCGGCGGAGAAAAGCGCCGTGCCGACCACAATGGTCTTCTTCCGCCCGAAAAAGTCGGCGCAAAGTCCGCTCGCAAGAAGCATCAGCCCGAACACTGCGCTGAACAAGCTGCCGACACCGCCGAGCCGGGCGTCCGTCGCGCCATGCGCGGCGAAGTCGACCTTGAGCTGCGGCAGCACGGCATTGTATATCTGCCGCGTCCCCAGCTCAAGGAAGAACGTGACGAACAGAAGCGCCAGCAGCAGCCATTTATATCCGATTCTCACCTGACAATCAGCATAAAGCCCGCCGGGTTGAGCCAACACTGGTAGCAGCCAATATCGGCCTTGCCGTCCCTGAGACGCAGTTTGCCGGCAAGGTCAATGTCCTCGTCCGTCCAGATTGACGCATCGCCCTTGCCAACAAGCGGCGAACGGAGCGACAGCGACCATTTTGGCTCGTCGGCGAATTTCGGATTGGCGCAAAGGGTAAGAGTGTCCACCCCGTTGGTCTTTGTCGCGAACGCCGTCGCAGTGAATCTGCTGCGCGGAGTGAAGATTCCATATGCACTATGCGCAAACTCCACATGGTCAACAAAGCAGTTCAAGCAAGCGTCTTTGTCTTCAATTGTGAAATCTGACACAGTTGTTATAAAGTCTGCCCGATTCGCATTGAACAGGCAATTGACAAAACGACAGTCGTCAATTATACATGATACGCTGGAACCTGCCGAGGCATTTAAACTAAACGTAAAACAATTATTTGACACAATACTACAGTTAACAAACTCTGCATCATGCTTGTAGATGCTTGAGTAGAGATAACTCACCACAGAAGTACTTCCGCAACATTCCACCAGCGTATTCGTGACATAGGCAGAGTCTTTGAATACAGCGTACACATTGCTTGTGACGTTGTGAATCCTGCATCTGTCAACAACGCAATCCCGCATCTCTCCGTTCGACACATCGCACTCTTCGAGAATTGAATTGTCGGCAGCTTCGTTGTAGTAGCGCCAGTTTCCGGTCGTGTATGAAGAGTAGGGTTTCCCCCCGTCTCCAGTGAAGGTGCATCGCACGGCATGTACACCAAGTACATTGCACAACCCCATCGCCCCTGAAACGACTTTCGATTGGTTGTTGCTGAAGACAGAGTCGTATATCATACACCGATTCTTATCGCCCACGATTCCGCGAACAAGCACACGGACAGTCGTTAACGGCATCTCTCCCGTAGCTGCCGTCGCATTTGCCGTATTTCCGATAAACGAACAGTTCGTTATCGTTAGGTTACCGTTCAATGGATTGTTGCCGTTGAACATTGTCAACGCAGATCCGGCGTTCCCGCTGAAAGTGCACCCGGCCAGCAAGCAGTCGTTTGTCTTGGTGGCGTTACTGTTGCTAAAGCTAATGACAGGTGTAGTTGAATTGTTTGAGTTCCCCGAAAACTCGCAATTGACAATTCGGACGTCGGCATCGTAACATGCGATTATCGGGTAGGTAGTTGAATTGTTTGAGTTCCCCGAAAACTCGCAATTGACAATTCGGACGTCGGCATCGTAACATGCGATTATCGGGTAGGTCGATGATGTCGTGTTGGATCTGAAAGTACAATTTGAATATGTCGCAGGACCAGTCAAGAGAGGACGAGTCGTAGAGCCATTCCCATGCACATTGCAGCCGATCATGGATACATTCTTTGCCACGCTATTCATGTTTCCGACCATCTCGCATCCGTACGCCGTTCCATTAAACATGCACCCCGCACCACTGGCATCCGTAGAAACATTGTTGGTAAAGAAGCAGTCGTACACAAAGTAATTGTTCTTCGCCCCGATCGCACCTCCCAAATACGACTGGTTGCCGCGAAACACGCAGTTCGAGACTACGACATTATGCCCGCCAGACCAGTCGCCGGAGACCATCCTGCCAATGCCTATCGCGCCGCCATTGCACCAGTTGCCGTATGCCGAATCAGATGAATCAGCACCGCCGTTGCAGTTGACAAAGGTGATGTTCTCGATTCTCGCCGACTCGTTCGCATTGAGCTGCAGCTGCATGCCCTTGCCGCCGTTTCCGTCTATTATCACAGGCTCGCTTCCATTCGTCCACGTTGTACGACTCGAATTGTCCTCGCCTTTGATGGTGAGGCCAGGAACTGTGACGTTCAGTCGAATCTTGCAGTAGCTTGCGCTTGACGGAGAACGTGTGTTGTCGGCCATGTACACGTCGGCAGGAAACGTGTACGTGCCCGTTTTCAGCACAATCGTGTCGATTGCCTCCCCATCTATCTTCTCTCCCGCATTGGCTCTCGCCACGGCGTTCGTCAACTCTACAACGGTCTCGACCTCTATGGTCGCGGCCGTAACGCACCACTGGACTGCGACAACGGTAATTGCCGCAACGATTTTCCTTATGGTTTTCATTTTCGTCTTCTCCTTTTTCTTTTTTGTTTCACAAATCAATACAAGACCTCAAAATCAGCCACGCCGCATGTAGGCGCGACAACGGCATCGACATACATAGACTTGCCGACGGTCGAAAGCGCGAACGCCGTCTCCTTGCCGTTTACGAGCAGCGTCATCGGCGACTTGCCTTCAGGCACGAGCAAATGCGCCTTGACCTTGCTCGCAGGACTGCGCAGATGATATCGGAATCCCGCATCGTTCTGGATATGGCGGACATCGACATACTTCTTCGACATCTCATATCCCGTCACATAGCGCAGTTCGCGGTATGGCGTGACGGGCCAGCGCGGCGAAAACGCAATCTCGTCATAGCCAGTTCCGGCATCGACGATTCCCGCAAGTCCCTCTTCCACCGCGTCCATGAGCGCCGCCGCGCCCCAAGCGCTAGGTCCCGCCTCTTCGGAAACGGATTCGCCCGTCTTGCGGTGGTAGAGGAAGTATATCGCCTTGTCGTTCTCCACTTTTTCAATCCAGCGTGAAATTATGCTCCAACCGTATCCCTCACGTCCGTTGGCGAACGCGCCCTTTGCAAGCTCGCCTGCCGTAAACGGTGAAATTGCGCCGTTTACGTATTCTCCGGGCTTGTACCGGTTGAACGAAGGCTCGTATGCAGGGTCTATCGTGAAGAACTCGGAGAACGTCCCCGCCGTCCTCCCCCGCTCGATGAAGGCGTCGATGACGGCGCGGCACTCGTCGCCCGTCAAGATGCCGCGATTGAGCGCATACGCATCGGAAAGCGAAAGACGGTTCGTCTCGTTTTCATCGAGAGGCTTTGTACCGCGCACCGGCAGCTGATGGACGAAGAAGCGTCCGTTCCAGAGGTTCTTCATTATGCTTTCGCGCAGCGTGGCGGCACGCACGTCCCATTCTGCCGCCTTCGCTTCGTTGCCGAGACGGCGGTTCATCCACGCGAGCAGCTTCATCGCCTGATAGACGCCAGTGTTATCGCCATGCATCGCACAAAGCGGTTTCCCGGCGACGCGGCGGTCTCTTCCGCTTGAGGGGTCGTTCGTGAAGTCCCAGGTGTCGATGGTGTAGGGACGGATGCAAAGTCCGAGAGAGGGTTCCCATCGAAGATGGTCGCTTGTCTGGTAGTCTATGCCCTTCTCCAACGCTGGCAGGACCGATGCAAGCCACTCGTCGTCGCCCGTCATGCGGTAGTACTGCCACGCGCCCTCTACTACGAGATACTCGACGTCGGCCTCAAGTTCAAGCCTGACGAGAGACATGTTGTCTTCCGGAAACAGACGATGCGACTCAGGGCCGACAAACGTCCAGTGGAAGTCGTCCATCTGCTTGGCGAGCTCGAAGAACTGCCCGTCCTTGCGCTGGGTGTCGATTATGAGCTGGAGGAATGAAAGCGGGTCGTACTCCCAGTGCTTCCAGCCCTTCATCTGGTGGACGTGGTCGCGAATCCAGTTGTGGTTGCAGACAACGACCTTGCCGTCCAAGAAAAGCAGTCGGCGGTTCGCCATGAGCGTCTCGCGAAGCTTCTGAAGGAACAAGCCAAGCCTGGAGTCCGACGTCGTAAGCGCTCCAGGCAGTGAAAGCTCCCTGTTGTTGTATGTTCCGCACAGGACCTCGCCGTACTCGCCGCTCCGCATGCGCGGCAGAGGATTGGCGAACATTATCCTCCGCCCTTCGTTAATCTTCAGCGTCGCCGGGTCTGGGAGTCTGCTGTCCCATTCGGCAGGCGGTTCAGTGGTCCGACAACCGGCAACTATCACAGTAGCTACGAGTACCGCCACATTTATGCACTTGATGGCTTTCATCGTTTATCCTTTCACTTGCTAAAGAGTTCAGGACTGAAGACCTTGCGGACCACACCCAAGTGGAAGAGCGCACGGAACTGGCGGAAGCGGCCTTCGTAGAACGCCGTCCGAGCCTCCTTCGCGGCGCGGGCGAGCGTCGCGTTCTTTTCGTCCGCCTTCGCCGCAGCCTCCAGTTTTTCAAGATTTGCAAGATGAGTCGCCCTTTCCGCAGTCGGAATCTTCGCGCTCTTCACCTCGACCGCGCCGTTTGCGCCGCGCCCTTTCACAAAGCGAATCTCGTGATGCCTTAGGATAAGCGTCTCCGGCTTGCCGTCAACGATATATTCGATCTCGACGGAATATGGCTCGCGGTTGACGAGGTAATGCCCTTCCGCGCCACTTCTGACGCACACGGGGTCGTCAGGGCCTTTCGCAAGCGCGTAGCGTCCGCGAGGAATCTGGCGGAACTGTCCGTAGAATCTGCACCACTCGTCGTGTTCGCCGCTTTCCATCAGCCCCCACCAGCCGGTGATAAAATCCTGCACATCACAGTCCGCAATCAGCGACGCTACTGAATCGAGCGTGTAGGGCGGCCTCGCGTGAGGCGTCGGGTACGACTGGAAGTTGTCGTGGAAAGGCACAAGATTACCGGCTGGAGTCCATAAATCCGTCCGCCATGCACGAGCAGCCGCGCCCTGGTTTCCAATCGACGGATAGATTTCGAGATTGGCACAGCGGAATACGTTTATCGCCGCCACTTCGCCTTTTTGCATGAGCTCGCGCCATGACGGAGAGTCCGGAAGGTAGGCCATGTCGGAGTCATTGTATTTTCTTTTGATTATCCAGTCCGGCCCTACACTTGGCACAAACCTAACCCCTGGTATCTTTGCGAGTCTCGGCAGATCAAGTCCAGCCTCGCGGAACGCTTGCACGGCATCCCATTCTTCCCATTTGAGCGATCCGTTCCGGCAGTATCGCACAGGCGATATCCAAATCTGAATCTCGGCGTCGCCGCCTTTTGCCCGCAAGATAGACGCCAACTCCGACGCAATCTGCTCTGTCTTTTCGCAGCGCCATTTAACCCACGATTCCTTTCGCACGTGGTCAGACGTGAGATAGACATAGCGACTCTTTGCATCCGTGCCAGGAACGGCAATTCCCGTATCCCGCTGAAACTGCTCTATTGTATAGTCGTCATAACCTACTGAAAGATTGTGGAAATGGATAGGGCACGCCTCGTTCATCGCAATTCCCCTGAATCCGGAATAACGCCCGAACTTGTCTCTATACGACTCAATCAACCGACGATATGCGGCGCGAACAGACGGACGCAGGAAATTCGGCGTTTCCCACGCCCCACCCAAGCCACCATTGGAGTCCATAAAACCAATGCCTACGCCAGACTCCCCGTGTCCTAGCCGCGAGAACCATGCCCCATAATTGTCGCCGCGATGGTTAAGCTTCACCCAGAAGCCCATTCCTGCGCGTTCGAGCATGTCAGCGCCAAGCTCCGCCCATCCACGGCAACGTCCGTTGCTGATGTCGGTATTTTTCCACGGAAGCGCCGCCTCCGGGATCGTGGCGTACATTCCGGTAGCGTCACCGAAGTACGCGGCCACTTTTATCACCCACGAATCCTGCGAATTCCAGCGCATGTAGTCTATGACTCGCTGCCACTTGACGCGCCAGAACTCAAGGTCGGCGTTTTTGTAGTTCCACGAATTGTTGAATGTGAGATCAGCGTCGA
The DNA here is from genome assembly GCA_902779075.1 of uncultured bacterium. Next base: position 6,651 of record CACZAK010000053.1, on the reverse strand, counting down.
TGGTCGGATCTTCGTCCCATTCCGCGACGGTGCGTCTACCCTTGGACATCCCCTGCACCGGTCCTAGCGGCAAAGAATCCATCTCATACATTCTAACGGCGGCGACAGCGGCATGTCTGTTGAAATGATAGTTCTGAATCACTACAGCAACGGCATCGCTGTCCGGCCAGAACACGAACCTCTTTTTCTGCATTTCCATCGAAAGCGGATAATCCACGCCTGTCATTACGCCCGCGCAGTCGATTGACACAGAATAGATTCTTCCCCATTTTTCGGGAAACACCGAAACCAGGAACCAGCGCATCTTGTCATCAGGATAGTCTATCTCGACGATATGCGGCTTGCCCTGGTTCCTTATCGCGAATCGATAGGCAGCAAGGGGGACCGCCGCGCCGTCCTCACGTGACTCAAGGTAAACAAGCGGCCCGTTCGTGACAATCTCCGACGTGCAAAGCGCGGCGCGGTCTCGCGGATATTCCTTCGTGCAGTCATACTCGCCAATCAGAGTCTTTCGTATATTTTGTGTATTTCGTGGTTCTTCACCAAGGCACATGCACTCAAATTGCCGCGCATCAACCTCGCCCTCGTTGAGCCACAGCTTGAACAGCCCCGGCTTGTCGCCCTTGACATTGACCGTGAACTCTTTCAGCTCATTCGGCTCGAGCGAAAGCACAACCGTCGCGCCATTTGAGAACTTGAGCGTTTTCTCTACCGGTTCCGCACTCTCGTTCCTTGCCCGGAATCGAAAAGACTTAGTCTCGCCCTCGCCTACCGACCAATCATGGAGTTCATAGCGAATTGGCTGATGCTTGAGATATTCCCTCCTTAGCGCATCCTCGTCGAGCGCAAGAGGGAGGATCGTCACTTCGTCTATCGTTCCGTCAAGGCCAAGCTTCTCGCCGCCAGACGCCAGCGTGAACGTCTTCCCAAGCGGGATTTTCCTCCCAGCCTCGAAATCGCGAGTCTTCGCGACCACACCGTCTGCATAGAGAATCGCCTTGCCCTTTGCAGAATCGTATGATACAGCCGCGAAGTGCCATTCTCCGCCCAGAATGCGCCGCCCCCACCAGATGCAATTCCCAAATGTTGCGGGCCCCATGTCGCATCGCAGGCTAACACCACCCCAGACAAAGGAGTCTCCCGAGGCAAAAAGCGACCGCTGATGAACGCCGGAATGAGGAATCCACTGTGCGTTGAAGTTCTCGGCCATGACAAAATCGTGACTTACGTTGCAGCTTGGCAACGTATCGTCATGCTTGAACCATACCATGAACGTACCAGCCGTAGGCGTCATGAATCCTGGCAATGAAGACGAAAACTCGAGCAGCGAATCTTTTGACAGATGGACGGCATTGCCGGACAGCCCCTTTACGACAGAAACATTCTCACTCTTCAGCGGCACAGGATCGCCACCGTCAAACGATATTGTGGCGGAATGCGCAAACGCAGAAACGATGACTGCGAAAACTGACAATGCCTCTCTCATGCCCACCTCACTTTTTTGTCCTTGGTGCAGGCCATGATAGGGAATGGTACATTTCAATGTCTATCATTCCATTCTCGCCCAATTCCACAGAGAAGTCGCAACCTTTTGCGGATCTGCCAAATTCGATGTCCTTTCCGTCTGCTACCACCTTGCGGAATGCCATGAAGAACATTGGCATCACATGGCAGTCAAGAAACTTGGCAGAGGTCTTTACGGACAAGCATAGGCTTCGCTGGCTGTTCGTCCACGACGACTCAAAATATCCACCGCCAGGAAGCGGCGTACTATACTTTCCATTCTGGAAGTGCGTTGCAAGCCAGCGCGGAGAGAACTCGACCTTCTCGCCTTTGTCGTCCTTCGGCACAACCCCCGCAAAAGTGCGCTCGAATCCGTTCAAGAGCTTTGCCGCCGTCACCTTGTCGCGGACAGGCACTTTGCTCTCGAAGAAATGCCGCCAAAGCGCAATGCCGTACGGAAAACAAAAGTCTCCGGCGCGAAACGAGGCCTCGGAGATTTCTGGCATTTCATCAAGCGGCTCTCCACCAACATCGCCGGTTCCCTTGTCGGCGTACTTCTGCATCAAGGCGATTATCTGCGCTTTTGACAAGTACTTCAGTTCCGGCTTGCGGTTCTTCTCGGCCACCTCTCGCCAGTCTGGCCCAGCGACTGCTGCAAGCGACTCAATCCGCTTGCCAATGCCAAAATCGTATGGCGCGGAGAAAGACGGCAACTGTGTTGCCGAATATGCAACCGTTGAGAACTGCAAAGCGACAATTATAAAAAGGACCAATCGCACGCGATGTCCCTCGGGATTTGGAAGTTTCTTGTACCACTCGTTCGGCGGTTCAGGCGTCTGACAGCCTGAAACCACAACGGCCGCCAGCACCGCCGCCGCCTTTATGTACTTGTCGATTTTCACGATTTCTCCCTTTTTCTTTCTCCCTCGCGATCCACAATGGCACAAAGTATATCACACTCATGCCGAGTTCGCACTATCTTAAATCGGAAGTGCACTATCTTTTTTAGGAAGCACATCAAAAACGCCAATCGAGGCCGGCGACAAAATACGTGAAATCGGTCTCGTCGCGGCGTGTACGGGCGCGGGTCTGGCGGCGCACCTCGTGCGTCAAGGCGTCAAACTGCCGCACGGCAGGAAGTCGTCAGGCGTCTCAGACGCACGGCACTGCGACGCAAAGGCCGACAGCGCGGCAACCAGTGCAAACAAGACTGTCTTCATAATTTACCTTTTGGGTGGATTATACCAAATAGACAGCCCAAAGGCCTCGGTTGTCTAGATAACTTTCTGGGGAGATTCAGATGTGCGGCAAGACAATCTCCTTGAATGCCGAGTAGGCTTCGTGGGGATTGAACGTGACCCCGCGCCTCAAGAGTGGATCAACGTCACCCAGATAGTCGTTCAGGCACATCTTCTCGTCCATATTCAGGATAAACTGCTTAGCCGTCGGAATCTCACCGCCACGGAATCCCATATATTCGCGCCAAACACGCACAACAGTCGGCAAGTCAACGCGCGGCAGCGCAAGGTGAAGATCAAACAAATCACGCCCCTTCTTCCTCTGGTATAGCGCGCGAAGCTTAGTCCCCATCAACTCGTTAAGCGAATATGTCTTAAGCTCACACGCTCCTGAGTACCAACTGCTCTTCATGCAAAACGGGATCGTGACATATCCCAGGACGGAGAAATGCTCGAACGTGTTCACTTCCACCTTGAGACGCATCGGTTCTATCGGCGCAATCTCGCTCTCGTAGCGGAATTTCATCCGAAAGCCAAAACGCCGTATCTCCGACGTCATGCGAGGCAGCCAGGACAACACTTCACTAAGCCGCTCCGTGATTGGTTTCACTGGTCCCGGCTCCACCTGCACGAGATCGATGTCCTCGCTATAGCGCACCTGAGGGCTAAAATGAAGTTTATGAATTGCCGTACCGCCGCGAAAAGCCAGCGCATTAGAGAGATACGGATCGCTGAAGATATCCACCAGCGCTCGGCAGATCACCATGTCCTGTTCGACAAACGAGTTTTTGGTCCACGGGAAGTTGTCGCTCCATTCCGTAATATAGCGTTCAGCTATCATAAATCATCCAACTCCAGGTTCAGGTTGACCTTGACATGCCAACGACGATTGAGCTCGCCGTCGCGTCGCTGTTCAAACGGGCTGAGCGACGTGTTGACGGCACGCAACCCCAGAGAGCGCCAAACAGCGTATAGCGCATCGGCTTTTTCCTTATTACCGATGACGTTTTCGCAGATGTAGCCAAGGCGCTGCCAGACAACGCACGGCACGAACGCGCCAAGATCGAACGAAGCGGCGAAGTCAACCGACTCAAGCAATTCAGCAAGGATCGTAGCCGCCGAAGACATTCCACCGACCAAGTCGGCATGCCGCACCAGGTCAAAAGCTGTCAGCACCGCATCTGCAAATCGCACGACTCCTCCATCGGCATTGCGGATGACGATATGCGTCTCTGGCATCTGCTCACGATAGACGAGGCGGAGCATGCCATGCGCAAGACCGCCTCCACGCATACGCGGCAAGGTGACAACCGCGAAGTCCTTCTGGACGCGCTGATGACCAGCACCCCAAATCGCCGCCGAACTCGTGAGGCCTAGATAATAGCGACGTCCAAGTTGTCGCATAAGGTCGTCCACATAAAAACTGGGCGGCACTTCGCCGCGAAGCTGATAACGATCTGGCACACAGACATAAAAACCACGCATCGGAGAGACAATCAACTTCCTGGCCTTGAGCCGATGCAATGCAAGCGCAAGTGCCGGATGACGCAATGATGTTGCAGACATTGCCTCTTCCAATGTGAATGTTGGCCGCCCCGAAATGAGCCGTCCATGCACCCACTGGGCAATGCTTTCGCGTTTTTCTATGCGTTCTTTATCATCCATTGATAATAATCCTCACAACTCGTGCGAATAATGTACCATATTTTTCTTCTCATGACAAGTGGGCTTTTCACCGTCGTTATTTCCGTTGCGCAGATTCTCGATGGCGTCTGACCCCATAGCGTTAGGGACATTTATCAAAAACGCCAATCGAGGCCGGCGACAAAATACGTGAAATCGGTCTCGTCGCGGCGGGCACGGGCGCGGGTCTGGCGGCGCACCTCGTGCGTCAAGGCGTCAAACTGCCGCACGCCCGCATAGAGCGAAAGCCCGTCAGCAAGCGCCCATTTGAACAGCAGATGGAAATTGACCGCGTTGAACCCAGAACGATAGTCGGCATCCCCGGCAGCGTCGCCGAAGCGCCGACGGTTCCATCTTTCCGGGCCGAGGTCGAAATAAAGATGTGGTTCCACGGAGAGCGGCCCTGCAATCGCGTATTCCCGGCGAAAGCCTATCCGGTATGCCGGTGCACGATAGGGATGAGTCACCACCCATGCGAAGCCATACACGTCAAGCCATGGAGTGCGGAGTGTCTCGGTGCCGATCCACTGATAGAACGTATCGGGCGCATCCTTGTAATGCATCGCGGAATACTGGAATTCGACAAGCGAGTCCAGCGACCATCCGTCCGCAAGCGCGTATTCATACCCGTATCCAAGCTTGGGGTCGATCTCGTTGAAATGGCGACGGCGCTCGTCGTCGTAGCGCGGCGAAAGTTCGGATGCCGTCCAAACGCTGAACGCCGCACGGCCGTAGTCTTCCGTCCGCCAGCCGATGGAGGAGTCGACAACCCAGCGAGGCCGGTCGGTGACAATGCGTCCAAGCATGGTGTGGCCCGTCTCGACTTCCGTACGGACATAGCCGAACATGTCCGCATGCGCCGTCATGACGGACACAACTCCCGCGATGAGCGCTCCAACGAGCACCTCCCGTCGCAGGTTCTGAATTTCGTTATCTTCTACACGCATTGTCAGCTTGCTATTATACACCACGGACGACACATTCGCACTATCTTATATCGGAAGTACGCTATCTTTTTTAGGAAGAGCGCCTATTGCAACCCGAAGCACAATATGATACCATTCGTCATATATGAAACCATTGCGTGTAGCTGTGTTGATGGAAACTTCGCTGGAGGTGTCACGGCAGATACTGTACGGCATCGCCCACTATGCAAAGAAGCACGGTCCCTGGATTCTTGAGTACATATCTGGCGGAATATCCGACCAGAGGCTTCCGGAAGGCTGGGACGGCGATGGCATAATCGCACGAGTCCCGTCTGAGAAAGAGGCAAAGAAAATTGCGGGCAACCCCGCCCCGAAGGTCATACTTGATCCGCAGAGGCCCTTCACCGCCCCGAAGCATCCGATTTCGCGCCTGCCGCGCGTGGAATGCGACAATGTGGCAATCGGGCGGATGGCGGCGAAGCACTTCCTCTCCCGCAAATTCACGAACTTCGCATTCATCGGGCCCTCCAACGCGTCCATAGTAGTCTGCTTCGGGGCGTGGAACGACGAGCCCAACTGGTCGGAGGGACGGCGCATCGGCTACACTGAGGCGCTCGCAGAACGCGGCTTCGAAGTCAATCTGTACAAAGGCGCACGGAGTCGGCATGCGTCGGCGAACTGGACGCTTGAGATGCCGTCCGTCATAGAGTGGATCAAATCCCTGCCGAAGCCGGTCGCAGTGTTCGCGCCGCACGACGCACGGGCGCGGCAGGTGGCGGACGCCTGCCTCATGTCGGGGATTCCCGTTCCGTACTCAGTCGCAATTCTCGGAGTCAACAACGACTCGACGCTCTGCGACACTACGCTTCCACCCCTGTCGTCAATCCCTCTGGACGCCGAACGGGCGGGCTACACCGCCGCACACAAGTTGGACGCGTTGATGAACGGTCGCAAGGTTCAGTCCATCACACTGTACAACCCGCTTCCTGTCGCGACAAGGGATTCGACCCTTCAGCTCCAGACGGAAGACGCTCTCGTCATCGGCACTCTTGAAAAGATACGAAAAGCGCATGGATTCAACATGCGCGTTGGCGAGCTTGCACATGAGGCAGGAATCACCACACGAACGCTGGAGGCCAGATTCCGCGCCGCAGTCGGAAGGAGCGTCGGCAACGTAATTCGGACGTCGTGCCTCGACGAAGTAAGAAAACTCGTCGAAAGCACCGACACCCCACTCGCCGAAATAGCCAATCTCTGCGGACAGCAGAGTGCAGCCCACCTCGCCGACGTGTTTCGCCGCC
>CACZAK010000052.1 GCA_902779075.1 uncultured bacterium | reverse complement strand
CCAACCGTCTTTTCTGTAGTTTCCATGCCCCATATTATAGCACGGATCGGAGTTCGGAATGTCGTTTAGTGTTCAAGTTATTTTTGAGTGACGACTTAGCGCCGTGGTCAGCGAAAAGGATCCCGAAAAGACCCTCGATCTCCACAAGTTGCGTTTCTCGCTGGACGACTTCCAGAAGCTCTCCAAGGGCACCTACAACGCTGGCGAGTTCCGCATCACGGATTCCGGCAAGCTCGACATCGTCAACAACCACAAGACCTGGACGATCTTCAACCACAAGTCCGTCGACGGCACGGACGCCTACGCCATCCGCGTCGCCTTCGCCAAGGCGATGGAGGCCGGCGGCCTCGACAAAAAAGCCATGAAGGCCGTCCGCAAGACCCTCGGCCTCGGCTCCGGCTACACGCTGAGCAGCGGCATTGCCATGACGCCTCTCACCCGCCAGCAAGTCCGCGAGCTCATCGACGCCAACATCACCGCCCTCAACGCGCGGCGTGCGCCGAACAAGCAGCTCAGGACCTACGACCAGCTCCACGCCGGCTATTCCGTGGAGGAAAAGCGGGACATCGCCGCCGTCCGCGAGGAGATCAACCGCACCGGCGGCACCCCCAGAATCCTGCTCAACGCCGAACTGTCGGATGCCATGGCCGTCACCAAAAAGAATCCCTCCTTCGAAGGCCTGTCGGAGGCGGACGCCGAGGACTACCTCGAGTTCATCGACGAACTCTCCACCGCCCTCGAACGCCTCCAGGACCAAGACGCCCGCTACGACTGGATACGCGAGAACCACACCGAACACAAGGAGACCGTCATTGGCGGCGCCACCGGCATGGCCATCGCCCTCGAAGACGGTCACGTCGTCTTCGAGACGGTCGACGACGGCAAGCGCTCGCGCATCGACTTCGGCCTCACTCCCGAACAACTCCAGGCGCGTCTCGATCACTCCCAGGCTCTGCTCAACAACATCGCGGCCCTCGAAGTCAAATTGGTCGGCGGCGATGACAACTCCGACGACATCACCCTAAGGTCCAAGCCGGAGAAGTCCAATTCGTCCGGCAACATCATGAACGAAAACAGTATCGAGGACGACGACTTAGACCTCTCGCAGTCCAACATCATCCAGCCCAAGATCACACAGAACACAGCCCATCGCAAGGCCCACGCCATCCACGAACGCATCGAAATCAAGGAAGAGCCCTCCCACGAATCCCGCGAAAACATCGCGAAGCGGAACCTCAGCACGCTCGCCTCCCTCTTGGCAGATTATTACAATATCGATCAGGAAGTCGCCACCGAGATCCTCAAGAAGATCGAGGGCTGGGAGGATAGACTCGCCGAATGCAGCACCGCAGGTAATCCGACCACGCTGACCGAAGTCAACGACGACCTTCGCAACTTCCTCCTGGAGAACGGTGAACCCCTCAATACCCTCATCAAAGAGGCCACCGAAGAGCATTGACAGGGCCCGTACCCGCTACGAAATCTTCGGCAGGGCGTCGCCCGGACTGCCTTAGCCCCATGATCGATATAACGGCGTACTCGTGCGCCATCGTCTTCATCCATTCAACCATCAGTCTTGACATCTGTCAAAATACGGGGTTCAACTTCGGATTTTTACCGATGCAAGTATTGTACTATTTCCGGTGCGGAAATCAACAAAGATTGGAAATTTAGTGGGAATTAGTGGGGGATGGTGAAACGAAGAACCGGGCGATGATATCGCCCGGCACAGGACAACTGGGGGCGGCGGGGGCGGGAGCGACGGGGTGCGACCAGGAGGGCGCGTTTTTTTCTATCAGATTGCCATCTACCAAAAATCCGATAAAAATGATATAATGAGCGGCCACATTCATCAGCGGAGAATTGTAGAATGATTTTTAACGTCACATACAGGGACAAGTCCGGCGAGATGAAGTCGCTTGAACTTGACGTTCCCAACAAGGCCGCCGTGTGGGCTGAACTCAAGAAACGCGGCATTTCCGCCATTGCCGTTCACGAGGGCAAGGCGAGCAAGGCGTCTGGCGGTAGGTCACCGTCGGCTGCGCGCGGTATCGTCGCGGGAATCGCCGTGGTCGCGTTGGCCATCGGCGCGTGCTTCTTCTTCAAGGACGGTACTCCCGCGCCCAAGGACGAGGGAAAAGCAAAGCCCAAGCGCGTCAGGGAGGTCAAGCCGGCGAAACCGAAGCCTCCCAAGCCCGCCGTCGATACGGATAAGGTGGAAAAACCCGCGCCGGTCACCGTAGTAGAGACGAAGGTCGAGCCGGAACCGGAAGCCCCCAAGCCGAATCCGCGCCTCGCGCCCTCCACCGCGAAGAAGTATCCTCGCCGCGTGATTCCCCGCAAGCCCGAGCCGCCGCAGAAGTTCAAGTACGACAGCGACGACCTCATCGGCGGGTTCCTAGAAATCACCCCTGGCGACCAGATCGAGGGCGGTCTGCGCTTCGACAAGATCGGACGCGACTTCGAGAAGTCCCTCACGGAAGATGTCGCCCTCGCCGAGGGCCAGGACAACGAGTACAACCGTCAGCTCCGCGAACAGGTGCGCGAGATCAAGACGGAGATTCAGAAGATCATGCGCGAGGAGAACAAGACTTTCGGACAGGTCATGCAGGAGCAGTTCGACCAGTTGATTGAGATGGGACAGTACAAGCGCGACCTCGAACAGGAGCTGCGCAAAATCCGCAAGAGCGGCGAATACACCGCCGAAGAATACGACAAGTTCATCGAGGGATGCAACAAGATGCTGGAAAACAAGGGCTGCTCGCACCTCAAGGTTCCGAAAGCAACCTACTACCAGCTCGAACGATACCGCAAGATGCGCGAGGCTAAGGAGGCGGAGGCCGCAGCCAACGGCGGCGCTGACGCCAGCGGAGAAACAACCGCCAGCGGAGAAACGATAAACAACGGAGAAAACAAACAATGAAAAAACTACTATTAATCGCTGCCGCCGCACTGTGCGCGGCAATGTCGTTCGGGGCCCCGGACCCGGAGTTTCCCACGATTCCGGTCATGGAAAAGCCCATGAACCAGATGACCAAGGACGAGCTTAAGGCGTTCTACGCAAAGCGCAAGGCCGCATTGGAGGCGTTGCCTCCGGAGCAGCGCGAGGCGTACCGCGCAAAGCAGCGGGCGGAGCGCATCGCCTACGCGGGCGGAATCGTCCGCAAGACAGAGGGCAAGGGGCGCATCGTCTATGCGAACCTCCAGCAGACGGTCGAGACAAAGGACATTGCCAAGACGATGAACGTGCTCGGCAAGTTCCTGCGCGTGAGGATCGACACGCTCGACGCGAAGGCGGAGGACGTGGCGGACGTGAACAAGTACCTTCTCGGCAACGACGCGAAGGCCGTGGTGATCGTGGTTGACAACGCGACCGACCCGGCAATACTCGTCGCGCCGGAGGACAAGTGGGCTAAGGTCAACATCGGCAAGTTCAAGGACAAGAACGTGAAGAGCCGCACCCAGATGGAACTGCTCCGCGCGTTCTGCTACCTCTGCGGCGGCATCGGAAGCGAATACAACAACCCGCTCACCGGCTTCATCGGCAACCCCACGCAGCTCGACGATTCGCCTGTCGCGGAGCTTCCGATTGACGTGATCAACCGCTGCTCGCCCTACCTCAAGCAGCTTGGCGTGATCCCCTACATCGAATCGACCTACCGCAAGGCGTGCCGCGAGGGCTGGGCGCCCGCCCCCACGAACGCAGTCCAGAAGGCGATTTGGGAGGACATCAACGCCAGCAAGGAACGCGGCCCCGCAAACGCCCTGCCTATACCTTCTCCGAAGAGGTTGTAGGGAATTGGGAATTGGGAGTTGGGAATTGGGAATTGGGAGTTGGAAAGTAGGAATGGAAAGTAGGATGGTTAGAGATTATAAAGATCTGAATGTGTGGCAGATGGCGATGAACCTTTGCGAAAAGGTTTATGGCCTTGTGCGTAAATTTCCGGCAGAGGAAAGATTTGCACTTGCAGATCAGTTGCGACGTGCTGTCGTTTCCATTCCATCAAATATCGCAGAGGGCAATGGTCGTAATTCCCGTACCGAATATGCTCGATTCCTTTCTATTGCTAGAGGTTCGGTCTCCGAGGTCCGCACTCAACTTGAATTAGCCGAGCGGTTCAACTATGTTAAAGTCCCAGAGGATGTTTATGATACGACTCGCAACATCAGCAAGATGCTTTTTGCGATGATTCAAAAACTCTCTCGCCCGAATTCCTCCACTCCTCCACCCAATTCCCAATTCCCAGTTCCCAATTCCCAATCTTCCTCCACCCCTCCACCCAATTCCCAATTCCCAGTTTCCAATTCCCCTGCATACTTGTGAAGTTCACCTACGTATATAGGACGAGCGACGGAGTCCGACATGAGGATTCCATGAACGCCTCTTCGCGCGAAGAGGTGTTCGAGACTCTGCGCGCACAGGGCATAAAGGCGATCAAGGTTGTCGCCGCCGACGGCTCGAAGGCGAACGGCGAAGTGCGCGGTGTCCGAAAGCGCGTGGTGGTTGTTTCCGCCATCGTTGCCGCGCTCACAGCAGGGATTGCCGTGTATCTGGTGGGACACTTCACCCGGCGGCCGTCGGCAGGGAACGGCGACCCTACCGTACCGTCACCGCCGACGGTTGCGTCTCCGCAGCCTGTCGCCTACCGCAACGCAAGGCCGCTGGCTCGTCAGACGATCAACGGCGACCGCCAGCGCGTCGAAGCCGCCGCTGCGGCGTTCACAAACGCCGCAGAGCGGCTCATGGCGGCGTTTGCCGAGCCGGGGCGGCCTGTCCCCGTGCTCAACGGCCCACGTCCAACAGACGCAGAATTCGAGGCGTCGCTTCGCCAGCCGATCCGCATTGCGGAGGCGGACTTCACCGAGACGGCAGACCTCAAACGCATCGTCGCAAAAATCAAGAGCGATCTTCGCGTTTACCTTTCGGATGGCGGCGACATCGACGGCTACCTCGAAGCACTGGCACGGCGTCAGAAACTTGAAGCTTCCTATCGGGAGAAAGCCGAGAGGCACCTCGCCCGTCTCTGTTCCCCCGCATCTGGAAAGATGCTCGACAAGGCGGAGGCATACGGCTACTGGCTCAAGGCGAACGCGCAGTTGCAGTCGATGGGCATCTATCCGATTCCCCTGCCCGACGTCCTGCGCGGCTACGAAGCGACCTTGGAGCTTGACGAGTAGGCGTTAAAGGTTCACGCAGAGGCGCAGAGAGGCTGAGAGCGCAGAGAAAGCAAGAAACGACTTGTTTTTGAGCAGCGACTTAGGAGATTACGTGGGTGGCGCTGAGGGTGCCTAGCACTAGGAAGAGGACGCCGATTGCGAGGTAGGTGGCGCCGAAGGCTAGGACGCGCGACGGTTTCTCGGCGCGCCATGTGAGCAGACGGCGGAGGTGCCACGGATAGAACATGCCGACCATTCCGATGACAGCGCAGATATAGGCGAACACGACAAGCGTTAGGCGCCAGGACGTGTCGCAAAGGCGCACTGCCGGGAAGAGTTCCGCCGGGAAGAGCATCAGCAGCGCGCTGAGGGCGCGGAGCGTGAGCAGGTTCTCCATCCAGAGGCATGTGAGGATTGTGAGTATAATCGCAAGAATCCACACCATCCCCGGAATATCGGACGATAAGAACCACAAGCGACGCACGATACGGTCGAACACCTCGATACCTATCGTGTCAATCTCATACGCCGTCCACAGCCACGCGGCTGCGCACAGTACCTGTGCAGCCACGCGGTTACGCGGGAACGCGAGCAGGAAGCGCGTGGCCATTTGCGGTTTGAGCACCGTAAAAAGACCGTAGCCGAACAACGGCACGCCAAGAACGAAGAACCAGAATGTCATGTTAACCTTTCTATTTCTATTGCGTTTTCAATGATTTGATTGTTCACATTTGGGAGCTCCGACGACGTAGGTACACACGTTGTCGCCCGTTACGTTGCAGCACGTCTCGAACATGTCGAGGATCGGGTTGATGCCGAGCGCGAGCGCGACGATCATCGCCGTCTGGTCCGGCGCTAGGCCCATGTTGTCGAGCACCATGAAGAGCAGGAACACCGAGCCGCCAGGCACGCCGCCTGCGCCGACCGAGGCGAACATCACGGAGACGACGAGCGTGAGAAGCTGCACGGCCGTGAGCTCCAGGCCGAACATGTTTGCCGCGAGGATCGCGAACACGGGGAGATGCACGCACACGCCGTCCATGTTCACCGTGGCGCCGAGCGGAAGGGAGAAGGAGGAAATGGCGCGCGGTACGCCCGCCTCGTCCATCGCGCGGAAGCTCACGGGCAGCGTCGCGGCGCTCGAGCGCGTCACGAAAGCGGTCAGTATCGGTCCGCGCAGGCGCGCAAGCACGCGGAAGGGGTTTTCGCGACGGAAAATTGCGATGGCCGCAGGGTACACGACGAAAATCATCACCAGCACGCATGCCAGCACGCACGACACGATCCGGAGGTATGGTCCGAAGAGCAGCGGACCGTTCTCCGCGAAGTTCGTGAACGTGAGCGCGAACACGCCGATGGGGAAGTAGAGCATCACCCAGTCGATCAGCTTGAACGCGACGCGCTGGGCGCCGTCGCAGACCGTGAGGAGGGCGCGTACGGGTCCTTCGGCCTTGGCGTCCCCGCTATCCAGCAGACAGCGCGCGGCGATGCCCACGAGGATGGAGAAGACGATGATCGGGAGGAAACTTCCACGCGCGAGCGCTTCGAAGGGGTTGACGAAGAGTCCGAGGAAGAACGCCGCGAACGTGCCGCCCCCCTGCGACCTGCCGAGCATTTCCTGCGCGGCTGCGGCGTGTGCGGAGGCAGCCGTGCCGGCCTGGGTCATGGTCGGGTTGAGCGCGAGCGCGAGCGCCACGCCGAGCACGGCGGCCACGAGCGAGGTGAGTGCGTACCACACGAGTACGGTGCCGCCGACCTTGCCGGACTGCCTCAGCGGCAGACTCGCCGCTCCCATTACGAGCGAGAAGAAGATGATTGGGTAGACGACCATCTTGAGCATGGCCACCAGCACGCCGCCGAACGGCGCGAGTACTGGGAGGATGTGCGAAAGCGCGTCAGGGGATAAACTCCGCTGCGCCAGAAGCCCGCCGACGATGCCTAACGCGAACCCGGCGAGGATGCGCCAGACGAGCGGTACGCGACCGATGGACAAAATGAGTGCTTTGAACATGCGATAATTATACCATATCGCCGCCGGATTTGGTAGAATGTATGGCAATTTCACAAGCCGCATGGTCGTTTTTCCAGATGGCTTGCTAGAAACGAAGGCGAAAATCGAAGAAAACCAGAGCGAAATGCACAGATGAAAGAGTTTTTTGATGTGACTGTCTTGGCCATACTACAGGGCGTGGCCGAGTTCCTTCCTATCTCGTCCAGCGGGCATCTTGTGATCGGGCAGCATCTGCTTGGCATGAACCCGCCCGGCATGAGGCTGGAGGTGTTCCTGCACGTGGGCACGCTCGCGTCCATATTCGTGTTCTACCGACGTCCGATTGCGTCCATTTTCACGGGGCTGTTCGCGGCGGACGCGGAGCGACGACGCGAGGCCTGGGGGTACGTGGCGAAGATAATAGTCTCAGCCTTGCCCGCCGTGGCCATCTACTTCCCGTTCAAGAAGTCGATAGACGACATGTTCGAGAACGCGCGCATGGTGGGCGCGCTCCTGATGTTCACGGGTGCGGTGTTGGCAGGCACGCGCTTCCTGCCGCGCGGTACAAACGCGGTGGGATTCCTCCGTGCCTTTCTGATGGGGTGCGGACAGGCCATCGCGATCCTGCCTGGCGTCTCCCGCAGCGGCATGACCCTCGCGGCGGCGCGCGCGGGGCGAGTGTCGCCTGAGGCGGCGTCCGAGTTCTCGTTTCTCATGAGCGCGCCGCTCATTGCGGGCGACGCCCTGCTCCACATCCTCAAGGCCGTCAAGGCAACTCCCGAGGAACTCGTGGGCGAACCATCCTGGGGTGTCGTCGCGTTTGGGGCGGTCGTGGCCGCAGTCGTGGGCTACTTCTCGCTTGCCATCCTCCTGCGTACGTTGCGCGGACGCGGGTTCTGGCTGTTCGGACCGTACTGCTTCATCGCCGGACTGCTCGTCGTGTGCTTCTGCAAGTGAGGAGCCGAAAAACCTTTAACAAACCAACCATAAAACCAAAGGACAACATGAAAAAGATTGTTCACAAGTGGCAAATGCCGCAATTGTTCACAAATGACAAACGTCAATTCAAGTGGGGGCTGTTCGGATTAATCGGCCTTTTCGCGGGTGCCGTTGGCGCTTCGGAAATCCCCGACATGCCCGCTGCGTACCTTGCCGATCAGGCGGCGGTCATCGCCGCCGCGTCCAAGGCCACGACCGATCTTTTCCCCGACGCCGACCGCGTGGTGGTGGACGACCGCATCCACGTTGCCTACGAGCCGGACGGCACGCAGATCTCGTGGGACGACGAATGGATCAAGGTGCTCACTGAGAAGGGGCGGCGTTCGACGGCGGCCGTTTCGCTTGATTTCTCGGAACGCTACGGCGACGCGAAGATTTTCCTCGTCGAGATCGTCGGCGTGGACGGCAAGGTGCGCAAAGTGGACTTCGAGAAGACTCTCAAGGTCGCCACCGACAACTCCTCCCTCAGCGCGAACATCGTGGATCCGCTCGACAAGACGATGTCCTGCGTGGTTTCCGGGCTTGCCGTGGGCGAAATCCGCCACATCCGCTACGCGCGTCGCACGAAAAAGGCACGCATGACGGGCACTTGGGCGGACATGCAGCTCTTCGAGCTCACGTCGCCGATTGTATCCACCGTTTATACGGTCGATCAGCCTGATTCCAACCCCGTGCGCCACGCCAACGTGCGCCATCCGTTCGGGAAAACCGTGGTGCGCGCGAAGGACCGTCCGCTCGGCAACGGCCGCACGCTTCTCCGGTGGGACGTGTGCGACGTGCCGCAGGCGTTCCCGGAACCGGACATGCCGCCGCTTGCCACGTGCGTGCAGGCGCTCAGGATTTCCACGGCCAAGGACTGGGAGACGGTCTCGCGCTGGTACTGGAACATCAGCCTGCCGCATCTCGTCACCTCCACTCCGGCGGTGACGAACGAGGTGAAGCGCATCGTGAAGGACTGCTCCACGGGCGAGGCGAAGATGCGCGCGTTGTTCAAGTTCGTGTCGCAGGAAGTGCGCTACATGGGCATCACGATGGAGGAGGGGGCGCCGGGCTACGAGCCGCACGACGTACACATCACGTTCGAGAACCGTTACGGCGTGTGCCGCGACAAGGCCGCGCTTCTCGTGCAAATGTTGCGTATCGCTGGATTCAACGCCTACCCCGTGTTGATCCACGCCGGTGCGAAGATGGACGCCTCCGTGCCCTGGCCGTTCTTCAACCACGCGATCGTAGCGGTGGACGAGGGCAACAGGAAGTACCGCCTCATGGATCCAACGGACGAATCTACGCACGACCTGCTTCCCTCATACCTCTCGAACCGCTCGTATCTAGTCGCCCGTCCTGACGGCGAGACGCTCCTCACGTCGCCAGTTCCGTCTGCGGAGAAGAACACGCTGAAGATTGCCTCCGAAGGCTCGCTTGAGGCGGACGGGGCGTTGCTTCTCACGACGTCGTTTGACTTCGGCGGCGTCAACGACACCGTCTTCCGCCATTCGTTCCTCAGGCGCACGCCGCAGGAGCGCCGCAGGATGTTCGAGGGTTATCTGCGCGCCGTTGCGCCTGGTGCGGAGCTGCTTTCGGTTGAAGTCAGTCCAGAAGACCTGCGCGACACCGAGACGCGCCTGACGGCCAAGACGGTCGCCCGCTTCCCAGAGGCGGTGCTGTGCGGGAAGACGCGCAGTACGCTGTCGCTTCCGTTCATCACGCGCCGACTCAACCTCGCGAACATGCTGCTGGACGGTTCTACATCCCTTGAGAAGCGCCGTTTCCCGCTACAAATCTTTTCAACGGCGGGTGTGGAGGAGACGGTCCGGGTGTCGCTCGGCGAATCCGTGGGCGCGCCCGTTTCGCTTCCTGGCGCGTGTTCGATCGGCAAGGACGGCTACCAGTTCACCCGCGAATGCACGGTTAAGGACGGAATGCTGCGCGCGTCCCGCAAGATGTACGTGAATGACGTGACGTTCGAGGTGCCCGCGTATAACGCGCTCCGCCGCGACCGGCAGGAGACGGAGACGGTGGAGCGCGAAAACCCCGTTTTCGCGTCGCTGGAGAGCGAAAACGCCAATCTTCGCTGGATAGAGGACCGCACAGTGACGCACTTCACCTCTCCCACGAGCTGGGTCTCCACGAACACATTCGTCAAGGAGGTTTTGACCTACAAGGGCAAGAAGGGCGCGGCGGAGATGACCTACAACTACAGCCCGTCCACGCGCCGCGTGGAGGTGATCGAGGCAAGCGTCTCAAACCGCAACGGGGTGGTGCGCAAGCTCACGCCGAAGGAGGTTAACCTCATGGATGCGGACTGGGTCGCCTCCGCCTCGCGCTATCCAGCGTCTAAGAAGCTCGTGGTGAACCTGCCGGGCGTCGAGGTGGGCAGCGTGATCCGCGCGACGGTGGCGAGGACTGTCACGAACGCCCCCGTCCCCTACACGGGACTCTTCACCCTTGACGCATCCGACCCAGATGAATTCGACGAGGTCGAGCTGCATGTCCCAGAGGGAATGCGCTTCCGCATCAAGCAGAAGGACCTCAAAGACAGCGGCACGAACGGCGTACACCGCTGGACGCGCAAGAACCCTCCGCGCGTGCCGAACGAACCGTCCCAGCCGCCTGCGTCGATGTGGCGTCCCTACGTTAACGTGTCCGCCGCCGACTGGCACGAGACGGGGCGCGCGCTCGTGGACGCCCTTGCCCGCGCACGCGGCGAGGGCAGCGACGCGGTGCGAGAGGCCGCGCGCAAGGCTGTCAAGGACTGCCGCACGCCGCAGGAGAAGATCAAGGCGATCCGCATGCTCATGCGCCGTCTGCGCACCGCTGGGCCCGGGCTCTTCGAGCTTCCTTTCGACATCGCGTTTTCTGCGCCGGATCGCGCCCTCGCGGACGGCTATGCATCGACCGGTGACCGCATGAATGTGCTGTTCACGATGCTTGAGGCGGCCGGGTTCGATCCGTCGTTCGTAATGGCGGCGAATGACGTGCGTGGTTTCAAGGGCACGGTCGCCTCGCGCCGGAACGTGCCGAAGCCAGAGAGTTTCGGCACGCTCCTCGTGCGCGTCGAGGCGGAAGGGCGTACCTTCTGGATCGGGACAGAGAACGAATACACTCCGGCGGAGACATCGTCCCGCGCGTATTGCTCGTACTACGATCCGGTGGCTGACGAGTTCGGGACGATCACGACGCCTAAGACCGTTGCGCCGCCGTCGTCCTGGTGGGCGCCGTGGACCTGGTGTGCGTCCGCTCCGCCCGCCCCGACCAACTTCACATGGTGTACGTCGGCGAAATACACATGCAAGATGTCCGTGCGCGAGAACGGTGCGGTGGATTTCGACGTGGAAAGCCTCTCGTGGGGTGCGGGCGTCGGCGATTTCCGCAAGAATTTTGCGGAAGTCTTGCCCGAGATGCGCAGCCGCTTCTACCAGAAGGTTCTCTCGAAACTCGCGCAGAACGCCACTTCAACGCGCGAACTTGAGACTGACGTCGAGTCGTATCCCGCGAAGATGACCTTCTCCGCATACGCGCCTGAGTACGCGGTGGCGAAGGGCGACAGCCTGACGCTGCGCATCCCCGACTTCGGTGACGAGCTCTTCTCGCTCGGGGGGCCAGTGCGCAAGTCGCCGATTGCGGTGAACGGCAAGTCGTGGTCTTCCGACGTGTACGAGATCACCTTCCCCAAGGGCTACACGAAGGTGGAGCATCTGCCGTCCGAACTGAAGCTCTGCAACCCGCTCGACCCGAAGAACGTGTGGCTCACGCACAAGGCCTCGTCGAAGGTGCGGGACGGACGCCTGGTCGTGACCGTGGAGCGCGAGGCGTTCCGTACAAAGGCGGTGATGCTCACGGCGGACTACTATCCGTTCCTCCGCGACTGGAACCGCCGCGCAGCGTCCGCCGACGCGCGCACCGTGACGGTGCGGAAGGGCGACTGACGAGGAACCGCCATGGACAGGGCCTTCTATTACTTTCTGACGTTCGCCTGTTTCGCGTTTGGGATAGGGTGCTGCATCGCGAGTTTCCTGAACGTCTGCATCTGGCGCCTGCCGCGCGAGGAATCCGTGGTGTGGCCGCCGTCGCACTGTCCGAAGTGCAACGCGCGCATCCGCTGGTACCAAAACATCCCTGTTCTCAGCTGGCTTGCGCTGCGAGGACGGTGTGCGAACTGCCACGAGCCGATTTCCGCGCGTTACACGGTGGTTGAGCTGCTGGGAGGCGTCCTTTTCCTGCTTGCCTACCTCCAGTGGGCGTCCGGGTTCTTCCTGCACGCGCCTACCGTACTTGGCCTGCAGCCGCTTCTCGTCGTATGGGCGGTGCCTGTCTTTTGGCTCGTCTTCTCCGGACTGATCCTCGGATCCTTCATCGACCTCGAGCACTTCTATCTGCCAGACCGCGTGACGATCGGCGGCATGCTGCTCGGCGTTCCGCTCAGCTACCTCGTGCCGGAGCTACAGGGCGAGACGAACGGCCTGACCGCGCTTTATTGGTCGCTTGGAGGTCTATCGGCGGGGTTCTTCGGCCTGTGGGCGCTCAGCTGGCTGGCCTCGAAGGCGTTCAAGAAAGAGGCGATGGGGTTTGGCGACGTGAAGCTGCTCGGCGCGGTGGGCGCGTTCTTCGGTCCGGTGGCGGTGCTGTTCACGGTAATCGTCTCGTCGTTCGTGGGCGCGCTTGCGGGCGGACTCCTCATCCTGCGCGGCAAGGCAAAGCTCGGCGGCTTCACGGCGGTTCCGTACGGGCCGTTCCTCGCGCTGGGGGCAGTGACGTGGATGTTCTGGGGGCCGCGCGTCGTCAACTGGTACCTGCACCTTCATGCCTTCGCCCGGTGACATCCAGGCGTCCGCGCCGCGAATGCGCGGGATGTTCACCCGCATTGCGGGGATGTACGACCGGCTCAACCGGGCGCAGTCGCTCGGACTTGACGTTGTTTGGCGGAAGCGGGCCCTTGCGTGCCTTGCGCGAACCTCGCCTTCGCCGCACCGCATCCTCGACCTTGCGACGGGTACGGCGGACTTTGCCATCGCTGCCGCGCGGCGGTTCCCGGACTCGCATGTGACGGGCGTGGACCTCACGTCGGCGATGCTGGACGTAGGGCGGGGCAAGGTCGAAGCGGCGGGGTTGAAGGGACGGATCGTCCTTAAAGAAGAAGACGCGCGCGCGCTCGCGTGCGCGAGGGGCTCGTTTGACGCCGTACTGTGCGCATTCGGTTTCCGCAACTTTCCCGACCGTGCGGCGGCGCTGCGCGAAGTGTCGCGCGTGCTCAAGCCGGGCGGGCATCTGCTCGTGCTGGAGCTGTTCAGGCCGCGTTTCCGAATTCTTGCGGCGGCGACTGCGGCATGGATGGCGTGCATTGCGCGTCTGTTCGCCGGCGGCGCGCGGGAGGACTACGCCTACCTGCGCGCTTCGATTGGTGAGACGTGTACGGCGGCGACTTTTGGTGAGCAGGCGGCAGCGGCAGGTTTTTCGCCGGAGCAAAGATTTTTTTTCTTTCCGGCCTGTTCATGTTTCCTATTCCGCAGAAATGTGGTAAAATAGTGCCATGAAAATTTGCAACTACATTGTAACTTGCGCCTGTATGGCATCCATGCTTATGGCGGAGGACGCCGTTCCGGCTGTGGCAAGCGTGACCAATCCCGCTCCCGTCGTGGCAAGCGTGACCAATCCCGCCCCCGTCGTGGCAAGTGTGACCAATCCCGCTCCCTTCGTGGCAAGTGTGACTGTTCCCGACCCTGCTCCGGCTGCGGCAAGCGTGACCAATCCCGCTCCGGTTGTGGTAAGCGTGACCAATCCCGTTCCGGTTGTGGCAGACGCGACCGCTCTCGAACCCGATTCTGCTACGGCAGACGCGACTGCTCTTGAACCCGATACTGCTACGGCAGACGCGACCGTTCCTGCGGAAGACGTGGACGAGCCAGTCGAACAGGCGGTTGTGGTTCCTGGATTCGAGCGTTTTAAGACGATTATGGACCGGAGTCCGTTCGGGCGTCCGCCGCCAGGGTTCGATCCAGACTCGCCGGGAGGTCTTTCTGACGTCAGGAACGGGGCTGGGGACGGTGCGGAAACGGCAGCTGAGGCGAGCGTAGTGGAGCAGCAGATAATTTCGTCCGTGCGCGTTTCCGTGCTGAATGTGACGCCATCGGGCAAAATCCACGTGGGTTTCACGGATTCATCCGTACAGCCTCCGCGGAACTACTTGCTGGAGGTCGGCGAGAAGCGCGAGGGGTGCGAGTGGCAGGTTGTAGATGCAGATCCGGAGAAGTTGACGGCAAGATTGTCGAAGGATGGGGTGGAGGCCACGCTACTGCTGGGCGGTGGGAGCGGGGCGCCCGATGCGAAGAAGGAGGGCGAGGAGGCCGCGAAGGGTCCGGGATCGGGTCCGATGTCGGGGCCTGGCCCGGGATCGCGTTCGGGAATGATGTTTGGCCTGAGGCGTCCGCCGATGCTTGTGGGTGCCGGGCCAGCTGCAGCTGGTGCTCCTCCTCCCGGTGACGCGATGGAAGGCATGTCAGGGCTTGACGTGGCCCGCGCGCGCCGTCAGGAGCGGCTCAAGCAGATGCAGGTCGAGGCTGAGCAGCAGCGTCAGGCGGCCGAGCAGGCGAAACGGGATCGCGAGCAGGAGAGGCAGGAGCGCGAACAGGAGAGGCAGGAGCGCGAACAGGCCGCCGAGGAGCGCAAGGCGCAGCTTGCCCAGCTAATGCAGATACAGGAGGAATTGCGCCGTCAGCGCGAGGAGAAGGAGAAGGCCGCGGCGGAGGCCGCTCGTCAGGCTGCGGAGTCACCGCCGCCGCAATCGCCGCCGCCGCAGGAGCCGCAGCAGCAGGAGCCACAGGACTGATTTCGGTAGACGTAATGAAGCGTACTACATTGGAGATGTTTCGCGAGGAGCTGCTTCGGACGGGCGGGTACCGCACCGCGCCCGATCGAAAGGCCCCGGTTCCGCGTAAAAAAGGCTGGATGACCACGCTTGGTTTCACATGGAGCGTGTTCAGTGTCTTTCCAAAGTGCGCCGTAAGCGAGGCGCTCAGGCGGCTTGATACGGACAAGTGGGCGCACTACTGTTTCGCCTCCCTCCAGAAGGCCGAGAAATACGGTACGGACGTGCTCATGGACGGATGGGAAAACCGCAAAAACTACGACGGCCCCGTCGTGTATCTCGCGAACCACATGAGCACGTTGGAGACGGTGATGCTGCCGTTCGTGCTGCTCACCTACGGTCCGATCGGCACGGTGGTGAAGCAGTCGCTTTCGCACCTGCCGTTCCTCACGCGCGCCGCCGCGCACATGGGGTTGATTCCCATCGGGCGCACTTCGCCGCGGGAAGACCTGATGACCATTTTCAATGTGGGATGCGAGCGCATCGCGAAGGGCATCTCTATCCACATATACGCACAGGGTACCCGACAGCCCGTGTTTGCCCGCAAGGGATGGAGCTCCATCGGCACGAAGCTCGCGGAGAAGGCCGGAGTGCCAGTGGTGCCGATCGCCGTGAAGACGGACATCGAACCTACGCGCCCCGGCGCGAAGGGCTGGTTCAAGGACTTTGGCACGGTTGACCCCTCGAAGACGATCCGCATTTCGTGCGGGCCAGTCCTCACCGGCAAGTCGAAGGAAACGCAGCAGGCGTCGTTCGACTGGATAAAGTCGCGCCTCGACGAGTGGGGCATGCCGACGGAAGGTTAGAACTTTACAGAAAGGAAAAGGTAGAAGAAATGGCCTGGTTCAAGAAATCGGAAACGGCGGCGAATATCCCGCCGACAAAGGCGCTGTGGCAGGTGTGTCCGCGCTGCAAGAGCTACATTGCGAAGGACGAGTGGAAGGCGAACAATGCCATCTGCCCCGTGTGCAACTACCACGGGCGCCTCGGCGCGCGTGCGCGTATCGCGCAGCTTGCGGACGAAGGATCGTTCACGGAGGTGTTCCGCGAGGTGAGCTATTCCGACCACCTCGACTTTCACGACGCCACGGGCGCGTACAAGACGAAGATCGACGCGACGATTGCAAAGAGCGGCGAGAAGGAGAGCGTAGTCGTCGGTACCGCCAAGATGGGTGGCATCCCCGTTATGCTCGGCGTGATGGACTTCGCGTTCATGGGCGGGTCGCTCGGCACCGGCACGGGCGAGCGCATCGCCCGCGCGTGCGAGCAGGCGATCGCGGAACGGCGTCCGCTCATCCTCTGCAGCGCCTCCGGCGGCGCGCGCATGCACGAGGGGATCCTCTCGCTCATGCAGATGGCCAAGACCTCCGCCGCAGTCGGCCGCCTCAAGGAGGCGGGCCTTCCCTACATCAGCGTGCTGACAGATCCCACCACGGGCGGCGTCTCAGCCTCGTACGCGATGCTGGGCGACATCAACATCACCGAGCCGAAGGCACTTATCGGATTCGCCGGACGCCGCGTGATCGAGAACACGATCCACCAGAAGCTCCCACCGGACTTCCAGAGCGCCGAGTACCTGCTCGCGCACGGGTTCATAGACAAGATCGTCGAGCGCAAGGACCTCAAGGCGTTCATCGTGAAAATGCTCGGCTACTTCGGCTTCGCCGCCTAATCTCCTCTTCCGATGCAATCCGTCAAGCGAGCCAACATCCCAGTCGTCGTCGTCACGGCGCTGTTCTTCGTCGCCATTGCGTCCTTTGTTGCACTCAGCACGTCGCGGATGATGGAGAACGAGGCCCGTAGCACGGTGGAGAACGTGGTGAAGGCGACGGTCGGGCGCATCGACGGACTCATGGCGTCCGTCGAGAGCGCGGTGAAGAACTCGACTTGGATCGTCGAGGAGCACCTCGACAACCCCGAATACATGTTCAAGATCACGGGCGAGCTCGTCCAGAACAACCCCTTCGTCGTGGGCAGCACGATCGCGTTCGAGCCGAATTACTTCCCCTCGAAGGGCTACTACTACTCGGCCTTCTCGTACAGGGACGCGAACGGAAGCATCAAGCGCATCCAGCAGGGAGGTGAGGACTTCAAGTACCACGGCATGGACTGGTACCGCATCGCTAAGGAGGCGAAGTCTCCGTCCTGGTGCGAGCCCTACTTCGACAAGGGCGGGGCGGAGGTGATGATGTGTACCTATTCCCTGCCGCTTGTCGGCAAGGACGGAAAGGTCTACGCCGTGCTGACAGCCGATGTCTCGCTCGACGATCTGACGCACCAGGTGGCCGCGATCAAGCCGTACCCCGACTCCTACGCCGTCCTGCTCTCGCAGAAGGGAGAGTCGCTCGTTGCCGCACCTGAGGACGCTGCGGCGCTGACCGACACGGTGAAGATACTCGGGCGGGCCAGCAACGGGTGGACGATGGAGCTGATCTGTCCTCTGTCCAACATCCTGCAGGGGGCACGCACCCTCGTCAGCCGGATCGTTCTGTTCTCGGTCGTGGGCCTCGGGCTCATATTCTTTGTGTCGTGGTTCTTCTCCACGCGACTCCAACGCGTGACCGCGGCCAACGAACGCCTCAGTAACGAACTGGGCATCGCCCGCACGATCCAGTCGAGCGTGCTCAACCGCAGCATCCCGCCCTGCCTCGGCGCGGTCCTGCGTCCGGCGCGGGAGGTGGGCGGTGATTTCTACGACTTCAAGGTGAGGGACGGTTTCCTCCATTTCGCGATCGGCGACGCCTCCGGAAAGGGCATTCCCGCCGCGCTCTTCGCGTTCCTGGCCAGCGCGGGTTTTCGTCTGTCGGCAGACTTGGGATTGCCGCCCGACGAGACCGTTGGACGTATCAACGCGCTTCTGTGCAAGGACAACGAAACGAGCATGTTCGTGACGCTGTTCGTTGGCAGGCTGGAGCTCGCCACCGGCAAGCTGGAGTACTGCAATGCAGGGCACCCGCCGATCGTCATTACCAGGCCAGACGGCTCGTCCGAGTTCCTGTCGGCGAAGTGCAACGTCGCCGCGGGCGTGTTGGACGGGTATCACTACGCGCGGGAGACGGCGGAGTTCGCGCCGGGTACGCGGTTTCTCGTCTACACGGACGGCGTCACGGAAGCAGAACGGAAGGACCACGTGCAGTACGGGGACGGGCGGTTGCTGGCGTTCGCGTCCGCGCACGCGAAGGATAGTCCGGCCGACATGGTCAGCAGACTTGCAGAGGAACTTGACAGATTTGAGGCCGGGGAAGAGCAGTCAGATGACATCACGGCCCTCGCCGTCCTCGTCGGCGGTGAAACAAAAACAGCTTAAAACCGAAACAACTTAAAAACAAGGAGAAGCAAATGGCAGTGAAAAAGAAGATGACGGCTATGGACAAGGTGAAGCTGGCGCGCGACGCGAAGCGTCCGCACCTGATGGACTTCCTTAGGTACATCGCGAGCGACTTTGAGGAGCTGCACGGCGACCGTCTCGTGAACGACGACCGCGGCCTCATCGCCGGGTTCGCCACGATCGGGGGGACGAAGTGCCTCGTGCTCGGCCACCACAAGGGCGTCACCGTGGAGGAGAACGTGGAGGCGAACTTCGGCATGGCCCAGCCGGACGGCTACCGCAAGGCGATGCGCCTCGCGAAACTCGCCGAGAAGTTCCATCTGCCGGTCGTAACGTTCGTGGACACCCCTGGTGCGTATCCGGGCGACACCGCCGAGGCGCGTGGACAGGCCGAGGCGATTGCGAAGTCCCTCGAGTTTTTCTCGCTTCTCAAGACGCCCATCGTGGTGGTCGTGACGGGCGAGGGCGGCTCCGGCGGTGCGCTCGCGATTGCAGTGGGCGACCGTATCCTCATGATGGAGAACGCTGTCTACAGCGTGATCTCCCCCGAAGGTTGCGCGGGCATTCTCTGGCGCGACGGCGCAAAAGCGCCGGAGGCGGCGGAGGCGCTCAAGATCACCGCGCCCGACCTCCTGCGCCTCGGCGCAATCGACGCGATAGTGCCGGAGCCTGAGGGCGGCGCCCAGAAGAACCACAAGGCCGCCGCGCTTGCAGTCAAGAAGGCCGTGCTCGCCGCGCTTAAGGAACTCGAGAAGATTCCAGTCGACCAACTCATAGACGCCCGCTACGCGAAGTTCCGCGCAATGGGGAACTTCTACAAGTGAGACGCAACGACCAGCATCGGGGGCCGCGCGAACTCTGCACGGGCGGCGAGTGGATCTACGGACGCAACCCCGTCGTGGAGGTGCTCCAGGCCGAGCGTCGCACGCTGAGCGAGGTGATCCTGCCGCCCGCCGAGAAGGGCGAGGCAGATGAAATCGCCTGGATACGCCAAGTCGCCCGCCAGATGGGTCTCGTGGTGCGCACCGAAGACCGCCGCCGCCTCGACCAGATCACGCACGGCGGTCACCACCAGGGCGTTGCCATCAAGACGACCGGCTACCCCTACGTCGGCTTCGACGAGATTCTGCGCGACGTGGAGGAAGATGAAAACGCCACCGTCGTTGTCCTCGACCACCTAGAAGACCCGCAGAACATCGGTTCCGTGTTGCGCAGCGCGTGCGCGGCCGGCGTGACGGGCGTGATCATTCCCGAAGACCGAGGCGCGGGCGTGACGCCTGCGGCCGTCCGCGCGTCAGCCGGCGCGAGCGAGTACTTGAAGGTCGCGCGCGTCGTGAACCTCGTGCGCGCGATGGAGGCGCTCAAGAAGGCCGGGATGTGGATGACGGGCCTCGACTGGGGCGACGACGCGAAACCCTACACCGAGATCGACTTCACCGGACGCGCCGGACTCGTCGTGGGCGCGGAAGGCGCCGGCATCTCGCGTCTCGTACGCGACACGTGCGACTTCATCGCCGTCCTCCCCATGCTCGGACGTATCGAATCCCTCAACGCCGGCGTCGCCGCCGCCGTGTGTCTGTACGAGATGATCCGTCAGCGGAAAAAATAAAGAGTTTATAATGAAAAATAGAGTGCTCACGTGGACGGCTGTCGTGTGTGCGGCCGTTTCCTCATACGGGAACGCCGCGTGTGCCGCGTCCGTCGAAATGTGGCGTGCGACGGAACTCGCCTTCGAGGCGGGCACGGACTACAACGCGACGGGCGCGGACGCCGTAACGTTCGACGCCGTGTTCACGCACGAATCCGGCGAGAAGGTGTCGCGTCCCGGCTTCTGGGACGGCGGCAAGACCTTCCGCGTGCGCTTCGCACCGACGAAACCCGGTCGCTGGAGCTGGTCTACCACCTGTCGCGGCGACGCCGCGCTCGGCGGCAAGTCCGGCACGCTGGAGGCAAAGCCCTACGCAGGCGACCTCGAGATCTACAAACGCGGGTTCGTGAAGCCAGCGAAGGGCGCAAAGCATTTCACCTACGCAGACGGCACGCCGTTCTTCTATCTCGGCGACACGCACTGGGGGCTCTACACGGAGGAGATCGACGAACCGGGTCCGCACGCGGGCACGACGGGTGCGACGTCACACTTCAAGTACATCGTCGACCGGCGCGCGGCGCAGGGCTTCACCGTGTTCCAGTCCGAGCCCATCGGCGCGAAGTTCGACGTCACGGACGGCAAGGTGGACGCTGCCGACATCTCCGGTTTCCAACTTGCCGACCGCTACTACCAGCACATCGCCGACAGGGGCCTTGTCCATGCGAACGCCGAGTTCTTCTTCGCCGCGTCGATGAACAAGAAGTTCGCCGACGATCCCGCCGCGATTGACCGCCTCGCGCGCTACTGGGTGGCGCGTTTCGGCGCGTACCCGGTGATGTGGACGCTTGCGCAGGAGGTGGATAACGACTTCTACTACGACCGCGGCAGGGGACACAATTTCTACTGCGCCACGAACAACCCGTGGCTGGTCGTTGCAGAATGTCTCCACCGAGCCGACGCCTATAACCATCCGCTCACGGCGCATCAGGAGAACACCCACCACACGACCGTGACCGGACGAGGCACGAGTCCGGGACAGAAAAGGTTCGGCGGACGCTCTGTGTTCGCGGACGCATCCGTCGCCGCGCGCACGGGCCACACGTGGTGGGGCGTGCAGTGGTCGCCGTCGCTCACCGCGTCGCCCAACTGCGAGCCCGCGCGCGACTACTGGGCCGACTCACGTCCGGTGGTCAACTACGAGGGACGCTACTGCTACCTCTGGACGAAGGATTTCGGCGCGCGCGCACAAGGCTACATCTCGTTCCTCAGCGGAATGTTCGGCTACGGCTACGGCGCAATCGACATCTGGCTCTACCTCAGCACGTACGACGTCAAGACGACGAGCAACGACGGCGTGGAAAAGATCACGCCGGCGGACAAGCAGGTGCCGTGGTGCAAGTCCGTGGAGTTCCCGAGCGCATTGCAGATGGCGCACCTCAAGAAGTTCTTCGGGTCCTTCGACTGGTGGAACCTCAAGCCGTGCTTTGGCGACGCCGCGCGCTTCACCCCGCGCGAAGGCACTGCGAAAGCACCCGCGAAGGGCATCGCCTACGTGTTCGCCACGCTCGCAAATCCCAACCGCGTCGTGTTCTACTTTTATGGTCCGAATCGCCTCACGGGAACGGTCCACGGCCTCGCGCCCGACCGCTTCCACACGGTGCGCTGGTTCAACACACGGACGGGCGAGTGGAAGGACGAGTCCGCCACGTTCGTCTCCGACGATCGCGGCAACCTCGAACTTCCGCCGAAGCCCGATGCGTCGGACTGGGCGCTTGTCGTCACCGAGCTGCCTGTCGCTTCCTGATTTGAAGCGGCGAGAGCGCCGCTTCCCCGAGAAACGCCGATCTGAAGCGGCGAGAGCGCCGCTTCCCCAAAAAACGCCATTTTAGGTAGTGTGCAAATTGCACGGATTGTGGTAAAATATCGGCGTCAAACTTCTAGGAGAATAGTTCAATGGCCGCTGCACGCACGAAGAAAGCCGAAGTCAACAAAAAGAACCCGCGTATCCTGATCGTTACGCCGGAGATCACGTATCTCCCCGAGGGGATGGGGAACCTCGCCGGGCGCATGAGCGCCAAGGCGGGCGGCATGGCCGATGTCTCGGCCTCGCTCGTCGGCGCGCTGTTTGACCTCGGGGCGGACGTCCATGTGGCCCTGCCGCACTACCGGCGGATGTTCCACGAGGAGACGGGCAAGCTCGTCGCGGACGAACTGCGCCTCTACAAGAGCCGCATGTCGAGCGAGCGCATCCACCTCGCCGAGGACCGCTGCTTCTACTACCGCGACCACGTCTACTCGCGCGGTAACGGCAACGCGAAGCTCGCGCTTGCGTTCCAGCGCGAGGTGATCAACCACGTGATTCCCGAAGTGCAGCCCGACCTCATCCACTGCAACGACTGGATGACCGGCCTCATCCCCGCCGCGGCGCGCCGCATGGGCATCCCCTGCCTCTTCACGGTCCACAACATCCACACCCACAAGCTCACCCTCGCGCAGATCGAGGACGCCGGCATCGACGCCGCCGAGTTCTGGGGCAATCTCTTCTACGAGCGGCCGCCGTACAACTACTTCGAGAGCCGCGACGTGAACCCCGTGGACCTCCAGGCCTCCGGCATCTTCGCCGCCCACTTCATCAACACCGTCTCGCCCACGTTCCTCAA
>CACZAK010000051.1 GCA_902779075.1 uncultured bacterium | reverse complement strand
GTTGCCGAAGCTCACGACGATGCGTCCGGAGTTGCTGCTCCGCATCGAACAGCTCGTCAACGACGGCGCATTCGTGATCGGACCCAAGCCGCGCCGTTCACCGTCGCTCGCCGGCCAGCCGCAGAGCGACGCCACCGTCAAGGCCGTCGCCGACAGGTTGTGGGGCAATGTTGACGGGAAGAGTGTCCGTTTCCGCCGGGTTGGAAAAGGTGTGATCGCGTGGGGGCTTTCCCTTGAAGATGCGCTTGCGATGCGCGGCTCCACGACGGACTGCGGGTTTGCGAAGGGCGCGCCGATCGTATACAACCACCGCACTATGAAGAACGCGGATGTCTACTTCATCTCCAACCAGTCCGGCAGCCGCATTGCCGAGCCGGTCAGTTTCCGCGTCGCCGGACGCGTCCCCGAACTCTGGCAGGCCGTCACGGGCGAGAGGCGCGAAGCGCCCGTCTGGCAGACGCAGGGCAACAGGACCGAGGTGATGATGACGCTTGAGCCGTTGGAGAGTATGTTCGTCGTCTTCGCAAAGCCGGTAGGGCGGTCGTCCCGCGACCGCCGCGCAACGGCGGCGGGGACAACGCGCGAGCTCAAGTGCGACTGGACGCTGTCGTTCGAGTCCGATCCGCTCCACCGCGGCCCGGCGAAGCCGTTGGCGATGTCGGCGTTGTCCGATCTCTCCAAGAGCGACGATCCCGCCGTCAAGAACTATTCCGGAACCGTGGTGTACCGCACGAAGTTCACTGCCGCGAAGCCGGCGCCTGGCGCACGCATCGTGTTGTCGTTCGGAAGCGTGCGTGAGATCGCGCGGGTGAAGGTGAACGGACGCGACGTAGGCGGCTTATGGACTGCGCCGTATGAAGTGCCGGTGACGGACGCGCTGAAGGACGGCGAGAACGAGCTGGAGGTCGAGGTCTGCACGAGCTGGGTGAACCGGCTCGTCGGCGATGCATCGCTTCCGGCGGGGAAGCGTCCGACGTGGATCTCCACCGGCGGCTACAAACCCAACAGCCCGCTGCGTCCTGCCGGCCTAGTCGGTCCCGTGAGGCTCGTCACATCTGTCAGGTGACCGCCTGTTTTCGCGTGCAAGGCGGGGTTGAATCGGGTATACTATCTGCCGCTGAACTTTTAAGAGAATGGAGTGAATCCAATGAAACAGATATTCTGGACATCCCTTTTCGCGTGCGCGGCGCTCTCGCTCGCGGCGGCGCCGGACTCCGTGCGCCAGGCGCGCGAGCAGCTGGCGCTCGTGAAGCCAGAGGCCGCGCGGCGCGCGCTCGCAGACCTCAAGAACAACCCGAAATACGACTACGCGAAGAACGCGGCCGCCATCGAGGCGCTGATCTCGCAGGTCGACAAGGTGAAGACCGACCTCGAGAAGGGTGACGCCGCCGCGAAGGCCGCCGCCGTGCAGCTCGTGGAGAACTACCGCAAGGCGATGCTCGCGAACCCGGTCCTCGACTTCGACAAGATCCTCTGCGTCCACCGCAAGATCGGCAACCCGCGCGGCGCGTTCGGCGGACGCGGCAGCGGCATGACCGGCCTCAACGCCGAGAACCACATGGTCGCCCCGCGCACGGGCTTCGAGAACGAGATCGGCGTGTTGAGCGACATCCGCGGCACTCCGACGTTCCGTCCGCTCTACAAGCCGGCGGACAAGACCTCCATCGTGCGCGATATCGACCTCGACTTTGACGCCTCGCGCATCCTCTTTACCGGCTACCGCGGCTTCAACAACCTCTTCGGCATCTACGAGATCAAGACCGACTTCTCGAAACTCTCCGACAAAATGCCCTACCAGAAGGCGGAGCTCGTCTCGCCCGAGGAGCACAAGGACATCCAGTGGTGGGACGCCTGCTACCTTCCGAACCGCGACCAGTTCGTGATGCTCGGCACGGCGGCGTACCAGTTCCTCCCGTGCGAGGACGGCAACATGCCGATGGCCGTCATGTACCGCAAGGACCGCAAGACCGGCGAAATCCGCCAGCTCACCTACGAGCAGGACTCCGACTACACGCCCAACATCACGCACGACGGACGCATCCTCTACACGCGCTGGGAATACTCCGACCAGCCGCACTACTGGAGCCGCGTGCTGATGACGTGCAACCCCGACGGCATCGGACAGCTCTCCGTGTGGGGCTCCAACTCGTTTGTGCCGACGTTCTTCTACTGCGCGCGCACCGTACCCGGCGAGCCGCACCTCATCACGATGATCGGCGGCGGACACCACGACCGCGCCGAAGTTGGGCGTTTCTTCCAGATCGATCCGTCCCTCGCGCGCGCGTATCCGTTCAAGTACGATCCGCCCGACCGCGACTGGGGCCCCGCGCGCCACACGCTGCGCATCCCCACGAAGGTGCTGCCGAAGGAGAAGACCGGCATGGTCCACGAGTTCACGGGCTGGGGCCAAGACGTGGAGGGCGACATGGCCGACCCCTACACGATGAATCAGTTCGCGCGCGGCAAGCCGTACTTCTCGCATCCGTGGCCGCTTGACGCGAAGTACAACCTCGTCACCGTCAAGGCTGCGCCCGACGCGCTCATGGGACTCTACCTCGTGGACGTGTTCGACAACGTCACGCGCATCGCGGAGGCGGAGGACGGGCTCTACCTCGAGGCCATGCCGTTCGCGCCGCGGAAGCGTCCGCCGATCATCCCCGACCGTTCGGTGAAGGGCAAGAAGACGTGCAGCGTCCACATCGCCGACATCTACAACGGCCCCGGACTCAAGGGCGTGCCACGCGGCACGGTGAAGAAGATGCGCCTCTTCAGTTACCACTACAACTACCACAAGACGGGTGGGCACTCCTCCACCGGCTGGATCGGCTACCGCCGTTCGGGCTACAACGAGCGCGTGGAGAGCGGCTGGGACGTGAAGCGCATCCTCGGCACGGTGGATATCGAGAGTGACGGTAGCGCCTGCTTCGAGATGCCCGCGAACACGCCGATCTCCGTGCAGCCGCTCGACGAGAAGGGCCAGGCCGTGCAGCTCATGCGCTCCTGGATCGTGGGCATGCCCGGCGAGCGCGTCTCGTGCACTGGCTGCCACGAGGACAACCGTTCGTCCATCCACACGAAGCGCACGATTGCCGACGAGAAGTACTTCAAGGGCGAGATTCAGAAGATCAAGCCGACCGACGGCGACGGGATTCGTCCGTGGGGCTTCGCGAACGAGATGTTCCCCGTCGTGCGGAAGTACTGCCTCAGCTGCCACGGCGACAAGGAGAAGGCGCCTCTCGCCAAGGCCGACCAGGGCGGTTTTGCCGAAGGCGGCAAGCTGAGCGGCAAGCGTCTCTGGATGGGCACCGCCGAGGAAGCGTATCGCGTGTTGCATCCGTATATCCACCGTCCCGGACCCGAGAGCGAGGAGACGATGCTGCCGGTGATGGACTACCATGCGTCGACGAGCCCGCTCGTGCAGATGCTCCGCAAGGGACACCACGGCGTGAAGATGGCGCCGGAGGACTGCCTCAAGATCTACGAGTGGATCGACCTCAACTGTCCGTTCCACGGCAAGTGGAGTCCGCCCTCGCTCGCGAAGCCCGACCACTGGGTGCAGCATCCGGTACAGGACCAGGCGAAGCGCCGCAAGGAGCTTGCGATCGCGTACGCGAACGTGGATGACGATCCCGAGGCCGAGCACGACCGCTACGCCGCGGTTGTCGCGAAGCGCGAGGTGAAGCCGGTCGTGCCGGAGACGGCGAAGCCCGCGCCGTCCAGCCCGAAGGTGAACGGCTGGCCGATGAACGAGCTTCAGAGCGCGGACGCGCAGCTCGGCGCCATCTGGCAGATTGCACCCGTCACGACCAAGACGATCATCCTGGGCGCGGGACAGTCCATGACCTTCCGCCGTATTCCTGCGGGCGTGTTCGTGATGGGCAGCGCGAACGGCTACCCGGACGAGCGTCCGCAGGCCGTCGTGCGCATCGCGAAGCCGTTCTGGATTTCCGAGATGGAGGTGCAGAACCAGCAGTACAACGCGTTCGACCCCGAGCACGACTCGCGCTACCAGGACGAGTTCGGCAAGGACCACGTGTTCCCCGGCCACATCGGCAACCACCGCCGCCAGCCTGTTGTGCGCGTCTCGTGGAACGAGGCGATGCTCTTCTGCGCGTGGCTCTCGAAGACGTGCAACGTGAAGGCGTCGCTCCCGACCGAGGCGCAGTGGGAGTGGGCCGCGCGCGCCGGCACCGACACACCGTTCCCGTGGGGCGGACTCGACAACGACTTCTCGAAGTTCGCCAACTTCGCGGACCGCGACGTGCGCTTCCAGGTCGTCGGCTTCGATGGCGGCGGCAACATCCGCAGGCGCAAGCCGTTCGAGATCTGGCAGAACTACCCGCTGCACGAGGAGCGTTGGCAGGACGACTGGTTCAACCTTAACTACGTGGGCCGCGCGAACTGCAACCGCTGGGGTCTCTACGACATGCACGGCAACGCGAGCGAGTGGACGCGCAGCGACTACGCGCCGTATCCGTATGTCGACGGCGACGGACGCAACGACGGCAATCCCAAGGCGAAGAAAGTCGCGCGCGGCGGCTCGTTCGCATCGCGTCCGCGCGACGGTACGAGTTCCTTCCGTCTCGCCTACGAGCCGTGGCAGGCCGTCTACGACGTCGGCTTCCGTGTTGTGCTGGAGGAGGAATAAGGGCGTATCAACGAATAATAAGGCACTTCCAAAACTGGGAATTTTCCGCCCGTGGAAACGGGCGGAAAATTTTTTTGCCATTGTCGACATTTCTTGTTTGCAAGTCGCACAAAAACTTCGTATAATATGCGCAGACAAGCGGAGTTTGTGCCGATGTTCGGTGCGCCGTGCGTCAACAAAAAAAAGGATACGAAGAAATGGCTACTGCAACGAAGGCCCCTGTGAAGAAGGCCGCCCCTGCGAAGAAGGCGTGCGCGAAGAAGTGCTGCTGCGCGAAGGCGCCTGCTAAGAAGGCTGCTCCCGCGAAGAAGGCGGCGCCTGCTACTAAGAAGGCTGCGCCTGCGAAGACGGCGGCTCCTGCAAAGAAGGCTGCTCCTGCGAAGAAGGCCCCGGCGAAGAAGGCTGCTCCTGCGGCCCCGGTGAAGAAGGCGCCTGCGAAGAAGTAAGATTCCCGCGCAGTTCCCAAAACTGCTAGAGCTTGCCCGTGCCGATCGGCGGGCAAGCTCTTTTTTGACGAAAGGCGAGAACATGGGCAATGTCGTATTTCTGGGAGTAGAGGGCTCCGGCAAGACCACGCTCGCGATGGCGCTCACCAAGGCATTTGTGCGCCATGCGGGCGAAGGTTGGTATCTTAATCCCGAAGGGCGCGGCGCGTACAACTTCGCGACGATAGCGCCTGGAGATTTCGCGACTGAAGGCTTTCCCGCGCAGACCTCGGCCGCACGCGAGATGACGTGGAAGATTTCGCGCGACGGCGTCGACAAGGGCGACATCCAGATTCTCGACTACCCCGGCGAAATATACCGCCTCGCGTTTCTCACCGCCGAGGATGAACCCGATCCCGACGCGTTCCGCGCGCGCGCCGAGGCGAACGCGGAAGAGCTCAACGTGCTCAACCGCGCGATCGAAGAGGCCGAGAGCCTCTACGTGCTTTTCAACCTGCAGGACGCGCTCGACCTGCGCGGCGACGATGCGAACCGCAGCGCGGTGTGGGTGACGAACGAATGTCTCAAGCACCTCAAGGCGCTTCCCGCGAAGCCGCGCGTGACGCTCGTCTTCACGCAAGTGGACCGCTACCAGACCGACGACGATTTTCTCCACTCGTTCACGCCCGCCGAACTCGACCTCATCGGACACGACCATCCTGACGTCGACTGGATGATGGTGAGCGTGCTCATGCCGCCCGATTCGGAATTCGGCATCGACGCCTTTGTGCGCCGTGTGACGGGCCTCGGCGAATTCGGCGTCCCCGACGGTCGTCCGCGACAACGCGCAGCGGGCGGTGCACTCGCGCGCCTCGCCGCCCAGCAGAAGTCGGTCGCGACAAGCGCGACCACTCCCGCTATCGGGGTGGCGGGCGTCCCGCCCGCAACTGGGACAACGGGCGTCTCGCCCGTTGAAAACACTGGGACAACTGGCGTCCCGCCCGTTGCAACCGCCCAGTCACCTCGCAAAAGCTTCCTTTGGTTGATCCTCATAACCGTTGTCGTTTTCGCATCGGCCAATTTAGTTGTGTTGTATTTCCGTAGCGCGCGCGGGGCGCGCGCCCTACCGGAGAGAGAAAAACTCCAAGAATCTCCTAAACTCCCAAACTCCGAATCTCCCAGCAGCGAAAGCAAGGATGCGCCGCTTCCCCCAGCCGAGCCTCCACCGCAGGTGCAAAGCGGCGAGAAGCCTTCTCCCCTGAAAAAGAAGGTCGATGTACATGTTGAACTTGCAGCAGAGATTGCGGCCGCCCTCGCCGCAGCACGTGCGTGCGCCACGCCGCAGGAGGCGCGCGAAACTCTCTCATACGCGGCGGATGCGCTCAACTCCGCCGAGGCCGTTTATGAGCGGGCGCGTGTGGATGATTTTCTCGGCTGGGGCGCTTTTGTGCGTACGCGCGAGGAGAAGGCGCGTAATCCACCGTGGACGGCCTGGCTACGCCGTATAGATCTACTCGGCGAGAAGAAGGCCGTGTTCATGCAGCAACCCGCCACGAATGCCATCGCTAGTCGCACGCAGGCGCTTGAAGGCTATCGTGCGGCAGCGGCGCGCGGCGTGTCGGCAGCGGTGGACGCGCTTGCGCGACATGCCAACCACGAGAACGACAAGGACGTGCGTCGTTCGGGAAAGGTTCCTGCCGTTCCGCCCGCGTCTCCGGCAGCACCTGCGAAATCGGAGGTGAAGTAAATGGCCGGCGCGTTTCCTCTTGCCGTATACACTGCGGCGCACGGCCTTTCTTGGACGTACCTCCGCAGCGCAATTGACTACGCTGCGCTTGACCGCTGCCGCAAGCTGCTCGGTCCCCTTCCAGATTTCGACGCGGGCGAGGTGGGATACGAAGGCGTGGCTGCAGACGGTGCGAATGTTTTTGCGATTCGCTGCTTCCGCGCGCCGAAGTGGGACTTCATGGGGCGCGATGCCATCTACCTCGCCGTTTCCTGGGTTGCGCGCGCGCGCGCCGTGTCGGTTGATTTCGAACGCCTTCTGCGTGCGCCCGAACTGAACGTGCCCACACACTCGCCGCCGCTCATTTTCCATTGTGACGCGGCCTGGATCCCCCAGCCGAAAGATTCAATTGAAGGCGACCGCATACTGTTCTGCCGCCCGCTTGTGGTATAATATTCACCCTTATGTCCGAAGAACTTACACCCATGCAGCGGCAGTATCGCGCAATCAAGCGCGAGCTGCCACCAGGCTCCATCCTGATGTTCCGCCTCGGCGACTTCTACGAGATGTTCGGGGAGGACGCCGTCATCGCCTCTCCGATTCTCGGCGCCACGCTCACGCAACGCGCCGGCGCGCCTTTGTGCGGCATCCCGTACCATGCGCTTGACGCCTATCTCGCGAAACTCATCCGCGCGGGCAAGACCGCCGCCATCTGCGACCAGATGGAGGATCCGCGCCTCGTGAAGAAGGGTCAGGTCGTCCGCCGCGAGGTGACGCGCATCGTGACGCCCGGCACGATTACGGAAGACGGTCTCCTCGACGAATGCACGAACACCTACATCGCCGCCGTCTCCGGACTCGGCCTCGCGATGCTCGATCTCTCGACGGGCGAGTTTTCGGTGGAGCCGTTCGAGACGAAGGAGCGCCTCGATGACGCGCTTGCGCGTCTGCGTCCCGCCGAGATCGTGCTGCCCAGGCCGGACGACGATAGCGCGAACCACGAACCGCAAACCACAAACTACGAACCACGGAACATCTCCTACGCCGACGCCTGGACTTTCTCCTTCGACGCCGCACAGGAGGAACTGCTGCGCCACTTCAACGTGACCGCACTCGATGGCTTCGGCCTTCAGGGGAAAGCGGACCTCATTTGTGCCGCCGGCGCGCTGCTCCACTACGTACACACCACGCTTCGCCACGCTGTCGGACACATCCGCAGCGTGCGTCTGCGCGAGAGCGCCGATTTTCTCGCACTAGACGCGGGTACTATTCGTCACCTCGCGCTTCTGCCCGTGGATGGCGTGTCGCGCGAGGCGTCACTTCTCGGCGTTCTCAACGCTACGCGCACGCCGATGGGTGCGCGCCGCCTTGCTGCGTGGATTCGTCAGCCGTTACGTCAGGTGGCAGCGATCAACGCACGCCTCGACTGCGTGGAGGCGTTCGTGAAGGAGCGCATCCGCCTCTCTTCCCTTCAATCTCGACTTGGCGACGTACGCGACCTTGAACGTCTCGCGGCGAAGGTTGATTCCGGACGCGCCAACGCGCGCGATCTCAAGGCGCTTGCTGCGTCGCTCCGTCCCGTGCCGGAAATCATCGCCGATGTCACGGAAGTTCCCGCCGTCGGCGACATCGCCGCGCGTCTTTCGCCCGAAAACGCCGTTGTCGATTTGATCGACCGCGCGATTGCCGAATCGCCGAACGTGCTGCTCACCGAAGGCAACCTCATCGCGCCTGGCTACAACGCCGACCTCGACGAGCTGCGCTCGCTTGCAGCGGAGGGCAACCGCTGGATCGCCGAGTACCAGGCGAAGGAGGTGGAGCGCACCGGCATCAAGACGCTCCGCGTGCGCCGCAACAGCGTGTTCGGGTTCTACATAGAAATCTCGAAGGCCGCTGCAGTCGGCGCGCCGCCCGAATACGAGCGCCGCCAGACGCTCACGAACGCCGAGCGCTTCACTACGCCCGAGCTCAAGGAGTACGAACGCAAGGTGATCGGCGCGCAGGAACGGTCGTACGCGCTTGAACAGGATCTTTTCCGCGAAATCGTCACGCAGGTCGCGGCGCGCACGGCGTCCATCCAGCAGACCGCCGCCGCCGTGGGCGAACTCGACGCGATCCTCTCTTTCGCCGACCGCGCGCTCGCCGCAGGCTACGTGCGTCCCGTCGTGGACGACTCCGACGCGCTCGAGATCACCGACGGACGCCATCCGATCATCGAGCAGTTGCCGGACGCCGAGCCGTTCGTGCCGAATTCGACGCGCCTCAACTGCACGACCGACCAAATCATGCTCATCACCGGACCCAACATGGCCGGCAAGTCCACCTACATCCGCCAGGTGGCGACGATTGCCATCATGGCGCAGGCGGGCAGCTTCGTACCGGCCGCCGCGATGCGCCTCGGCGCGCTCGACCGGGTGTTCACGCGCATCGGCGCAGGCGATGACCTCTCGCGCGGACGCTCCACGTTCCTCGTGGAGATGCAGGAGGCGGCGAACATCCTCAACAACGCGACGCCGCGCTCGCTCATCGTGCTCGACGAAATCGGTCGCGGCACCTCCACGTTCGACGGCATCTCGATCGCGTGGAGCGTGGCCGAGTACCTGCACGAGAACCCGAAGGTGAAGGCGAAGACGCTCTTCGCCACGCATTACCACGAACTCACCGACCTCGCCGCGAAGTTCTCCGGCGTGAAGAATTGGACCGTGCGCGTGAAGGAGGATGCGGGACGCATCGTGTTTCTGCGCCGTATTGCGCCCGGCATCGCGGAGAAGAGTTTCGGCATCCACGTGGCCGCGATGGCGGGATTGCCGCCGGCGGTCGTCTCGCGTGCCGATGAGATTCTGCGCAATCTCGAGGCCAACGACCTCGATGTCAACGCGCCGAAGGTCGTGCGCCGTCCGCGCAAGAAACTCTCCGACCTCCCAGGTCAGATGACACTCTTCTGACACTGGGACAACGGGCATCTTGCCCGTTGAATATCCGCAAATCATCACGTGCATGTGAAACTTATCACGTGGACGTGAAAATCATGTGATGATCATGTGATTTCCATGTGAAGATTTTCACATGGTTTTTTGTTTTAATGTTCGCGTCTTCGGACCACCGGGGACGCGTCAAAAAACAGAAAGGAAAAACACATGATAGACACAGCTACAGCCAGCGTTTCGGAAGCGGACGCTCCCGTGGAGACGTTGCCGTTTTCTCCCGTCTACGGCCCTTGGCCCGACCGGACATCGATCTGCCACCCGAGCCCCAGCGGAAAGGGCAGCGCCATTCGCTTCGAACTACACCCTGCGCGCGGACGCATCGCCGGACACATCTTCATCGAGGTGGCGCGGCAGAAGTCGGTCGCCTCCGTGCAGGGGGAGGTGACGACGTTCGCCACGTTCGACTGGGAGAACAAAATCTGCTGCAAGATGGGTCTCGGCGACCTCGCGCAGATGATGATGGTCTTCCGCGGCATGCAGGAGAGCATCCAGGACGGGAAGGGGCTTTTCCACCGATCCGCGAAGGCGAACACGGTGATCAAGTTCAGCCATCAGATCGAACCTCGTCCCGGATACATGTTCAGCGCCAGCTGCAAGCCGTTCGACGGCGAGTTGCGTGCCGCCTTCTTCGTGTTCCACCCCGAGGAGGCCGTGTGGTTCTCTGCGGCGCTGGAGGCAGCGATGGGCGTGCTTGTGTTCGGCGTACCGTCTGCGTCCTCTCCATTGGAGAATCCGTTCTGATTTGCCCGGCCTCCGCGCGGAGCGGACGGGGGTGTATTTTCTGGAGAGGCCGTACTTGTCCTGATTGCAGCATTTCCCGCCCGGCTGTCCGCACGCGCGCGCCGGAAATCCTTTCGAAGGAGAGGCCGATGAGCCAAGAACAGACAAACAAACAAAACGAGAGCGTCGCGCGCGGCGTCTGGGGGGAGGACGTCGCGCTCGATTTCCTGCGACGCAAGGGGTGGCGGCTCGTGGGACGTCGTGTGCGTCCGTGCGTGCGCGACCGACGATGCGAGATCGACCTCATCGTCCGCACGCGCGACAAGCGCAGTATCGCGTTCGTCGAGGTGAAGACGCATTGCGCGCGTTCGCCCCGCGCGAGTCGACTCTGGTGTGTCGACAAGCGGAAAAAGTCCATTCTGCTGCGCGCGTGCAGCAACTGGATTTTGCGCGAAAAGTGGCACGGGAACTTCCGGTTCGACGTGGTGCAGGTGTATGGCACGCCGGACGCGCCGAACCCGCCTGAAATCGACCACATCGAGAACGTGCCGCTGTTCCCGCCGAAAT
This sequence comes from uncultured bacterium, assembly GCA_902779075.1. Next base: position 13,611 of record CACZAK010000051.1, on the reverse strand, counting down.
GGAGGTTCTGGTGATGGATGGAGGTCTGAGATACGCCTGGCCGACGGACGGCGCGTTTCATCGTGGCTATGTGGATGGTTTGCAGGGGCGCGCTAAGCGTGTGCGTCAGGGCGAGGAGTACGAGGACGGCTATGCCTGCGGCTGCGGCGACGCCTCGCCGGACGCGGCGGACCACCACGTGCGCGCGGCGATGGTGCTGGAGAGCCGCTACGGCGGGGACGACCTCGCGGCCGTTTCGGAGGGGTTTGAGATGGGCTACGACGACGCCTGCGGGCATTTCGCCTATGCGTCGCCCGCGCGCCTTCTCGGCAACGTCCACGCGGAACTCGCGGCTGCTCTGCGAGAGAACTACCTTCACGGCTATGTCGCCGGCATGTCCGTCCTCCGCGCCAGCGGATGATTGTGGGTGGACGCATGTCGTGGCCGTAGTCAAATGAGAATAAGGAAGTTGTGTATGGAGCAGGATATAATCGTCTATGAGAATGGTGCGAACCTTCGTCTTCAAGTCAAGACAGATGGCGAAACGGTATGGCTCACTCAGGAGCAGATGTCGTTGTTGTTTGGACGTGATCAGTCCGTTGTTGCACGCCATATTTCCAACATTTTCAAGGAAGGGGAGTTGGAGCGTAATTCAGTTTATGCAAAATTTGCATATACTGCCTCTGACGGTAAGACCTATCAGGTGGCGTTTTACAACCTTGATGTCATTATATCTGTCGGCTATCGTGTGAAGTCTCTGTAGGGCACGCGATTCCGTCAATGGGCGACGCGAATGCTCCGTGACCTGCTTCTCAGACGATATGAGGATGCACGTCGCAGCCCTCCGGCGTGAGATTGTGGTATAATGTGCCCGTGGAAAGGAAGGAAAAAAATAATGGCGAAGGCAGTGCCTGGTATGCGCAGCGCGAACGCGGGGCGGGTCGGCTACGGATGGCGTTCATGTGGTGGGTCTACGCCCTCTTCGGGAAGACGGCGCTCAAAATCGCCATCGTGCCTGTGGCGGCGTGCATCTACGCCTTCGCGGCGCCCGTGCGGCGGAACCTGCGCGCGTTCTACGCCGCCGTCGGACAACGCGGACGGCTCTTCCGCCATGTGCTCGACTTTGCGTGGTCGCTGGCGGACAAGGTGGATGCCTGCACGCGCAAGAAATCGCTGCCGCAGTTGACGGTGCGCTATGATGTGGGTGGGCGCGCGTTTCGTGAACTCGTCGCCTCCGGGAAGGGCGCGTTTCTCATTTCCACACATCTTGGGACTGTGGAGGTGTTGCCAGCCCTCGCGAAGGGTGGCGGGCGCGTGCCGTATGTACACGCTTTTCAGCAGATGGGGCATGATGCAGTGTTTACGCGGCAGTTCGCGTCGCATCTCGATACGTCTGGCCTCACGCTCCACGCCGTCGAGGAAATCGGCGTGGAGACGGCCGTTGAGATGCAGGCGGCGATCGGGCGCGGTGACCTCGTGCTGATGGCGGGCGACCGCGTGAGCGCGGGATCGCGTGCCGTGCTGCGGCACGATTTCCTCGGTCATGATTGCGCTTGGCCGAAAGGCGTATTCGTGTTCGCGCGGCTGATGGAGAGCCCGGTCTTTTTCGTCACGTGCGTGCGCAAGGGATGGAACGCCTACGAGGCGCATTTTGAACAGGCGGAGGGGGACGTGTTCGATGCCTACGTCCGCTTCCTCGAGCGCGAAACGCGCGAGCGTCCCGACCAGTGGCATCACTTCCACGACTTCTTTAGCCATGTTTGAAAACGTCATTCTCGTCTCTAAACAGGTGGGCGTGCTCTTCGCCCTGATGTCGGTTGGTTTTTTCTGCAACCGGCGCCGACTTCTGAACGACGTCGCGATCAAGGGCATAACGGAACTGCTCGTGCTCATCGTCACGCCGTGCGTGATTATCCATTCGTTCATCCAGCAGACATTCGCCGTATCGCTTCTGGGCGATCTCGGCTGGGCGCTAGCAACGGCGATATTCTCGCATGTCGTCGGTTCGATGATTGCCCTGCTCTGTCTGCGTGACCGCGATACGCGCCGCGAGGGTGTGTTGCGCTTTGCGGCGATCTTCTCGAACGCGGGGTTCATGGGACTTCCACTTGAGTACGCGATCCTCGGCGCGGACGGCGTATTCTTTGGGGCGATGTACGTGGTGGTGTTCAACATCGTGTGCTGGACCTGGGGCGTGGCAGTGATGTGTAGGGGGGCGAAGGTGACGAACCTGCGCTCGATCCTCGTCAATCCCGGGACGGTAGGCGTGGCGCTTGGATTGCCGTTCTTCCTCTTCTCGATGAAGTTGCCGGAGGTGGTGGGGCGTCCGCTCCAGATGCTGGCGGACCTCAACACGCCGCTCGCGATGATCATGGTGGGGTGGTATCTGGCAGAGAGTGTAAAGTGTAAAGTGGAAAGTGTAAAGTGTAGAATGAAGGATACATTCTTAATTTTCAAGGTGGGGGCGCTGCGTCTTGTGGTCGTGCCGCTCGCGGTAATCGGTGCGTTCGTGGGCATACGCGCGTGCGTGCCGTCGCTAAATCCCGTAATGGCCGTGGCGATCGTTACGGCGGCATCAGCGCCCGTGGCAGCGCTCACCACCGTGATCGCGGCGCGCTACGACAGGGACGCCGCGATGGCAACGCGTCTCGTCTCAGGTACAACGCTTCTCTCTATCCTCACGATGCCGCCCATCATAGGCTTTGCACTTTGGCTGTTCGGACGGTAAGCGTCGGCCGCGACGAGCGCGGTCTTCCGTGCGAAGTGCCTGATTGATACATTTCCGTTTACCAATCTCCATTCGGCTGTGGTATACTATGTGCGCCATGCAAACAAAGCCCCTTTTCATCGTAATGAGCGCGCCTTCCGGTTGCGGGAAGTCGACGCTGATCGACATGCTTCTGCAGGAATACCCCGACTTGCAGTATTCCATCTCCTGCACCACGCGCAAGCCGCGCGGCGAGGAGGAGGACGGCATCGACTACCACTTCCTTACGATTGAGCGCTTCCGCGAGCTGCTGGCCGAGGACGCCTTCCTCGAATCGGCCGAAGTTCACGGCAACTACTACGGCACGCTCAAGCAGCCGATTATCGACGTGCTGAACGAGGGTAACTCGATGATCCTCGACATTGATGTGGTCGGCGCCGCGAAGGTGCGCCACTACGTGTTTCACCATCTCCCAGCAGAGGACCCGCTGCGCGCGGGCTACATGGACGTGTTCATCAACCCGCCGAGTCTCGAGACGCTGCGCGAGCGCCTTGAGGGACGCGGCACCGATTCCCCGGAGTCCATCGAGCGCCGCCTCGCGAACGCGGAGGGCGAGATGGCCCGTGCGGAGGAGTACATGTACCAGGTGACGAACGACGAACTCGGCATCGCCTACAAGCGTCTTTGCGACCTCATCGACGTGCGGAGCGGGAGGATGTGATGAGGGTCGTCCTGGGAGTGACGGGGTCTATTGCGGCCTACAAGGCTTGCGAACTCGTGCGTCTCCTCGTGAAGCGGGGCGACGACGTGCATGTGGTGATGACGGAGCATGCGCGCGCGTTCGTGACGCCGCTCACGTTCCAGACGCTTTCCCGCAATCCCGTTGAATGCAACCTCTTCGAGGACCCGCAGGACTGGAAACCCGAACACATCTCGCTCGCGGCGGCGGCCGACCTCGTGGTGGTGGCGCCCGCGACGGCGAACATCATCGCGAAGATGGCGCACGGGATCGCGGACGACCTGCTCTCCTCCACCCTGCTCGCCACGAAGGCGCCGGTCGTGGTGGCGCCGGCGATGAACGACGGCATGTGGACGAATCCCGCCACGCAGGCGAACGTCGCGACGCTCATCTCGCGCGGCGTGCGCGTGGTGCAGCCGGGTACGGGCGAGCTCGCCTGCGGCACGTCGGGGACGGGCCGCATGGCCGAACCCTCTGAAATCCTTTCGGTCTGCAGCATTTCATGACGCGCATCCTTCAGATTGCACGCGCCGCTGCGGCGTGGTGTCGGAAACCGGGCGGCGTTCCGTTTCTCGTGCTGTTGGTCCTGGCGGTTGCCTCCGTGGCTCTGGCGTGTCTCGGCGCCGAGGGGGCGCTTGCGTGTGCGAAGAGCTACGCGGTGGGTGGGCTGGCCGGCGTAGCGTTGCTCTCCGCCGTCGTCTGTGCCCGCATGACGGCGCGTCCGGCGTTGCTTGCGCTGCACCTTGGTTTCGCGCTCGTCCTCTGCGGATGGGTGGCCAACGAGGTCGCGGGCGGGGAAGAAGGATATTTGAAACTCGGACCCGGACAGTCCGGCGACGTGGCGGGCATGGACCAGCTGACGCTCCAGTCGTTCACGATCGACCGGTGGGAGGATACGGGAACGGTGCGCCAGTACACGAGCAAGGTGCGGAACGGGAAGGGCGAGGAGCTGGAGATTTCCGTCAACCACCCGCTCGTGGTGCGTCCGTGGTGGGTGTACCAGAGTTCGTACCAGGAGATGGCGGATCCGTACACGGGCGAGGTGGCGAAGAACCCCCGCACGGGCGAACCGCTCTACTTCACGATGCTGCTCTGCGTGAAGGACGTCGGGCTCCCGCTCGTTGCGTTCGGCGCCGTGCTGCTACTGTTGGGGGCGTTGGGTTACGCGATGGTTCGCGACACTCGCGACCCTCCTGTCGAGGTGGCGGGCGTCTCGCCCGCAAATTCGGCGCGCGCGGGGCGCGCGCCCTACCGGATCGTGCGCGGGCTGTACGGGCTGGCGTTTCTCGGGGCGGTGTCGATGTTGATCCATCGCGGTATCACCACGGGACATCCGCCGATGCAGAACATGTACGAGTTCCTGATCTGCACGGCGGCGCTGCTGCCTGTACTTACGTTCGTCTCGGCGCGGTGGGACCGTCAGGACACGCTGCTCGTCGATTCCATCCTGCTGGCGCTCGTGCTGATTCCCGTCGGGTTCTTCATGGACGGCAGCGTGAAGCGCCTGATGCCGGCGCTGCAGAGTCCGCTTTTCGTGCCGCACGTGGGGGCGTACGTGATTGGCTACGTGCTGCTCGTGCGGGCTGCGCTCGGGGCCGGACGGCGTCTCGTGGGGCTCGGGTTCTTCCTGCTAACGCTCGGGCTCGTGCTGGGCGCGTGGTGGGGGAAGGTCTGCTGGGGACACTGGTGGCAGTTCGACCCGAAGGAGATGTGGTCGCTCGCCACGTGGCTCCTCTATGCCGCCTACTTCCACCTGCGTCCGCGTCTCTCGCCGCGTGCAGACCGCGCGTTTCTCGTGGCGGGGGCAGTGATGGTGGTCCTCACGCTCACGTGGATCAACCTCTCCCGCCTCTTCACCGGCATGCACAGCTACGCCTGATGAAAATCGGCTTTTCGCGAGCGGCCGCTTTTGCTACAATACAGGCATGATTGACTTTACCCCATCCCAGAGGAAGACCGTGGCGGTTGCGATCACGGTGCTGGCCTTTTCCCTCATAGTGGCGTTCGCCCTGACCCTTGGGTGGATTGCCATCAAGTTCCTCTCCTTCGCTTCGCCGGCGATCACGCCGGTCATCGTGGGACTTTTCCTCGCCTTGTTGTTCAAGCCGTATTACGAATGGATCCGGTCGAAATGCCGGAACCCCACGCTGTCGCTCGTGCTGATGCTGCTCTCCGTCCTGCTGCCGCTGGGCCTCGTGATTGGGTTCGGCGGGTCTTTCGTCGTGGGACAGGCCATGAACCTCCTTAAGCACGCGCCGACGATCGTCGCACGCACGAGCAAGTGGGTGAACGAAATGTTCCCGAACGCCTGGGGAATGCTCCAGCAGTTCGGCGCGGATCCGGAAGGGCCGGTCGCGTTGTTCTTCACGGACCCTGCGCGTTTCTCTGATGAAGGCATCAAGATGATTAGCGGCCAGTACGGGGGGGCCGCGATGAAGGCGGGCGTGAGCGCGATCAAATATGTGATCGGGTTGGCGTCCTGGCTCGTCACGCTGGTTTTCTTCGTCTTCTTCCTCATGCGCCCGTCGATGGAGGGCAAGGACTATGTCCGCCAGCTGCCGTTCCTGAAAGACGAGACGAAGGATTTCGTCGCGAAGCAGATCGATTCGTTCACGGACATCCTCGTGAACTTCTTCCAGCGGCAGGTCGTCATCTGCCTGATCGAGGGACTTCTCTATGGCATGGGGTTCATGCTGGTTGGCGTGCCATACGGCTTCATCCTGGGCTTCCTGCTGGGCGTGCTCAACCTCGTGCCGTTCCTCGGTACGGTGCTGTGTCTGCCCCTTGTCCTGCCAATCGCCTACTTCGGCGACGGCGGGAGCATGCTGCGTCTCATCGGGGCGCTTTCCGTGTGGCTCGCTGGACAGTTCCTCGACGGCTACCTCATCACGCCGAAGATCCAGGGCGAGAAGACGGGACTCGGCTACGCGGGCGTGATCTTCAGCTTCTTCTTCTGGGGCGTGGTGTTCCACTCGATGCTGGGGCTGCTCCTCGCCATTCCGCTTTCCGCGTTCTGCGTGGTCCTGTGGCGCGCCCTCACGGAACGCTACATCAAAGGAGTCATTTAAATCGGATAGTGAGATGATTGCTTTCGCTGTTGGGAGATTAGGAGTCTCGGAGTTAAGGAGAATATTTTACAATTTCTCCCATTCTTCCAAAGAGCCAATTACAAAACCGTATCCGAGGAGGGATTTATCCATGTAGAACAGGTAGAACATGCAAAACAAACAGATGATTTACATGTTCTGCATGTTCTACATGGACGATCAAAAAGAGGCAGGCAGAGAGAGTTATAGAAAAGCAGATTGAAAGGTGGATGAGATGCAGAGGCAGTTCAAGAATACGGGTGATCGCGGGTTCCAGGGGAACCGGCCGCGGTTTTTCAAACACCGGCACAGGCACGGAAAGCCGAAGCCGCATTTCGGTCTTGCCGAGAAGGACGATTCGCCGAAGATCCCTGAGTTGCCCAAGGACCCGCCGCCTGCGGCGTACGAGGCAAACGTGTTCGGCAAGCTCGACGCACGCCTCCAGTACGCCATCGCCGACGCGGGGTACGCCATCCCCACGCCCATCCAGGAAAAGGCCATTCCGCCGCTCCTCGAAGGACGCGACCTGATCGGCTGCGCCCAGACGGGCACGGGCAAGACCGCCGCGTTCATGCTCCCGATCCTCAATAAGCTGTTGCAGGGTAATGACGAGAGACAGGAGACGGGAGACGAGCGGAAAGAGGAAGCCGGGCACCCGCGTGCGCTGATCCTCTCGCCGACGCGCGAACTCGCGGCGCAGACGGCCGAGAACAACGCCGCCTACTCTAAGTACACGGGTACGCCGTTCGCGGTCGTGTTCGGGGGCGTCTCGCAGTTTCCGCAGGTGAAGGCGCTCCAGAAGGGCGCCGAGGTGGTGATCGCCACGCCGGGACGCCTCATTGACCTGATGACGCAGGGCGTCGTGTACCTCGACCGCGTGGAGCTGTTCGTGCTCGACGAGGCGGACCGGATGCTTGACATGGGGTTCCTGCCGGACATCAAGCGCATCATCTCAAAACTCCCGCCGAACCGTCCGCCCGCCAGCGCGACGGGAGGGTCGCGCCCCGTCGCGACCGAAACGGGAGGGTCGCGCTTGTCGCGACCTGACGGCAAGCTCCGGCAGTCGATGTTCTTCAGCGCCACGCTTTCGCCCGAAATCCTCCACCTCGCCGGGGAGCTCGTGTATGACCCGATCCAGGTGATGGTGTCGCCCGAGGCACCGACCGTGGACAAGATTTCGCAGTCGTGCATGCTCGTGGAGAAGGGCAACAAGGACAACCTCCTCATCCACCTCCTCGAAAACCACCCCGAATGGTACCGCGTGATCGTGTTCGCGCGCACGCGCCATGGCGCGGACCGCGTGGAGCGCAAGCTCTCGCGTCGCGAGATCCCCGTGGCGGCCATCCACTCGGACAAGACGCAGAACCAGCGCACGCGTGCGCTGAAGGGGTTCAAGGAAGGCAAGGTGCGCGTGCTCGTGGCGACGGACATCGCCTCACGCGGCATCGACGTCTCCGGCGTGGACCTCGTCGTTAACATGGAGCTGCCCGTCGAGACGGAGAGCTACGTACACCGCATCGGCCGCACGGCCCGCGCGGGCAAGAGCGGCGCAGCCATCTCGTTCGTCGCCCCCGAAGAGCGCGGTCTCCTCAAGGCCGTCGAACGCTTCATCAAGAAGACGATCCCCGTCGACCGCGACCAGCCGTTCCACTCCGCCGAGGCCGACCGCAAGACCGGCAGGGCCAACGAGGGCCTACCGCCGGCGCCGTGGATTCGCGGCGGCGAGCGCAACCGCAACGGCGTGCAGCGCCATCCCGGCGCGCGTTTCTTCGACGGGCCGGGCGACGGCAAGAAGCACAAGGGCAAGAAGTTCGTACACCCTGCGAATGCCAACCGCTCGCACCACAAGCGCACCAACTTCCAAGGCCGCCGCCAGCCCGACTTCGGCCAGAAATAGGTTCGCGCCGATGACCATGAAAATAACATTGCAGAAAAGAATGATCCTTGCCCTCGGCGGCATGATGTTGTTTGCGGGCACGGCAGATGCAGCAGGTCCCGGAAGGCCTGCCTGGTCGGCGCCTGTCAAGCCTGCGTGGACGAAACCTCTCGCGCCGGCCTGGCAATCATCCGCCCCAAAGCCTGCACAACCGCCGCCTCCGCCAGCGCACCGTCATGTGCCCCGGCGTCCGCCGCATCCTGCGCCTCCCCCTCCGCTCTACACCGAAATGTATTTGGAGTCACCCCAGCCCGCGCCGCAGCCAGTTGGCGTGCAGCCTCCGCAACCGCCAGCACCTTTGACGATTCACTACGATCTTCGACGGGATGCGCGGACACAAGCATGGTCCGCACCGTAATCTTACACCTCATACCCGCCACTTCGCATATCGCAATAACTGACGTACCGCACATTCACACCCCAAACCGTGCGCAAAACTTCAATTTCACAAAATCCCGCTTGCGCTGGGCGGGGGAATGTTGCATACTATTTCCGTCTTGCCTCTCAAAGACGAGGCTCATGTATAGTTGAATAAACGCTTATGGATAGAGAATCGATTCCTTATGCTTATGGAACTGGATGCTTATGCACAAGGGATGTTTTTTTATGGAGGCAATTGCAAAACCTCCGAATATATCTCACGCCAAGTTCGCGAAGTACGCGAAGTTTCGTTTTTAGCGTTGCTTTGCGAACTTAGCGTACTTTGCGTGAGACAAGCAAGTAGGTTTTGCAACTGGCTCTATGTATAAGGGACCAAAGGTCTATACATGATGGTGCGTTCATGCTCGGACGGTATTCAAGTTGGTTGTTGAACCCAAGTCAATATGCAGGTCGTGCCCTCGCTGTAGGGGCATCCAACCCTAATCGTAGGCAGGTCGTTCCCTAATCGTAGGGAGGTCGCTCTCCCAACGTAGCTCATAAATCCCCCCTGCGTAGCTCATAAATCCCCCTTGCGTAGCTCATAAATCCCCCCTGTGTAGCTCATAAATCCCCCCCTGCGTAGCTCATAAATCCCCCCTCTCCTATGGTAGCCCGGCCAACAGCGGGAGAGGCCGTGCTTGTCGCGGTCGCTCGGTGGGGCGAGGCGTCCCGCCGAGCCGTGGTGGGGCGAGCCGCAATTCCACAAAACCACGTTCCGCACCGTAATCTTATGCCTCATGCCCGCTACTTCACATATTGCAATAGGAGATGTGTCGCGCACGTACCCGCTGCCGGCGAGGTGGTGTGCGCGCGCGGACGTGAGACGATAGACGAGAGACGAGCCGAGACGTGAGACGATGAGACATTGGCAAAGCCGCATTGCCTCATAGTCTCACGTCTACTAGTCTCCATTCAAGTCTCGCGTCTCACGTATCTCGTCAACCTCTGCGCCCCCGCGCGAAAACTTCAATTTCCCAAAATCTCGCTTGCGTTGGGCGGGGGAATGTGGCATACTATTTTCGTCTTGCCCCATTAAGGGCGGTTCGTATCGTTTTGAGGTGAAAAAGTTCGTTTTATACAGGAGGTGACATCAGATGAGTTATACGTTGCAATTACCGGCGTCGGTCATAGATGATGCCAAGATGTATGCGAGTTCCTGCGGAACTACGCTTGCCCGGCTTTTGAAAATGTACGTCCTTGAATTGTCCACTCGCAAACCCTCTGCGAGAAAGCGCAAGCTTGGAATAGCCGAAGGTGAATGTCGCGTACCGACAATGGAGGAAGACCGCATGATGGATGAGGAGATTGCAAGCCTTTTCGGGAACTCTGCCGATGAAGTATTTGCTTGATACCCATATCATTTTGTGGGCGGCATTGGATGTCAGGAAGCTTTCAAGGAAAGCGAAGAAAATCCTTGAGGATCCCGATAACATACTTTACTTCAGCCCGGTTTCGCTTTGGGAAATTTCGATAAAGCATGCGAAGCATCCTGATCAGATGCCAATGACATCCGAGCGCGCAAAGGAACTCGCGCTCAAGATGGGATTGGTTGAATTGCCCGTGCGTTCTCGGCATGGCGTCAACATTGCAAACTTGCCCGAAATCCACAATGATCCATTTGATCGGATGCTCATTACCCAGGCCCGTAGTGACGGTCTTATTCTTATTTCGCATGATGACAAGGTGATTGCATACGGTGCCGGGATTGTGAGGGTATAGGATCGTTGGAAATGACCGACGGGGATCTTCCGTTGACGGCGCAGCGTCTGGTAAAGGAATGGTTGGCACGGCATAAGAATGAATTGGAAGAGATGTGGCGGACGCAACGCATCGTTCAACTTCCACCCTTATGAGGTGTTCCCATGATACCGCGAATCAAGAGCATAAGTCCCATGTCCGATTTCAAACTTCTTGTCGATTTCGACGAGGGGCGCCGAGTCATTTACGATGTTGCGGAAGACATTCGGAATATTGAGGCATTTGAAGAACTACAAACCCTACATGGTTTGTTTAACAACGCTAGGTTAGACTCCAGCAGAACATGCGTGGTCTGGAACGAGAGAATAGACCTGCCCAGCGATACAATTTACGAATACGGAGTTTCTGTTTAAGTACACAATAGACCCCTGACGCAAGAACCACGTTCCGCACCATAATCTCACACACCATATCTGCCGTTTCACCTATCGCGATAACTGGCGTACCGTGCATTCACATCTTAAACCGTGCGCAAAACTTCAATTTCCCAAAATCCCGCTTGCGTTGGGCGGGGGAATGTGGCATACTATTTTCGTCTTGCCTTTCAAAGGCGGGGCGGAATTTGATCTTTGATATCGGCGGGTACGGCTTTTCGTGACGCGATTGCGCGGCGAGAAGCGGCACCGAGTACCTGCCATCGGCCCGAAACCACGGGAGCGGTCGCGCTTGTCGCGACCAACTGGTAGGGCCCGCTCGCCGAGCGGGCCGTATCACCCAAGGAAGTAAGGCAGAACCTCGGAACAACGGTAGGGCGGTCGCCCCGCGACCGCCGCTCCTTCCGAGGAGCTGGGCAAGCCCGGCTACGTGGATGGATTACCATCCATGTGGCGTGCCTTCTGATCATGTTTCTTAAAGGGCGTTTGGCGATGCCTTCACGGTGACGTGAGAATGTAAGGCATGCCACTCTTCTTTTCTGCGCCGAGAGTGTTTTGCCTTGATAAAACAAAGGCGTGGGAGAAGAGGAAAAAGGAATGCACGTAGTACAATTCCCCCATCCAGGGGCAGAGTTCCCTGTCCGGGACACCAACTCGGACAGGCGGCCTGATGGCAGATATGATGTCCATTGGAACACAGGAAGGCATCATCGTCGGCTTGTGAAGCATGCCGGGCGTTATGTTGACGCTCACGGCGTGTTGCAGGAAGGCGATCTTTTGTTCTGGACGGAATGGGAAGGATGTACAACGGCTACGAGATTGGAGAGCCAGAATGGGTTGGTCAATGCACACTATCTACATGAAGTAGTCTATCCCGTTTACACCAACAACCGCAACAATGCGGCCACATGCAGCCAGAATACGGATCCGTGCGTGTTTGGCAGGACGTTTAAATACTCCAATTGCCGCCAAAGAGGACCGCGTTGCACGTTACGTAACTTGCAACAGGGCTCTTTGGTCGCATTTGTGTCCATGATACAGGACACCTACTGTCTCGACACTGTTTTTGTGGTCGATACGAGGCGGGATTACTTGACCGACAACACCAACACCGTCGACTGTTCCGCAGAATACCGCACGTTGACTTTGGACCGTTTGCCAGCACATCAGAACTTCACATTCTACAGAGGGATGACATGTTCTGGCAACGGTAATCAGGCGAACGCCCTATTTTCGTTTACGCCGGTACGGTTGTATTCGGGACTTGACAACCAACAGAATTTCGCAAGATGCGCGTTGGATGTCGATGCCGTCAACAAGGCCGTGGGGCGCGATGTGTTTACCCATGCCAACTTGCGGAACATCAATACAACCGCCTTGTCTGCTCAGGAGATTAGACGTGTCTGGACGGAGATTTCCAGGCAAGTAAAAGAACAGGGGTTCGTTCGTGGCGTCAGCTTCGACTGGCCTAGGCAATAGAATCAGCATAAAGAATCATCAAATCAATTCAAAGGAGAAAACAATGTCTTTAAGAATCAAAAAAATCGTTGCCGCTGCTCTCGTCGTGGTGGGCATGTACGCTGCGTGCGCGCAGTCGGCCGTACGCGACCTAGCCAACGTCGCGGATGCCTATCTGGACAGTTCGCGCGAAAAGCGCGAACAGGAGACCGCGCCGACGCATATAAAGGAAATCTTCGCGCTTGCGAAGAAATCCGCAGAGGAGGACTTCAACGTCAACTTCTGCGGCTTCTTCGCGGGGATGTCGCGCCATGACGCGCAAGCTCTCGCGGAGTATTACAGGCTGAAGGACGGCGAATATTCGATGGACGCCGCACCAGGAAAGGCCGTCAGCGGCCTTTGGTTCTCCCTCAAGGGCGTCAGGCGCATAACAAAGGGTGGGAGCACGCTGGATGAACTCGCCCAGTCTGTGGCGAACCGGGTGGGAGATCTGAAAAAGAATTATGCTACGGGGGAATACGAACACAAGACAATTGACGGTGTTGTTGTCAAACTCGGACACAAGGGATTAACCATTAAGAATGACGGGATTGCCTCACAGACACCACTTGCAACGGCGGCGGCCGCGCAGAAGGATAAGGCCGATGCGGATGCAGCCCAAAAAGCTGCGGCAGAAGAGGCTGAACGTGAAAGGGCAGCAAGAGAGATCGCACAAAGAGCGGCGGCGGAAGAGGCTGCCCGCAAAGAAAGAGCAGATAAAGAGGCGATTTCTCGTCTTATAAGGGATATGATCGCCATTCCAGGCAAGAGGTTCAAGATGGGTAAGTACGAGGTTACACAGGCACAATGGCAAGCGGTCATGGGTGAAAATCCGTCAAACTTCAAGGGTGATGAAAATCCTGTAGAGGAAGTGTCTTGGAACGATTGTAAGAAGTTTATCGAGAAATTGAATGCCCTGCCGGAGGTGAAGACATCGGGTTTGACGTTCCGGCTTCCGACGGAGGCAGAATGGGAATACGCCTGCCGAGCAGGCGGAACGGGCGACTACTGTCGGCTTAACCCGAAGTTCCAGCGGGCAATAATGTCGCAGAATGCGTCATAATTTCCAGTCTTTTCATAACCGCCGCGCATAAAAGCAGTTATAACTAACAAAA
>CACZAK010000050.1 GCA_902779075.1 uncultured bacterium | reverse complement strand
AAAGGACATGATAGCAAATCGCGCCTGAAACAGAGGCTATGCCGCTAGGCTGCCTCCCGTTTCAGGCGCACTTGTTTTTCGGATTCCACCCAAGAGGCTGAAGATCGAGCTGGTGACGCATTCCAACGGCGAACTGGAGGAATCGGACTTCGAGGCGTTCGGGGCGCAATGCGGCAAGTTCACGAAGACCATCTGCGGAATCTGCCACGACCGCTTCATCATCGTCGACCAGAAGGAAATCTTCTGGACGGGCGCGTCGCTGAAGGACGCAGGGCGCCTCACTTTCGCCGCCGCGAAGATGGGCGCTGAGATAATCCCAGGCCTCCTCGATTCAATCCGCAAGGCGACGTCAGAACGGCGTGAGTACGGTAAAGGCAAGAAGGCGTCGGGCGCAAGGGCGAGGGCGTGAAAAGGACATATTGTTACGCACAAATCGCCAGTTGATAACTGGCGAAAATGTATTCGGTATATATTGTTGTATTCACTTGAAATGACAAAACGGCATTTCAAATGGATATCAGTGCTCTAAGCATATTATCAAGGGGTGGTGATTTGTCGCTAGTCCGGCAGTTGCCTTTTTGCAAATATTTGAAAAATAATTTCATTGTACTATTGACGAGAGAAGAGAGAATATGATAATATTTTCGCGCAAACCTTACAGGAGAAAGTGATATGGCCAACGAAAAGGCTAAAAAGACGGAATCTAAAAGAGACAAGTTCGTGCGTATGGCGGAAGCCAGGACGATCAAGACGATTTCTATGCTTCGCCTGTTGGGCAATTGCTCCAACAAGCTTGCATACGAATATACCGACAGGGACGTAAACAAGATATTCTCTGCCATTGAGGCGGCAGTCTCCGAGGCCAAGAAACGGTTCAAGAACACGCCGAACGGCACACCTCAGGTGTTCTCGCTGGCCTGACAAATACTGCTCTCCATACAGTAAGGAGGACGGACATGGATGTTGCATTACCTCATTGGGTGTTCAAGAAGACAGACCCGGACGATACGCAGCGCGATTCCGTGACGGGTGAGTTTTTCAAGAGTACCCGCCTCGAATCGGTAATCCGCGAAGGAATACAGAACTCGCTTGACGCGCGGTCCGGTGCTGCTCCGGCTGATGTGCGGATATACTACTCCGGCGCTGAAGCGGCGGTTGATGGAACTGTGTATGCTGCGAACTTTCGCGGGGAGCTTGCCGACGCCCACTACACAAACGAACAGAGCGGGCTTGCGAATGTCCCTGCTGTAGATGAGCATTGCGAGTTCATGACGATAGAGGACTTCAACACGACCGGTCTCACCGGCAGCCTTGACACCTGCCCTACGAAGGAGGAACTAGAAAACGACAGGAAGAAGGGCAACTACTACAACTTCTTCTTTAAGGAGAACCGTTCGGACAAGAACGGCGCGGGCTCGCTCGGCAGTTGGGGCTCGGGCAAGATTATGTTCATGCAGGCAAGCCGTCTCATGACCTCTTTTACGTTTTCTTCCCGCAAGAACGAATCCGTTCCACGCTTCATAGCAGGACGTATGGTGCTCATGAGCCGCACTATAAACGGTGATATGTTCGGGCCTGACGGCTGGTTCGGCACAGAAGCGCCAATGGAGAATCCGCCTAAAGGGTACATGCGCAAGCGTCCCGTTACGGACGATAAGAGGATAGAGGATTTCCGCAAGATGTTCCGTCTCCAGCGGTCATTCGAGCCGGGAACGAGCATCGTGATTCCGTATCTCAATCTAGAAAATGAGAACGGCGACGGAGCATTCACACGCGAGAACATTGTCCGTGCCGTCCTCAAAAACTTCATGATTGCGATCATCGGCGGCAAGTTGAAGGTCACGATAAAGACGGGGGTGGATGATACGGAAATAGTACTTGATTCTGAGTCGATCAAGAAGGAGAAGAAATACCTTCCAGACGAACCCGACAGCCGCAGCAATATCGTAACGCGCCTTCACTATTCGCTTGCGGCGAAGGTCATGGCGGAGGATTTCCCCGAAGGGCAGTCTTATACGCTTAAACACATTGCTCCTGGCTGCCGTTCGCAGTGGTGCGATGCCATGTTCGAGGATTTGAACCTTAAGGCAATCAAGAAGCAGATCGCCTCAGGCAAATACGTCCGTTTCGTCGTGCCTATGACGATACAGGCCCGGTCCGAAGTGAATCGCAACGAGCCTAAGTATGTCAAAGACTCGTTCTCCGTTTCCATTGTGAACGTGGATGAGGCGGTAACTTACAGGACGGCTTTCTACCGCAAGGGTCTGCTGATAGATTCCGCGTCGAAGAAGTCGTTTGTGCGATACGTCTCGCTCGTTTTAATAGAAGGCGAGAATCTCGCGAAGTGCCTCGTCGCTAGCGAACCACCAAGCCATGGTTCGTGGGACTATACCGCCAAGCGCATAAAGGAAAACTACTTCGCACCAAGCGCGCACATATCGTTTGTCACCTCGGCCGTGGGCGAGATACTGAATCGTATCGAATCCGCAGACAAAGACCCCGACTGGTATCCGCTCATCGGTTCTTTCGGCATTCCGAAGGAGGTGGACGACGAGCCGAAAAAGACGAAGAATCCGACGCCCAAGAAGCCAGACCAAGACGAGCCCGACACGCCCGAACCACCGGACGATCCGAGGCCGATCCCCGCAGGGCTTCCCGAAGAACTCCTCCATCTTGCAAAACTGCAAAGCAAGACAGGCTTCACGATTTCGGTAAAGCCTGACCGCGTAGCGGAGAAGGGGTATCCTTTCAAAGCATTCTACAAGATGGGCTATGCGCCATTCAACAAGACGAAGTGGTCGCCCAACGACTTCGACCTCAAAGATTCCGCCACCATCGCCATCGCTCTCGAAGACCCCGCTCAAAGCGAGATTGTTGAGTTTTCCGGGGACGGCAACAAGCTCGTCGTTTGCGTAAAGAAGCAAGGAGCGTTCAGGCTCTCGGTTACGGGATTCGATCCCAACCGCGATCTTGAGATAACACGCCAGCGCTACGACTATTCTGAAGCCAACCCGCCAGCGGAATCAGGCAATGCCATGACGGAAGAGGAGGTGTGACGCTATGGCTCTCATGAACTATACGGGGCGCGAATCAATAGACCGGTCGCTCATTGATATAATCGGCGAGAAGAACGCCCCCGTTTTGACTGTCTATCTCAAGACGTCCCCGGAGCTCAAGAACAATCCCAAATACGCGGGCTGCATGGTCAGCCTTGATGCCATACGCAGCACAAAGGCTGAAAGACGCGAGCTGGGCGCGGTCGAAGACCTGCCGCAGAGCGTCAAGGTCGTGTTTAAGGATTTCCCGTCTTCGAACGGTGTGAGCTTCCGCCTCAAGGTCGTTCGTCCGATAGATAAGATGATATTTGGTGTCGCCTCTAACCTCCACGAGAAGGAAGAGAAGAGCTCCGACAACGACACAGGCAGCCGCAAGCCGCTCCTTCCACTGAACTGGGCGGAGCAGAGCGACAACCTGAAGGGACGTTTTTGGAAACTCAACTTCAAGGTACCAAGTAATCCGATACTGCTCTTGGCCAAGGGCAAGTTCTCTTCCCTTGGCGAGGTGAATCAGCCGGCGTTTCAGGCTCTTGCGTTCCCATCCATCATGCGCGAGATTCTCACATACGCATTCATCGTGCGATTCGAGAATCCGCCGCAATGGGCGGATGACTGGGCGAAGCTGGCAAAATACCTCGGGTGCGACGAGCTTCCGGTGCTTTCCGACAGCGCGGAATCGCCGCAGGAGATAGAGGAACACCTTGACGCCGTGGCGGAATGGATAGACGACGTTGCGGCGAGCTTTGCCGAAGACTGCCGCCTTGTCGAGATAACCTCGGAGTTCAAGAGGAGCTGAAACCATGTCAGACATAAAGCCGTTCGATTTCACATCCATCATGTCCGGCTCCGCCGCTTCGCAAGCTCCGTCTCCTGAACAGTCGCAGACGCCTGTGGCTGCATCGGACCCGTCAACTTCTGCCGCGCAGGCCGAGGCATCGAATCCCGTGACGGTAAAGTACTTCACGACCAAGGGCATAGAGCAGGCGGAAGCGCTCCTGAAGAAGATGCGCCTTGAGAAGAAGGCGCTCCCTGGCGAGGTGGATGACCTCATCGACGATCCGCAGTTTACCCATGCGTTTCCTGGCGACTTCGAGGCTGATCTTGCTAAGCCTTTCCTGACGAAGCTGGAGCTCTGCGAGTATTTTTCCTCGCTGTTCCCCGAAGACACTCTTGAAGAGAACCGCAAAAATGCCGGACTCTGGACCTGGCTCGCGTTTGCCTACTTCCGTCAGCTCGTGAAGACGACGCGCAGGATAAAGGATATACCCGCCAACTCGCGCTGGATATATGACTGCGATAACGACCGCTACTGGGTGCGCCACTTCATCGCGGGGCCGCTGTATCTCTACCGTGACTTCCACTCCATGGGCGAACCGCTTAAGGAGATACTGTTCCTTTCCCCGCCGTCGGAGTTCGGTAAGTTCATAGACGAAATGTCGAACAAGCCCGAAGGCACGCGCCTTCCAGTGACGATGCAGACGGCAGTGAGGCTTTACTACGATGCAAACGCCGCTCGTCGCGTGAAGAAAGGCGCCACCACACACAAGAAACCAGGCTCTATATCCGAGCTTCTGCGCGTGGTGGCCCAGCTTGCGGAGACGCGCGACTTCTACGGCGCGGCGGACGCGGATGAACTATGGAAGCTGCTCCCGAAGCAGTTTGACGCATTCAAGGGCGAGGAGGCAGACGCCTGAACATTATGCCAGAAAAGATCAACTTTCAGATATCCGGAAACGACATAATCCGTCGCATTCTCGTAAAGGGAAGGGGAGTAAAAACTTCGAAACTCCCCATCCCCGCCTGGGTTGACAGAACCGCGCCACTAGAGGACGTCTACGACCAAGCATGGCTCGCCTCATCCGAGCGCCCCCGCGTCCGCGTATCGGCTCAGGAAATACGCGCCGTTGATCTCTTTTGTGGTTGTGGCGGCCTGACACTCGGCATACGCGAAGCGGCACGGGGTCTCGGCTGTGCATTCCGCTCCGTGTTCGCTTCGGACATTAACAAAGGAGCCAGGGAACTATACCAGAAGAATTTCCAGCCAGACATCCTCGACGGCAAGCCCATAGAGACGCGCATCAACGGCGAGCTGGGCACACCGCTCACGCCGGAGGAGACACAGTTCTGCGCTGATGTCGGACACATAGACGTCCTTGTCGCCGGTCCGCCATGTCAAGGGAACTCCAATCTCAACAACCACACCCGCTGGAACGACGAGCGCAATCTCCTCTACCTCCGGGCCGTCCGTTGCGCCGAAATCCTCAATCCAGACACCATTATCATCGAGAACGTTCCTGGTGTAGCATATGATGTCCACGGTGTTCTAAACACAGCCGACAACTATCTGAAACAAATCGGCTACTCCGTAAGCTATGGCGTATTACATATGTGGAAGGTAGGCGTCGCACAGACACGTAAGCGCATGATCCTTATTGCATCCCGGGTGATGCGGGATCTAAGCCTCGCGAAGATTGCCGAACGCTTTGCTCTGCCGGTGCGCCCGATTTCATGGGCGATAGCCGATCTGCTGGAAGCGGAGAATCCCGCATGTGTGTTTGACTCCGCCGCACTTACAGGCGAAGTCAACCAACGGCGCATAGATTATCTCTTCGAACACGACGTCTACAACCTCCCAAATTCGGAACGTCCCGACTGCCATCGCCTGAAGGAACACTCCTATAACGCCGTGTACGGGCGTATGCATTGGGATAGGCCAGCCTCCACTCTCACGGGCGGATTCGCCTGCTGTGGGCGCGGCAGGTTCATCCACCCGCTCCGCCGACGTACCCTGACGCCGCATGAGGCGGCGCGAGTACAGTTCTTCCCCGACTTCTTCGACTTCAGCGAAATGGGGCGGACCGCGCTCGTCCGCGCTATAGGCAACGCTGTCCCGCCCAAGGCAGGATATGTCGTCGCTTTGCCGCTTCTCATTGCCGCGCTCGAACACGCCGCAACCCCAAATCCTGCGCAGCTGCCAGAGACTCCCGCCATGGACGCAATGAATTGTACTCCTCCTGTCTAACTTCATTATTCATCCCTCCAATGTATCTCGCCGAACAGATAACGGGATTGCCTATTGATCCTAATGCAAAGCAACTCACGCGCTGCCGTGATGACAAGGCGGTGACGTTCGCGCTTGATGCATTCGCTTCAGAAGATACGGACAAGGGCCGTTTCCGTGTCGTCAGCGATTTCGCCTCCAATTCGCTTCGCAAGCTCCTTGGACGCCTCGGCATAACCACCTACGCGGCATTTGCTTCTCGCGACTCCAGTTCCCTTATCTTCGAGCCGGGTGTCGGCAGAATGAGGTGCACGGAATTGCTCATACTGCAACGGCTATTCAAAAGCGTCGAGACGCAGCAGGTGAAGGAACATCCACAGTGTGTATCCCCATTCGCTCCGAACGAGCAACAGGGCGTGTTCCCGTTCGCCGAATCAGGGGGTATTGTCCAGCCGTACCTCCCCGTTGTCTCCGTGACGGAGCCCAAGCCGCTGATGCGACTGGATGACACGCTCCCGCCAAAATACACGGCGAAGCTTTCCACGCGACTCCGTCGCGTTCTTGAGCGTGAACATGTCGCGCTCACGCCTCGTGCCATAGTTTCCATAGATATGGCGACGTTCTCCGAATGGCGCAGTGTCGGACGTCTCGTGACGGCAGAAATGCGCAAATTGCGTGAAGACTGCATATCCGGCGTCGTGTGGGACTATGAGGAAATCCCCGTCGTCGTCAAGCCATGTGATTTCCCCTCTTTTGCGGCTTACGTCCGCCACTTCCTTGAAGGTCGTTTCGACCTGTCCGGTAACCGTAGTGCAATTCTCCGCGACTACATGGCCTTACAGGATGGCGGCGAAAAAAAGTCGCTTGCCGCACTAGGCGACGAGCTTGGTCTTACCCGCGAGCGTGTTAGGCAGATTGCACTCAAGATGGAGGCGCATCTCAAGTCCCTCGTCGCTTTAGAATCTTTCACAAGCTTCACAGCCCCCGTCGCAAGGTACATAGATGAGAACGGATCGTTCGTGGAGTCCGTCGCGTTTACGCGGTTCATTGACGAGACTTTCTCCTGGCAAGGTACTCTTGCCTTCTCCGTTGTGGAGCTTATGCGAATCGCTGGATTCGACATTGCTCTCAACGAGGACGGAATTGTAGCGCTTGGCTTCACTACAAAACACAAGCC
Source organism: uncultured bacterium (assembly GCA_902779075.1). The sequence goes on along the minus strand of CACZAK010000050.1, from coordinate 42,289 downwards.
CCGTTACGATGCCTTTATCCGCTATGTCAACGCCCACAAGGGGCGTATTGGAAGCCTGTCGTATGATGAGATGGCAAAGGTCGCCGCCGCGAATGGTTTCGACAAACTCGGTGAACTTGAATATCGCTTCTACGTCCGCTATGGAATGACGAAGCGCATAGAGATCAAAAGGAAGAACGGCAAGCGGAAGCTGGTGTTAGAACGGGACATTACGTCCCTTCGCGCAAAGCAGTATTTCGGCATAACCTACTCCATTGCCTACGGAATGCGCCAGCCAAGCAAAGCACCTTTCAGACGCGAAGTAATGCTCGCGCTCCTGGAAGAGGCGGGATACAAGGGCCTGACGGTTGATGAGGTGTTTGAGAAGGCACAGGAACGCGCTCCCGACCTTGAATGGACGATTGATTCCGTTCGCGGCACTCTTTCCGGTGGCTTGATGCTTGACGGTACAGGCATAAAGGCCATCCCCTACGAGCGCGGCAGGGTGAATGGCGATAAGACGCGCTTCACGCTGACCAAGTTCTTCAATGACGCGAAGACGAAATCCGTCCTTGAGCAGGCCGCACAGGAGATAAAGACGTACATGGAGGAGAGCGGATTCGGCGTGATCAGTATCTGGCGCACATGGCGCAAGTACCGCGACAAGACGCCTCGCTATCTTCCCAAGCTTGGATTTTATGCCATGATGCGAGAGTTCAACTCTGGCGGACTCAACTACACGCCTTATCCTCGCGTTGCACACCCCACCATCGGCAAGTGCGAGAAAGCCTACCAGTGGGAGCTTTTCCAGTATTTCACATACTGCGGACGAAAGTCCGCGACGTCTTTCGAGTGTCTCAGTTTCTTTGTAGATTGCCTTGATATTGACCCGGTAATCGCTTCTGCGACCGTGTTTCCTGCGACTGGCATGAAGCGTGTCTCCGACGACGAAACCGACCTCATGCCGCTCAAGATGCCGAAAAAAAACGGCATGGTGCCACAAGTTCTCTTGAACTCCGTGAAATCCGATCCGTCGCTTTCGCGCCTTTCCAAGCCAGATAGACACTTCATAGCCTTATGTTGCCTAGACGAGAACGGAAGGGCGTTCACGATGTCCGTCTATGTGCGACTATTTCTGCGTGATCTTGAGGCGAGTGGATGCGCGCTCTCGCATGACGATGTCGCTTGCCTCTCCGATCCCGGTTGGTGCAGGAGCAATCTCAAGATACCTCGCCAATTCTTGTGGCCTGCCGGACATGGAGAAAGACCTATAAAACACAAAACGTGGCGCGAACCATACAGCTTCGGCGGGGAGAACTACTATATCAACTGTGATTGGGAGGTGCGCAGTAAGTCTGCGTTCGACGCTTGGGCCGTGAATATCGCCGCCCGCGTCGGGATTAAGTTCATCCCTTATGACCTTGAGTCGCCAGATGCAGGCGAAGATGAGGGATAAGGTACGCCATGATGTTATAGTATAATCTGATGCGGATGAAAACGGGAGGAGCTTGAAATGAGAATTGAAGAATACACGGCGCAAGAGCTGTTCGAGTTGCTGAACGAGCTTGACGAGACCGACTCGCTTGAGGCGAAGTCGCTCCATGAGGACTCGACGAGATCCATCATGGAGTCGGTGTGCGCGTTCTCGAACGAGCCGGGGATGGGCGGCGGGGTGATACTGCTCGGTGCGCGGGAAGCGAAAGATGTTGATCTCGACGCGCCGCTGTATGTGGCAGAGGGCGTGAATCGCGGCGCATTGGAGGCGTTGAAGATCGAGTTCCGCCAGACGCCCTACGACCTGGTGACGAGGAGGTAATGGGAATGAACGACTTTGACGAATATCTTGTAGCGGGAGAGCCCGACAAGCGCGAGCGCGCATACGGGTGGGCTACGGCAATCGGCCTTCAGGATGTGGACGGGCTTAAGGTTTCAGACTTCCTGCTCAATACCGCGAAGCGCAACATCGAGGGCGAGATAACAGAGAGCGAAGCCCGGAAAATCGTAGATGAGTACTACGAGACGAAGGAGGGCCATGACCAGCCGGACGATGTAAAAGAGGCAGACAGAGTATCAGCGAGAATCAAGATGGTAATAAACTCGCCAACCTTTACGTTCTCGCCGGCATATTACCTCGGACTCCACAAACAGATTTTCGAGGGCGTGTTCAAGTTCGCCGGGCAGATTCGCGAAGTTGAATTAACCAAGCGAGAATGGGTGTTAAACGGTGAGTCGGTGCAATACTCGCCGTCCTGCATGATTGAAGATACGCTTGCGTACGATTTTGAGCAAGAGCGTAATTTCAAATACAAAGGGCTCTCCGAGGATCGTTTTGTGGAACATTTCAGTTCGTTTATCTCTGGGATCTGGCAGATACATCCTTTCCGCGAAGGGAATACGCGAGCGGTTGCAGTTTTCGCCATCAAGTATCTGCGTTCAATGGGTTATAATGTCACCAATGACTTGTTTGCCGCAAAGTCATGGTATTTCCGCAATGCGCTTGTCAGGGCGAACTACGAAAACCGGAATCTGGATGTGGATAAAACCCAATTGCCTCTTGAAGAGTTCTTTAAAGTTCTTCTTTATGGGTATGAACTGGAACTTAAAAACCGCAACCTGCGCATTGGGAACGAATACGGATCGCCAGCGGCTGAAGCGGTAAAGGATTTGCACCGACATGATGTCGTAGAAAACAGTGGAGATGTCGGTATAAATGTCGGTATAAATGTCGGTATAAAGTACAATGACGTCCTCTCCCACACAGAAGAAATGGCTGTAAAGGCAATTTTGCGAGATAATCGCCTAACGGCCAAATCATTATCAGCTGTGCTTGGTGTCACCTTGCGTCAGGCAGAACGCATAATGGCGTCCCTTAAGAAGAAAGCGAACCTTCGCCGCGAGGGTTCGCGAAAGAATGGTCACTGGGTATTCGGAGATTAGGGCAGCTCAAACCCTCCGTTAGGGTAGTTGAAACCCTCCGTGAGGGTAATCCGGACGTATCCGTCGCGTTGGCCCTGATAAAGGCGGGCATTGGGAAGTGATGGATGGCGGGACTGAGCAAGGAGTGGTCAATGTCTGAAGAAGACAAGATCAAGTGGTTGCGGCAGTTCCTCGGGATGTCTTCGGCATTGGTATTGAATGTTGCTGGTCCGCGCGAGTCGAAGGCTCCTGGCATACAGGCAAGGGCGAAGGCGTTCTTGGAAGAGCTGCTGTGGGAGGCGTGACAACATGACAGTTTTCTGCGCGGTACGTCACATATCTGAAAAAGTGAAGTAGCGCGCGATCAGCCCGAGGGGTGTGATAGTTCCGCACCGTAATCGCACGCGGGTTTTGGGTGGCTTGCTTTGTGCCTTTTACAACGGGCGGGACGCCCGTTGTGCCAGCTGCGCCGCCAAGATGGCGGCGTTCCCAGTTAGGCCTCCCGTCACCGCCAAGATGGCGGCGTTCCCAGTTAGGCCTTCCGTCGCCGCCAAGATGGCGGCGGTCCCAGTTAGGCCTCCCGTCACCGCCAGGATGGCGGCGTTCCCAGTCAACGCCGCTTTCCAGACAGTGTAGGAGCGGCGCCCATCGCAGGAAATCATTCAAAATACAAGCGAAAACGTCATATCAAGACAAAAACGATGTTAAGCGCGTTGTATTTTGATATACATACAAGAAGGGCTGTCACATTTTGTCGATTTTCTGGCACACTTTTTGTGTCAGAAAATCGACAGATTGTGCTATTGAATTTGGTCTTTAAATGTCATTCAAGATGATATAGTTTGTATTTAGATCAATTAAAGGCAATTTTGAATTTCCTTCTGCGATGGAGGCGCTTGTAAGAGTGCTTGGGGCGTCGTGTGAGCGCGAGACGGACCATGCTTCTCCCTTGGAGGGAGGGGAGATTTTGGGGACATAAGGAGGGTTTGGTCTCCCTAGGTGAGGGGGATTTTTGAGACCTAAGGCGGGTTTGGTCTCCCTAGGTGAGGGGGATTTTTGAGACCCAACCAAAATATGTTGAGCCGCAAAGAACGCATAGATCGCAAAGCCTTTGTGTCCTTTGCGATCTTTGCGGCTGAAAATCACGATATTTGATTGCCGCTTCTATAGGGATTTTGGGGTTCCCTACTAGGCCGGTTTGATTTCCCTCTCCGAGGTGACCGCGACGGGGCGCGGGCCTCCCGTCGCCGCCAAGATGGCGGCGGTCCCAGTTAGGCCTCCCGTCGCCGCCAAGATGGCGGCGTTCCCAGTTAGGATCCTCCCGTGGCGCGGTGAGAGGGCGGAAGAATTTTAAAATGGCGGGGGAGGTTTTACGCGGGGGCGAAAGAGTATGGTATAATATGCGCCGAAAACAAGCGATATCAGACATGGCCATTGATTTTTCAAGAGTCCTCAATCCGGAGCAGTGCGCGGCGGCGACGGCGCCGGACGGGCCGATGCTCGTGCTGGCGGCAGCCGGCACGGGCAAGACGCGCACGCTCGTGCACCGCGTGGCGTATTTGGTGGAGAAGGGCGTGCCGCCGGAGCACATCCTGCTGCTCACGTTCACGAACCGCGCCGCGCGCGAAATGCTCGAACGCGCGCAGCGTGTCGTCTCCGGCGTGACGGGCATCTGGAGCGGCACCTTCCACTCGATCTGCAACAAGTTCCTCCGCCGCTGGGGCTCGCCCCTCGGCATCAGCCCCGGCTTCACGATCCTCGACGAGGACGACCAGAAGAAGCTCATGGGACAGTGCATCAAGGACAACGTGAAGGACGTCAAGGACTTCCAGAAGAAGGAGTTCCTCCTGAAGCTCGTCTCCGACGCCGCGAACGGCGAGGAGAGCCTGGAGCGCGTGGTCAACCGCTACCAGACGAAGACCGCGCTTGGCGACGTGGAGCTGATCCTGAAGGTGTGCCGCGCCTACGCGGAGAAGAAAGCCGCCCTCGGCGCGATGGACTTCGACGACCTCCTCGTGAACGGTCTCCGCCTCCTGCGCGAAAGCGAGAAGACGCGCAACTTCCTCCAGGAGCATTTCCAGCACGTGCTCGTGGACGAGTACCAGGACACGAACAGCCTGCAGGCCGCGTTCACGGACATCCTCGCCGCGAAGCACCGCAACATCATGGTGGTGGGAGACGACTTCCAGTGCATCTACACGTGGCGTGGCGCGAAGTTCGAGAACATCCGCGAGTTCCCCAGCCGCTGGCCCGACTGCAAGGTGCTGAAGCTCGAGCGCAACTACCGCAGTGTGGCCCCGATTCTCGACGTGGCGAACACGGTGATGAAGGACGTGCCGCACGAGTTCGAGAAGACGCTGCGCCCGTTCCGCACCGGCGGCGCGCCGAAGCCGCGTCTCTACAACGTGTGGGACGGACGCGCGCAGGCCGAGGCAATCGTGAAACTCGCCACGGCCTCTACCGCTCGCACTACACCTCGATCGACATCCAGATGGCGCTCACGCGCAGCCGTCTGCCGTTCCGCATCACGAGCGGCGTGGGCGTGTTCGAGCAGTTGCATGTGAAAGACGTGCTCGCGTTTCTGCGTCTCTGCATCAACCCGCGCGCGGAGATGAGCTTCATGCGCCTCATGGAGTTGCTGCCCGGCGTGGGCGAGGGCACGGCGCGCAAGTACTGGAAGGCGCTCGGCGGCTCGTTCGACGGCACGAATCCGATGGAGCGGATGCACCTTGGCGAGCTGATGTGCGCGAAGGGGCGTCCCGGCTGGCAGCAGATCGAGAGTGCCTTCGCTGCGGCACCGGGACACCTCGCCGAGAAAGAGGACCGCAAGCTCGTGACCGATTTCGTCGATTTCTTCTACGGTGCGCATCTGCACCGGCAGTTCGAGCCGGAGGAGGCCGACCAGCGCGTCGACGACCTTACGGAAATCGCCGCGCAGATTGCGACCACGCAGGGCGGCGTCGGTGCCTTCCTCGACGAGGTCGCGCTCATGACGAATCTTGACGCGCGGGCGAAGGCGTCCCTCCCCGCCGACCACATGCACCTCACGACGGTGCACCAGGCGAAGGGCATGGAATGGCCCGTCGTGATCCTGCCGTGGCTTGCGGATACCGTGTTTCCCAGCGCGCGGAGCATCGAGGACGGCAACCTCGCCGAAGAGCGCCGCCTCTTCTATGTGGCGGTCACGCGCGCGAAGGACCGTCTCTATCTCTGCGTGCCGCGTTCGAAAAAGACGGCAGACGGCGGACAGTATCCAGTCGAGCCGTCCGTGTTCGTGCGCGAGATCCCCAAGCAGCTCATCGAGGAGCAGACGCTCTATTCCGCCCCCGAACCTTCGTACAGCCACCGTCGTTGGGATGACGACGATGACGACTACGGCGGGGGTTACGGTGGCCGTGGTGGTTATGGTGGCCGTGGTGGCTACGGCGGTCGTGGCGGTTACGGCGGCGGTGGCCGTCGCGGCGGCTCGACTACTTACAAGACTTACTGGAGGCACTAACAATGCAGCGGATTAAGGAATTCTTCAACCGGCCGGCGACGATCGCGGTTCTCGCGCTTACCGTGCTCTACGTCGTGTGCATGGGCGGCATCTTTTGGGGCACGTGGTCGCTCGACCGTGCGCCGGTGGAGCCTGACAACCCGACGTTCTACCCGATCAACGAGTTGGCGCAGTGGTTTCAAGCTCTTGTCGCGGGACACGACTTCGTCCCCTCCGACCTCATGCACGTCCTCGGCGGCATGTACTTCTGGCAGGAACTCCAGTACGCGCTCGCGGGCTACCTCGCCGCGCTGGGGTTGATGTTCTACTTGCGCGGACGCGGACTCTCGCATTTCGCCGCGGCGGCGGGCGGCGGCGCATACGGCCTCATGGGCTACACGTTCACGCTCTTCTCCGCCGGACATCTCGGCTGGTTCATCTGGATGATGTACGGTCCGTTCGCGTTCGGTCTCGCGGACCGTGCAGTGCGGAAGGGAAAGTGGCGCAACTGGGCGCTCCTCGGCGCGGTGCTCGCCTGGGGCGCCGCGCGCCAGCCGGACATGTGGCTGCTCTTCACCGCGCTCACATTCGCCTACGGTGTGTGGACGCTTGTACGCGAATGGAAGAATGTAAAGTTCTCCCGCATTCTTGCGGGAGTCGGCGTCACCGCCGTCGTTGCGTGTGCAATCGGCATGCCGCAGTTCGCGCGCGCGCTCACGCAGGATCTCGCAGGGCGCGAGGCACAGATCGCAGCGACGAGCGGGAAGGACGCGAACGAGTCTGTTGACAAATCCGCCGACGAGCGGTGGCGTTTTTGCACGAGCTGGTCGTTGCCGCCGGAGGACACGGCTGAGTTCGTGGTGGCCGAGATACACGGAGGGTCGAACGATCCTCGTGTGAGCCCCATCAATCCCTACAAGGGACGCCTTGGCCAGCAGATCGTCGTGCCAGCAGGCGCCGCCGGACAGAAGCATCCCGTGACGGGAGAGACGCTCAAGGCCGGCGAGACGATCTGGATGCCCTACCGGCAGCATTCACTCTACTTCGGCATCCTCACGGTTCTCTTCGCCATTGTCGGCATTGTCGGCTGGTGGCGTTACAGGAAGGACGAATCCGGAAGCTGGCGCGACGTGCCGTTCTGGATCGGTGCGGGCGTGCTCATGTATTTGTGCGCGCTCGGGTGCTTTACGCCGTTCTACAAACTAGTCTTCGCGCTGCCGTTCGGCGGTTCGCTGCGCGCGCCGGTGAAGTTCGTGCATCTGCTTGAGTTCTGCGTGGCCGCGCTTGCAGGTTTTGGTTTCGAGGCCGCATGGCGCGGTTTCCGTCGCGATGGAAAGATGGCCCCGTTCGGTTTGAAGTGCGTACTCTGCGTGTTGGCTGTTGCGAACGTGGTGAACCTCGCCTACATCGATTCGAAGTACTGCGCCGTGGAGGATGTCTCCTTCGTGCGCCTCCCGAACGCGGCGGCGGAGGACGTGCTGGCTGCGGGCGGCGGCAAGGTGTTTGTGGCAATTGAACAGAGGGAAGGCGGAAAAGCCATCCGCGATTCGCTGGGCGCGCACCTTGCGGAGGTGGCGGACGATCCATCCGCCCCCGACATCCGCTACTTCCTCGTCAACGGCACCACGCTCCGCAAGGACAGGTCGTTCAACGAATGGGTGCGGTCGGGCCGCCTGAAATCTGCCGGCATGTATGCAGTATCCGCCACGGGAGGAATTATTCGCGCAACGGGAACATCGGCGCAGCTTGCGCTGTTCGAGAGGCCGTCCGTATCCGCGCCGCCGCCAAAGGAGGCACCTGCGCCAAACCGTGGACGGCAGGTCCAGATTGCAATTTCCGTGTTATCCACCATCGGCCTGATCGTCTGGGGCGTGTGGGGGGCGCGAGTCGTTAAAGTCAAAGCGAAAAGGAGTGAATAATGAAGACGATACTTGTTGCATTGTCGGCGTTGGCGCTGGGGGCCGCTGGAGGTTTTGCAGCGGCGACGTGGCGCAGTCAGAATCCGGAGTCCGAGGCGATTCAGGAAGAGAAGACTGCTGTGGAGAAGCCCTCTACGTCTGGTGATGCTGCGCGGCTTGCAAAAGCCCAGAAGCGCATTGCCGAACTGGAGCGCGACCTTGCGGCGGCACGTCGCGCGGTTACCGCGCTGAAAGCCGAAAGCCTGAAAAAGGTGGTGTCAGCGCAGGCGGAGACGAACAAGACCGAGCGTGTAATCTCCCTGGACGGTGACGGCAAGGATGTTCTTGGCAAGCTGGAGAGCCAGCTCACGCGCGAGGAGTTCTCGCAGGTCACGAACGCGATGTCGCAGCTGCGCGCGCGCCTCGCGGAAAAGGCGAAGGGGCGGATGGAATTCCTTGCGTCGGTCAACACGGACGGCATGTCGGACGACGAACGCAAGAACCACGCGAAATTCCTCAAGCTCATGGAGAAACGCGAGGCCATCGCGGCGAAGATGAAGGGCGGCTTCCCGGACGTGGAGTCTATCCAGAAGATGGTGATGTTGGACATGGAGATGGCGCCGGTCGCCAAGAAGGCGCGCGCGGCGCTTGTAGGACAGGTTGCGCGCGAACTTGGCTACCAGGGCGAGGACGTGGACGTGGTGCGAGACACGGTCAACACGATCTTCGACTGCACGAGCGGGGGCGGTATCGGCGGCCTGGGCGACATTATGGAAAATGTCGGAGGCATGCCCGGCATGGGCGCAGCGCCAGACGTGAAGGTGCAGACGCAAGTGATTGGACTCTGACTATGAATGCTTTAACGGCGTTGGCCCTGCTTGCGGGCGGGACGGCTTGTGGGGCGACGATCTGCCTTGAGGCCGAGCAGTTCTCCGACCACGGCGGATGGGCGGTCGACTCGCAGTTCATCGACCAGATGGGCTCCTCGTTCCTGCTCGCGCACGGCATGGGTAAGCCCGTGGCCGACGCCGTCACCACGTTTGACTGCCCGATTGCGGGCACCTACCACGTGTGGGCGCGCACGCGCAACTGGACCGCGCCGTGGAGCATGTACGCCGCCGGCACGTTCACGGTCAAGGTGAACGGGAAGGAGCTGCCGAGCGTTCTCGGTCGCGGCGCTGGCGGTTGGCTGTGGCAGAAAGCCGGCGATGTGAGGCTGGAGAAGGGAAAGGCCACGATTGCGCTCCACGACCTTACGGGCTTCGATGGACGCTGCGACGTCGTGTGCCTCACGACCGGGGAGACGCCGTCGCGCCTTGTCGCGCCTGCGCCGTCGCGCACGGTGAAGGCCGACCTCGTGGTGTGCGGCGGCGGCATCGCGGGCACGTGCGCGGCGATCGCGGCGGCGCGCCTGGGATTGAAGGTCGCGCTCGTGCAGGATCGTCCGATGCTCGGCGGCGCGAATTCGAGCGAGGTGCGCGTACACCTCGGCGGGACCATGAACCTCGGACCGTATCCGCGTCTCGGCGACGTAGTTTCGGAGATCGGCCCAGCGAAGGGCGGCAACGCGCAGCCGGCCGAACGTTACGAGGATCAGCGCAAGCTTGACGTTGTGAAGGCCGAGAAGAACATCGGCCTGTTCCTCAACACGCGGGTCGTCGCGGCGAAGAAGAACGGCGATCGCATCGCCGCCGTAATCGGGCGCGATGTCGTGACTGGCGCACGCACCACATTTGAGGCGCCGCTTTTCGCGGACTGCACGGGCGACGCCTGCGTGGGTGCGCTGGCCGGGGCGGACTTCCGCATGGGACGCGAGTCGAAGGCCGAGACGGGCGAGGAGATGGCACCAAATAAGGCGGACAAGATGACGATGGGCGCGTCGGTGCAGTGGTACACGAAGGACGCGGGGCACGCCGTCGCGTTCCCCTCAGAGCCGTGGATGATCGCGTTCAACGAGCAGAACTGCGAACACGGTCTGCGCGGCGACTGGGACTGGGAGACGGGCATGATGCGCAACCAGGTCAGCGAGTTCGAGCGCATCCGCGACTACGGAATGCTCGTCGTGTACTCGAACTGGTCCTTCCTGAAGAACAAGTCCGCGAAGCGCGAAAAGTACGCGAACCGCGAATTTGCGTGGGTGGCCTACGTGGCGGGCAAGCGCGAGAGCCGCCGACTCATGGGCGACCACATCCTCACGCAGCAGGATATATTCGACTTTGTGCAGTACCCCGACGGTACGTGCTGCACGACATGGGCGATCGACCTGCACTACCCGATGCCGCGCAACACGAAACACTACAACGGCGAGCCGTTCCGTTCTATCTGCACGCACAACAGGCACTACGCCTATCCGATTCCGTACCGATGCCTCTACTCGCGGAATGTCGCGAACCTCTTCATGGCGGGGCGCAACATCTCCGTCACGCACGTCGCGCTCGGGACGACGCGCGTGATGCGCACGACTGGCATGATGGGCGAAGTGGTGGGCATGGCCGCGCGCGTGTGCAAGGACCACGGGTGCCTGCCGCGCGGCGTGTATGCGAACCATCTGGACGAGCTGAAGGCGCTGATGAAGAAGGGCGTGGGCATGGGTAAGCCACAACCGCCGCAGAATTACAACCCAGGGTCGTTCATCTCCGGCACGCCTAAGTGAGCTGACAGCCAGGAGAAACTCACCAGAACGCCCACGCGCCGCTGAAGATCACGTGGAGGGCGAGGAGCAGGTTCGTGGTGACGTGCGCGATGATGGCGCTGGTGAGTCCCCAGCGAATTGCGGCGAATCCGTAAACAGCGCCCGCGATGGCGGCGGCGAGCGGACGGTCGTGTTCGAGCGTGAAGAGGAACACCATCCAGAGAAAGGCCGAAAGGTCGAAGCGCGCGAGGGGGATTGAAAGGAAGTCGCGCTTCTGGAGCCAGCGGTAGAGGAAGGAACGGAAGAACACCTCCTCGACGGGGGCGATAACGAAGGCGCTGCCGACGAGCTTGGCGATGGTGAGCGTCCAGCCACATACGGCTGGGTCGTAGGGGGAAGGATCGGTGGAAACGGCGGGCAGCGAGCCGATGGGCCAGCAGAACCATGTGCGGTAGAAGGGGGATATTTCGGGCACGATCCAGAGGACGGTCACGAGGACGCCCGCGAGAAGACCGATGGCCACCTGGTAGGGACGTTTCGCCGAAACGTCCGCATCGCGGTCGCCTCGGCGGCAATGCAACAGACACCACACGCCTACAAGCGCGGTGGCGGCTGTGCGCACGGCGTAGGCCCAGGCGGTGACGGGCAGAACCATCTGTAGTCCGATCCATGTGGCGAATGGGGCGGCGTACAGAAAAATATTCCTAGTTTCTCGTTTCACGGCCACAGATTATACCAAAATATGCTATACTATCCGCATGAAAATTTCCTTCTACGGCGCGGCGCAGACCGTTACCGGCTCCATGCACCTTGTGGAGGCGAACGGAAAGCGGATTTTGCTAGACTGCGGGCTCTATCAGGGGCACCGCAAAGAGGCGTTCGAGCGGAACCGGAACATGCCGGTGGACCCCGCGTCCATCGACGCGGTGATCCTCTCGCACTCCCACATCGACCATTCGGGCAACCTGCCGCAGCTCGTGCGGCGCGGGTTTCGCGGCAAGGTGTACGCACGCTCGGCTACGATTGACCTCGTAAACGTGATGTTGCGCGACAGCTGCTTCCTGCAGATGCGTGATCTTGAGTATGTCAACAAGAAACGTCGCGCGCAGGGCAAGCACCTGTTCGAGCCGCTCTACACGGAGGAGGACGTGGACGCGCTCATGCCGCTCTTCGAGCCGCTCCACCTGCACCAGGCGCGCGAGATATTCAAGGGTATCACGCTCACGTTCTTCAACGCGGGGCACATCCTCGGCAGCGCGCAGGTAATGCTGGACGTCGCCGGCGGCACGGGCCACAGCCACCGCTTGCTCTTCAGCGGCGACCTCGGCCAGCCGAACCAGCCGATCCTCCGCCACTACGAGTACCCGCAGGGAGCGGACATCGTGCTCATCGAATCCACCTACGCCGACCGCTTGCATCCCTCTGCGGAGGATGTGGAGGGACGTCTGAAGGGATACATCGACGACATCGTGCAACAGCGTTCGAAGCTCATCATCCCGGCGTTCTCGGTGGGCCGCACGCAGCAGATCCTATACTACCTCAACCGGCTCCTTGCGTCCGGCCGCATCCGCCAGATTCCCGTGTACATCGACTCGCCTCTCTCGAAGAAGGCCACGATGATATACGAAAAGCACACTGGCTGCTACAACGACGAGGCGATGCGCCTCCTCAATTCCGGCGTGAACCCGCTCACGTTCCCGGGGATGCAGTTCGTCGAGACGCCGCAGCAGTCGATGTCCCTCAACGAGCTGCGCGGCCCGATGGTGATCGTTGCGGCGAGCGGCATGTGCGAAGGTGGGCGCGTGGTACACCACCTGAAGGCGTCCGTGGGCGATCCCCGCAACATCGTGCTCATCGTGGGCTTCCAGGCGGAGGGCACGCTCGGCCGTCGGCTCGTGGAGCACAAGGAAGACACGGTGAAGATGCTCGGCGAGGAGGTGAAGCTCGAGGCGCGCGTCCACACGATCAACGCCCTCTCGGCGCACGCGGACCGGAACGGCCTCATGGACTGGTACGACGGCGTGAAGGGCCGCGTGAAGCACGCGTTCGCGGTCCACGGCGAGCCTGACCGCGTGAAGATGATGACCGACCTTCTCGCCGAGCATGGTTGTCCGAGTCCCGTTGCGCCCGTGGAGGGTCAGAGCTTCGTGTTCGACTGACGGCAGGGTTTGACGTTTTTCTGACAAATCCGTGACATCGTTATAACGCATGAGTGTTCGGAGTGTGGTATCATATTCGCGGTTTCGGGGCATTAGCCCTTGCACCGCGTCAATGAAAATGAGATAATATCGCGAATGGCAAAAGAAGTTACAGTGCTTGGCATCGAAGGCGCATATCTGCGCGGCGTTCGGCTCGAGGAGCGGAACGGCGCGTTCGTGTGCGCCGAAGTTGAGTCGTGGCCGCTCGTGGCGGGGGCTGCGGACGGGGCGTCCGCAGCGGCATCTGCGGGCGAGACGCCCGCCATCCCGATGGGCGGTCAGCCTGCTACCCCGATGGGTAATCTGCCCGTCGTACCGGCTGATTCCTCCACCTCGCCCGACTTCTCTGAAGAAGCGCCCGTGGAGGCGGTCGCGGAGGAGGATAAGCCGCTTGCCCGCGCGTTGCGCGCTGCGGCGAAGCATTTTGAGCAGTCGGAGTTTACGCTGGCGATTCCGCTTTCGAAGCTCTTGGTGAAGGGCGTGCGCATGCCCGTTGAGGCGCGCGACGAGCTACTGAGCGCGGCGAAGCTGGAGCTGGACGGCATATCGCCGTTCCCCGACGAGGACCTTGCGCCGGCGGCGGAGGTCGTGGCCGAGACGGATTCCGAGATACAGGTGCTTGCCGCGGCATTGCCGGCGGCTGCTGCGTCCGAGATCGGCGCGGCGCTCACCGCCGCCCGCGTACACGTTACGCGCACGGACGCGACGGCGCTCGGCTGGTTGCGCAGCCTTTGGCCGCGTCTGAGCGAGGTAGAGGCGCATCGCCGCCTCGTGCTGCTGAATCTGGGCGACGGCTGGGACCTAGCGGTGCTTGACGACGGCGCGCCCGTGCAGCTGCGCGGCATCGGCAACGTCGGCTCGGCGGCAGAGCTTGTCCGGGAGGTCACCCTGAGCCTGCTTGCGTGTGATGCGTACGGAGCGGACGTGGGCGACGTTGTTGTGTGCGGATTCAAGCAACCTGATGAGGTAGTGCTTGCACGTCTCTCCGTGTTTGGTCCGGTGCGCACGCTGATTGTGGACAACCCGTCCGCTGGCGTGGAGGGTTGTGCGCAGCGCGAGGCCGAGGGCGGAACGTTCGACGTGACGCCGGCCGACTGGGCTGAGGCGCGCACGGAGTCCCGCTTCCGCGGCAAGCTCAAGGCTTTTCTCGCCGTCGCCGTTGGACTTTGGGCGATCGTGATGGGCGTGCTGTTCGGATACGAGATCGTGTACAACAAGATGAGGGACCACCAGAAGGACCTCCGCAAGGGAGCGCACGCGCGCGCATACAAGGAGGTACTGGACATGACGAACCGCGTGGCGCTCATTGACCGCTACGAAGACCGGTCCACATGCGCGCTCGAGATGCTCAAGCTCGTGTCGGACAGCCTGCCGGAGGACGAGGGGATGACGTTCGACTTCTTCCGCTTCCGTCGCGGCGACGGGGTGTTCGTGCGCGGCAAGGCGTCCGAGCGCGAAAGCTGGCGAAAGCTTGAGCAGGCGCTTCGCGCCGCGCAGGTGTCCAAGGTCAGTGAAGACGGCGAGGTGGAGACCGACGAGGACGCCCCGGCACTGTTTTCGGAAGTGAAGCCGTCTGATTCAAGCCAAAACCGCGACGGGCTCTTCCCGTTCACCATTGAGGCCAAGTTCCCCGTCGTGGAAGAGGACAAGGCCGAGAAAGGTAGGTCAAAATGACAATGCCCGGGGCAAAGTCTCGCAGGGACCGAATGGTCATTGCCATCGTGGTCGTGGTGGCGCTCTACGCCCTTGCGGCGCTTATGTGGTTCACCGGCCGCAACAAGGCATGGGAACTCGCGCGCAAGGGCTATGAGAGGGAACTCAAGACGCTCAAGAGGGAAAAGGCCCTTATCGAAGACCGTTCCCTCTGGGAAGAGCGTGCCGAGACCAAGCGGCTGCGCATGCCGCTCGTGGACACGGGTGAGATGCCAGCCACTCGCTGGGAACGCATCATCGAGCGCCTGGCCGCGGAATACCACGTGAGCGTGGGAAAGGGTCTGAAGGCGTCGCAGACAGAGGAGGACCATGGCGGCGTCTGGGAGATGCCCGTCGACGTGAGGTACGACAACACCTCCCTGCAGCGCCTGGTGGAGTTTCTATTCGCCGTCAACAAGTCGGCGGATGCGATGATGGACGTGCGAGAACTCGAGATCAGCGTGCGTCCGAAGAATCCTGGCGCGCTTAACGGTAAGCTCGTGCTTACCTGCGCATACCTGAAGGGCGACGTGCCCGTGGAAAAGACGAAGTGAAGGGAACTTGGATATTATGAACACTAACATCAAGAAGTTTTTGGCCATTGCGGCACTGTCCGCAATTTCGGCGGTGGCGTTTGCCCAGTTTCAGCCAGGCCGTCGGCCATTGTTGCGTCCGGGCTCTAGGCTCCGCAGGGCTGGTATGGAAAATACGGCAACACAGCCTACTCCCGAGGCGAAACCGATTACCGAGCAGCTCAAGGAAATTCCCAAGGGAACTAACGGCGTGCCCATGCTCAACTTCGAGAATGCGCCGCTGGAACTTGTGCTGATGCAGTATGCTTCGCTCTCCGAGAAGGTGCTGCTGCCCGCGCCGAACCTTCCCAAGACGCAGATCACGCTCACCTCAAACGGGCGCGAACTCGATAAGGAGTCATACCTCGAGGCCATCGAGGTTGCGCTCGTGATGAACGGCGTTGTGATCGAGCCGTTCGACGAGCACTTCCTACGCGCCTTTGAGCGCAAGTCCGTGCGTACACAAGGTATCCGCACGCTAATGAACGTCTCCACGAACGGCCTTCCGGAGAAGGGCCGCGTGATCAGCCAGCTCATTAGGCTGGACAACATTACGGCGTCCGAGGCACAGGAGGCGTTGAAGGGATTCATGGATGAAAAAGGCCAATTCCAGGTGTTTGAGCGGAACAACGCGATCCTAGTCACCGATACGCAGGAGAACGTCAACCGCATGCTTGAAATCATCAAGGAGCTCGATGTGCCTAACCCCGTCCTCGAGGAGGTCTTTGTACACGAGGTGAAGTTTGCCGTCGCGTCGGAAATCAAGGCTCGCCTAGAGGAAATCGTTACGGCGTCGGAAAAGGATGTGCAAAAATCGGCCGCAGCAGTAAAGTCAAGCGGCGGGCCTGGCTTCTCGCGTCCGTCTGCGGCCCCGCAGCCCAATCGGCTCCTCAACCTCAATAACCGCCCTGGCATAAACAAGCCAGATAATCCGGTCAGCAAGCCTAACGCCGTCCTCACGGCGGCCATTTCCGATGCCGACCGCGGCATGATTCGCGGCAAGGTGCTAATCGTGGCCGATGATCGATCCAATAAGCTCATTGTCATAACTTCAAAGACCAACTGGAATTTCTTTAAAAGGATCATTGATAGCCTAGACGTGGAGACGGAGCCGGACGAGGCCGTCAAGGTACACCAGCTCAAACATGCGGAGGCCGAGGATGTGGCCTCGATGCTCAATGACCTCATCGGGTCGACGACGACCCAGTCCAAGAACAATCAGAACGCTAACGCGAACCGTTCTGGTGCGGCCACGCGCAACCTCACCCAGGGGGCGCGTCCGGGGGTCACGCCTCCGCGTCCAACTTCGTCCGCCGCCAACTCCAATCTTGGCGCGCTTAACAAGGACACCGTCAAGATACTTGCCGACAAGCGCCTCAACGCCATAGTCGTGAAGGCGCGCAAGGAGGACATGAACCTCATCCTTCACGTGATTGAGGACATGGACATCAAGCTCTCCCAAGTGCTGCTTGAGACCGTCATCATCCAGGTTGAACTGGGCGACGACCTCCAGACGGGCGTCGACTGGGTCCAACGCGGCCGTCAGAGGACGTCTCAGCAGGTTCAGGCCACGGACTCCAATGGGCGCAAGTTGTTCTGGCAGGAGGTCACCGATGATTCCGGCACCACCACTACGCGTCAGACGACCGAGGACACGGGCAACCCCGTCATGAAGACGATTACGAAGGTTACACGCGACGGTTTCTACAACAACGGCAGTTACATGCTCGGCGGCGGCGGCGGTTCCGGCACGTCCATGCTCGGCACGCTGATGAACGCTGCGGTCAACGCATCGACCAACGAGGCCGTCCTCACCGCTGCGAACCCGATCGGCGGCGGCGTGAACTACCTGCTGAAGAGCGACAAGCTCAACATCGCCTCCATCATCCAGGCCGCGAAGAGCGACAGCCGCTCTAAGGTGCTCGCCTCGCCGGTTCTCATGACGCTCGACAACAAGGAGGCCACGATCGAGGCGACGGACATGATCTACCTCTTCAGCGGCTACCAGTACTCTGGCTCCACCTACTCCGGCACGCAGGTTCGCAACTACGAGAAGCGCGACATCGGCCTTACCGTGAAGGTGACACCTCACATCAACAAGAACGGCACCGTGATGCTCAAGATCGAGGAGAAGTTCGAGACTCAGGGTGCGGACCAGAACGTGCCGAACGAGTCGGGCGGCACGGATCCGTACGCGACCGTCACGACGCGCAAGATGTCATCGGAGGTGACGGTGGAGAATCTCCAGACTATCATGATGGGCGGCCTCACGAAGAAGTCCAACGTGCAGTCCGAGAGCGGCATCCCGCTGCTGAAGGACATCCCGTGGATAGGCAAGTGGCTGTTCGGCAGTGTGTCTATTAAAGAGGCGCGCAGCGAACTCCTGGTGTTCATCACGCCGTACGTGCTTGACGACGCTGCTGCGTCGCAGGCGGAGGCCCTCAGGCGCAAGAAGGTACTGAGCACCACGCGTCCGTGGGACGACAACGGCTGGTCGCTCTCTGCGCTCGCCGATCCCGTCACGAAGAAGGAACAGCTGCGCCGCAGGGCGCTCGAGTGGGCCGAGCAGGATGAGGAACACGCCACGGGCAAGAAGCTCGAGGAGGCGAAGGAAAAGCGCATCAAGGACCTCGAGGAGAAGACCGAAAAGGAGCGCCGCGAGTGGGCCGACAAGCATGCGAAGGACGTGTTGGAAGCCCTCAACCGCTACGAGCAGGAACAGGTGGACTGGCACGAGTTCATCGACAAGCTCCGCAAGGAGAAGGAAGAGAGGGACGCTGCGAAGGCACAGGAGGCGCAGTCCGCCGCCAAAGTTCGGGAGTCTGCGGGCGAAGAGCCCGCCAAGACCCCTGAGCCAGCGAAGGAGAACCTCCTGGAAGCTCTCCAGAAAAAATAATGGCCGCCGAATGCGGCATGACGCCGAGACGAAAGGAGAAGGACAAATGAATAAAGGCTTCCTCGTGGCATGGCTCCTGTTCGCCTCGGCGTTCGCCGTCCAGGCGGAAAACTATTATGCCGCTCCACTCGATGATGCCCCGGTCAAGATTGACAGGCAAATAACTTTACCGGCCGTGATTACGGGAACCGTGTCGTCTGCCAGCAGCAAGCATTGGGTGTCGTTTAGCGTAGACAAAAATTACGGGCCGTTGCCAGCCGCCATATATACTTACATGGGGACTGGATCCGTGTTTCGCGCGACGCTGTCCAGGGAGGAAGTGGGCGGCGAGGGGGATGGGATTGCTCTTTCGGCGGAACGCAAGAACTGGACATTCAACACCTCGACGCCATACGTGCTCAACATCTCTGCCGCAACTTACAGGAAAGGCGCTAGTTACGCTGTGTGGTTGGGCGAGTTTGATGATTTCACAGTGACTTTCGTCGGCAACGGCGGAACGGTGTCCACGAACAAGATGACATATATTCCGGGACAAAAGTATGGCTGGCTCCCCAAGGCCACGCGTACGAACTACGTACATACGGGCTGGAGCACGGCGGCTTCGAACAATGTATATATCACTACTAACACGCTGGTGTGCGTGGGGTACAAGAAACTGTACGCCCGATGGAGGGCCAATACGCAGTCGTCAACCAACAATGTGTCAGCTGCGACAAACTCTTACTTCGTGGCCTTCAACTCCAACGGCGGTAAGGGCACGATGTCGAATCAGACAATTGCAAAAGACGTGGCGCAGGCTCTTACCGCTAATAAATTTACGCGCAGTGGATATGATTTCACTGGTTGGGCAATGTCGCCTACGGGGGCGGTCGCGTATGCGGATCGTGCTGTAGTTTCAAATTTGACAGCTGTTGGCACTACTACTACGCTTTATGCAAACTGGAAGATTTCTCAAGTAACGGTTCACACCCAGGAAGTCAACGGCGTGCTTTGGCATTATACGGTGGACAACGGGGGGGCTACGATTTTGAACAGGTCTGGCGACACCTATGTTGCAGCAGTGGACACGTCGGTGAAGGGAACTTTGACGATTCCCTCCAGACTTGGAACCAACGAGGTGGACAAGATTGGCGAGCGCGCGTTTTCCGGCTGTTCCTCAGTGACCAACATCGTGATCCCATTCGGCGTCACGTCTATTGGCACGTGCGCCTTCGCCGGTTGCACGGGCCTTGCACCCGGCATAACGATTCCTGAAAGCGTCGATGAGATGGGCTCGTATGTGTTTACCAACTGTCCTAACCTGAAGATCGTGCGTTACCTCGGCAACTGTCCGGAAGCGGGCGAGGCACTGTATGCCGGGGCGCCCGCATCCCTCATTTCAGGCATACTTAGCGTCAGAACTGGCTGGCCGACGAAGGAGGTGACGTATCAAACCGTAACATCTTCCAGTAGCGGCGAAGCCAGTGGAAATGGTGATGCGGTCGATGCGGGCGATACGGGCGATGCCGCAAATGACGCCGCAAATGACGCCGCAAATAACGCCGGCACTGATGCCGATAACGGCGAAGAGGCCACGGGAATTGTTTTTGCCCCATGGCCAGAGGGCGCGTATTCAAGGCGAGTGCTGCTGTGGGTTACGCAGCCGCTGCACCGGGTAACGTTCTGGGCCACGCAGGGAGTTTCAAGCTCGGCTATCGTCCAATACTACGTTCCCGGACGGACGTTAGAATCGCTTCCTGATGAGCCGGAGAATGTCAACGACGGGTACACGTTTCTTGGCTGGTTCACGAAGCCGTACGGCGGCACGGAGATAGGGGATGACGATGCCGCTGGGATAATCGTGGACAAGCCGCTTCATTTCTACGCTCACTGGCATAGAGACGACGATCCTGAAAGCCTCGCCGACGTAGAGTACGATTTTGCCAAGACGCATTCATACGTCGGCTATCTGCTGAACAGCGACGGGGATATGGCTGGAACTATCCAGTTGAAGACGTCCAAGGCACGATGGAGCCGGGCGGAAGAGGAGACGAACGTCACGGCCTCGGCGACGCTTGTTCTGCTCGGAGAGGGAAAAATCAAGTTGAAGGGTACGCTGGGTGAAGACCTTTCAGGCACTTTGACGGTCTCCACGAAGTCCGACGAACGTGAGCTTGACGTGTCGCTTAGCGGCAGCGACATGGAGGGGGCGTTTGGTAGCTACTCGGTTCTCGGCGCACGAGACATCTTCGGCAAAAAGACGTATCTCGACCGTACGAAGGCCAATGCTGTGGGGAACGACTGGAGGGGAAATTACGTTGTGGCGCTGAAGGCGGATTCGGATGAATCAAGCCTCGGCAACGGCTACCTGGGACTGTCCGTGCAGGTGAGGGCTAACGGCAGAACCCGCGTGTCGGGGACGATGCCAGATGGTACTAGGGTGTCCTATTCGGGCCGAATGGCGGTCTTCGACGATCATTGCCTGCTGCCGGTGGTCGTGCCGCTTTATTCTGGCAAGAAGGGCGGATTTGGTTTTCTCATGGCTTTTTCGGATGAGGGCGTGTCCGCGTCAGTCGCTTCACAGTGGATCAACACAGTCGTGCCGTTCGTTTCGGAGCTAGAGGTGGAGGGGGCTGGAATGGCGGAGGGGATTTCGCAGAGCGCCACGTTCTCGCTCGAGAATTCCTTTGACGATATCGCGGCGGCGGACGACTTGTTGCCTTCGGATGTGGAGGTTTCTGTTTCCGGCTCGAGATGGAACACGCCGAAGGCCGGTAAGGTGAAGTTCAGCGCGGAGGATGGCGGCTACAGCGATGAGTCTGAAAGCGACAACCCCTCCGGGCTCAAGTTGTCCGCGTCGGCGGCGAAGGGGACGTTCAAAGGTCGCTTCAAGGTATTTTCCGTCACTGAGGCGGGGAAGTCTAAGAAGTACACGGCTACTGTGAATGGAGCCATTCTGGACGGCGTAGGCTATGGCACGGCGACCATCAAGAAGGTCGGCGCAGCCCCTGTGACGGTGAGGTGAGGGCGGAGTGAAGCCAATCGTCGTCAAAGCCGCCGATGCGGATTCGATTGCCCGCCATTGGGGCGATCTGCGTCACGTGGACCGCCTGAGGGGCGGCGAGGTCGTGGTGCTCGACGTGTCGGCGCTGACGAGCGTAACGGCCGCGTTCGAGGCGTTTTTCGTCGCGCTAGACCGCCATGTCGCCGCGCGCGCCGCGCGGCTGGAGGCCGTTGACCCGCAGGGACTGCTCGCTCCCATCCGCGCGCGCTACGATTTCAACGCATACGACGGCGCTGCGCCTGCGCGCCGCCGACACCGTCCGTTCCTGGTGGCCGTGGGGCAGGGGGTCTGCAACTGGTGTGCGGCCGCTCACGCGAACTGCACGTTCCTCGGCGAGACGTTTGCCAACGCGCTGTCCATGATCGTCCACCCGCGTCGGTTCCGTTTCCGCGACGCATCGCTCGCCTTTGAACGGGCTGGTTTTGACGGCCTGCCAATCACCACGGCAATCGGTTTCCTCCTCGGTCTCATCCTTGCCTTCGAGAGCGCGGCGTCGCTCAGGACGTTCGGCGTGGAGGTGTACGTGGCGGATCTCATCGCGATCGGGCTCTTCCGCGAACTCGGTCCGCTCGTGACGGCGATCATCCTCGCCGGACGCAGCGGCAGCGCGTTCGCCGCAGAAATCGGCACGATGAAGGTGGACGAGGAACTCGACGCGCTCACGACGCTCGGTCTGCCGCCCGTCCGGTTCCTCGTGATGCCGCGCGTTGTGGCCGCGACGCTCGCGATGCCCGTGCTTACGATTTTCGCGGAGCTTGCTGGCCTCGTGGGAGGGTCGATCGTGCTGCAGCTGATGCGCGTGCCGCCGGTCGTATACTGGAGTCATGTGACCTCTGCGGCTTCGCTGTTCATGATTCTGTTCGGACTTGGAAAGGCCGCGCTGTTCGGATTCCTCGTGGGCCTCATCGGCTGTTCGGCGGGGATGCGCACGCGCAACACTGCGGACGGCGTGGGCGTGGCCGCCACGGCCGCCGTGGTGGGCGGAATCGTGGCCATCGCCGTAACCGACGGGCTTCTCGCCGTCGTATGCTATCTGCTGGGGGTGTGACGCATGGCCGATACTGTTATAGAGGTAGAGCATCTGGACGCGGGATATGTCGGCGTCCCCGTTCTGCACGACGTGAACTTCTCCGTGTCGCGCGGGGAGGTGTTTGCGCTTCTCGGTGGTAGCGGTTGCGGCAAGTCAACGATCATGAAGCATTTGATCGGGTTGAACCCCGTGCTTGGCGGTAAGGTTTCCGTGGCGGGGTTAGAGATGAATCCTGCGAATCGTGCGAGAATATTGCGGAAAATCGGCGTTATGTACCAATCTGGCGCGCTATTTGGGTCGATGAACGTGCTTGAAAACGTGATGCTGCCACTGGAGGAGTTCACGCGCCTTCCAGCGGCGGCGCGCCGCACGCTTGCGCTCATGCAGCTCGACCTCGTGGGACTGCGCGAAGCGGCGGAGAAGATGCCGAACGACCTTTCCGGCGGCATGAAGAAGCGCGCGGCGATTGCGCGCGCACTCGCCCTCGAACCCGAGATACTCTTCCTTGACGAGCCGAGCGCAGGCCTCGATCCGCTCACCTCAAGCGCGCTAGACGACCTCATCCTGCGTCTGCGCGATACGCGCGGCGTCACTTTCGTGGTCGTCACGCACGAATTGCCCAGCATTTTCAAAATCGCGGACCGTTGCGCGATGTTTGACCGCGCGCGCAAGGCGATGGTGGCGCTTGGCCGCCCCGCCGACCTGCGCGACGGGTCGTCCGATCCCTTTGTCCGCAAGTTCTTCACACGTGGAGGTGCATAATGGCAGCAGACAGCCAACCCAACTACGCCAAAATCGGCTTCTTTATCCTCGCCGGCATCGCCCTCGTCGTCGGTACGCTCGTCTACCTCGGCGGCTTCGGCGCGGAGCGGCACGAGTTCATAGCCGAGACGCATTTCTCGTACCCCGTCTCGGGGCTGGACGTTGGTAGCGCCGTCAACTTCCGCGGCGTACACGTGGGGACCGTGCGGCGCATTTCCTTCATCGGCGCGGAGTACGAAGACATCGGAAACCCCAACGACCGCCGACAGATCTACGTGGAACTCGCACTCGACAAACGGCGTTTCCGCCTCGGCGGCAAGGATTCCCACGTTAACGAGGCGCTCGCGCGCCTTGTCGAGCGCGGCCTGCACGCCACCGTCTCCTCCTCCGGCGTGACGGGGTTATCCAAGATAGAGCTCAATTTCCCGAAAATCAAGCGCGAGGACGAGAAGATCAGCTGGCGCCCGAAGCACATCGTGATTCCGCCGGAGCCCGCATTCCTCCAGAGCGCGGCCGACTCGGTCACGCAGATCCTCGATCAGCTCAATCGCATGGATTTCGTCACGGCCTGGAGTAACGTGGTGGAGGTGACAGGCACCGCAAACATACTCCTACAGGACATAACAACCCTCATCCAGGCGCAGAAGGGCAACGTGGGCGAGATCATGGACAACGTGCGCGAGGCTTCGATCGGGCTGAGGGCGTTTACGGACGAGATCCGCGCCAACCCCGCAAGCCTCCTCAGGTCCAGCACGCCCGAACCGCTTGACGAGACGCGCTGACGCGCGGTCACATCGCGAGGACGGCGTCCGCGAACGTCTGAAGGTCATCGTAGCGCGCGACCGCGAAGTCGTCGAGCGGCGTGGGCTGTCCGTTTACGATGAACACCTTTCCGCCAGCCTGAAGCGTTAGACGGGGAAGTCCCGCTGCCGGGAACACGGTGAGCGACGTACCCAGAACGAGCATCACCTTTGCGCGGATGGCGAGTTCCTGCGCGGTGGCGAATGCCTTTTCGGGAAGCATCTCGCCGAAGAATGTGATGTCGGGCTTGTAGGGTCCGCCGCATTTGCAACGCGGCACTTCGGCACCGGCGTCGAGCATCGCGCAGATTTGCTCAAAGGTTTTCTCGTCGCCGCAGCGGCGGCAGTGGTGGTACACGCCAGAGCCGTGGACCTCCCATACATTGGACGATCCTGCCTTCTGGTGGAGCATGTCGATGTTCTGCGTGACGATGCCCGCGAGCTTGCCGAGATCCTCAAGGTGCTTCAGCGCGCGGTGTACGGGACCAGGCTGGAACTGCCGTAGGCCGTAGACGAGCTCGCGTGCGCCGCGATAGTATATGGACGGGTCGCGGTCGAACCAGTCAATGTCGAAGATGCGTTCGGCATCCGGCTGCTTGTAGAGTCCCTGCGGACCGCGGAAGTCGGGAATTCCGCATAGAGTGGAAATGCCGGCACCGGTCATCGCGACCGTGCAGGGACTGGTCTTCAGCGCGTCAATCAATTTCTCCATTTAATTATCCTTTCGCTTTGACGGCGAAGAGTATACCATATCCTGCGGCTGTGCGGGACTGCTTTTGAAAACATCTGCGCACTGGGAGAATATCCATGTCAGGACAATTGCGTCGTCAACAAGTCCAACAACTGGAATCACGTCGCATACAATGTCAAGTGGCAATGCAAGATAGGCAAGGCCACCCGCGAGCAACGCTATCTTCGAGGCTGGTATCTTGCGTTTCCCGCATACGTCGTCGCGCAGGATTTGATAGGCAGCAACAATTTTGTCCTTTAATCGTACAAGAGCTTTCGCGTTAAAGACTTTTTTCAAAGTCTCCTCTCGCTCGCTCTCAATCGATTCCAGGGACGGGGTGTCTCCCAACTTGTCCTTATAGGTGTTGATGATGTCATCTGCATCCATTTTTCTTCCTTTCTCTTTTGTGAATCTGGGAGCACTTGCCATGCCAAAATAGAAAAGCGCATTGTTTCACTATACTGAATTGATTTTTATAGATATGTGGTTTGACGGATCTGCGATTGTATGATAATATATACGCCGTTTCTACCAAGAATAGGGATTGTTATATGAAATGTGATTTGAAAGGCGAAGATGCCCTTTTCTGGTTCTGCCGTGAGGCAGACCAGAATCTCTCCTTCATAGAGGCTTTCTTGAGTGGCGGGCAAGAGCAGCCTGGACGTTTCCTCTATGAAAATGTGGAGAAGGTTTTCCGTGCGGCAGAGGAGTATGCGTGTTCGCGGATTCTCTTGGTGGCCGAGGAGAATAGTCGCTATGCGGCGTTTCTCAAAGCCGAGTGTGAAAAGAGGCGCGTTCGTGCCGTATGCGAGGTTGTTGACGAGGACAACTTGGCGGTGTTGTTTCAAGCCGCAGAGAAGGAAGTGGCATATATAGTCCTTGATGAGAAAGGTCTGCCGCAGGCTTTCAATGGCATTCCCAAGTACTGGTTTGACGGCGAGAAGATGTGTCCATGGCCGAAGGGATGTTCCTTGGGGGTGTTGAGTACGAGGGAGCCTGCCTCCTGGACGCACTTTTTCCTTTTGGGTAGCCATGACCTCGCCTACCAGCTTGAGAATGTCCGTACGGTCTTGAAGCACAAAAACGAGTCCGGTGTGCCGCAGTATGTGCTGATAACCGGCGAGACGGGAACAGGCAAATCTTTTTTCACGCGTAATCTGCCGAGGATATGCAACGCGAAATATGATGACAGGAAGGAGCCTTTTAAAGAGCCGACGTTTGAAGAGCGCATTGACGGCGCATACGGTTATGTGCAGGGCAACTGCGCGTCTCTTTCTCCTGCGCTGGCGGATGCTCTTCTGTTCGGTGCCGTCAAGGGTGCCTATACAGGACGCGACAGAGACGTGGAGGGGCTAATTGAGAGTGCGGGCGAAGGGATTCTCTTTCTTGACGAAGTTGGTGACTTGCCCCTTGAGACGCAGGGCAAACTGTTGACGGCCCTTGAGGAAAAGGTTTATTATCGGCTTGGAGACACAGGGAAGGATCGGAAGTCAAGAAAGGTCAGATGCGGCATCGTCTTTGGCACCAACCACGACCTTGCCGCCGATGCGAGGGAATGGGAAAATTCGCATGGCAGGTCTGGATTCAGGAAAGACCTTCTTTACCGAATCAACTCTTGCCATGTCGTGCTGCCGCCGCTTCGGGAAAGGCTGTCCGAAAAATACCGGGAACAGCGCAAGCTTCTTCTGGACGGAATAGTCGAACGCTACTGCGCGGGGATCGGACTCTCTCTCACGGAAGGTGCACGCCGTGAGTTTGATGCATTTGCCTGTGAGTACGAATGGCCGGGAAACTTCCGCGACGTTAAGCACCTTTTCGAGGGGTTGAAGATCAAGGCATTGGAGGAGCGCACTGGAACCGTAGTTTCCACGTACATGATGCGGAAGGCCATTGAAAGGATGGAGGACGTGAAGGGGACTGAAGTTGGTGAAGCGTCGGAAGGGCGCGATATGCCGCTTGCCGCCAAAGTGAAGAAGGGCTTCCAGAGTCCGTGCGACGTGCATGAAATTGACTTTATCTTTCAGATTTGCAAGGACGCGCAGTCCTGCGCAGATGCGGGCCGCAGGTACTACGGCACGGAGAAAGAACGTAATTTTGCGGATGCATTTGGCAAACGCCTCGCGCACTTCGGCCTTGTATTCGACAAGACAGTGCCAGAACACCTGTCACTTAAGGACGTGGCGGTACAGCCGAAATGAGAAATGCCGAAAGGAAACAACATGGACATCGACAAAATCATTAATTCATACAAAAAGTTCGTCGGGAACGAAAAGCCCGAGGATGTCGCCCAGAAGAAGGACGACACCCTCAATAAAATCAAGAACGCCTCGGCTCTTTCGGGGCTGCTTGACAACATCCGCACGGCATACGACATGGTGGCCGATTCCGTGACTGGCAGGTACAATGGCGTGTCGAAATCCACCATTGCCCTGATGGTCGGCGGGCTCGCCTACCTCGCGTTGCCGATCGATCTCGTCCCGGACATCATTCCGGTGGTCGGCTGGGCAGATGACGCGGCCGTCCTCACCTGGATATTCACGCGCTGTGCCGAAGAGTTCAAGAAGTACAAGGAATTTAAGAGCCAGTCTCAGTCGAGCTCGTCTCAGTAGGGGTCTTCTTGTCCTTCTTGTCCTCTTTGTCCTTTTTGCCCTTTTGGAACAAGTCGCTTATGCGTTCCGAGATGAACACATACAGTATCCAAATGAGGATGGCGATAAAGATTACCCCCAACGGGATGAAGATCGAGTATGCCGTCCATTTAATCACCATGGCCAAGGTCGGCATCGGCTTACCGAATAGCGAGGCGATTCCATAGATGATGGCCTTGCCGATCAGGTCGAGCAGGAGCCATCCAATGAGGATGGGCAGGCACCCGGCGCTGTAGAGCTTGCCAGCACCGGATGCCGGGCGGGTGTTCCTGTTCTTTGTGACAAGGGAGTCCTTCATGCCGCCTGCTCCTTGCGTTGCGCTTTCCAGACACGGTACTTCTCGAGATCGGACTGGGCCAACTTGATGGCAAGACCGATTACGAGCGCATCGTCGAGGAAGCCGATGAATGGGATGAAGTCCAGGATCAGATCGATGGGCGAGAGCACGTAAATGAGCGCGCCCGTAAGGGCGGCAATCGTCGTCCACGGGGTTTCCTTGTAGGCGCCCGTGACGCGGTCGCGCAGAAGCTCCAGAATGTCGCACAGGTCATTGAAGTACTTTGCCAGTACCTTGACCCGCTTGAAGAGCTTTTTGATCTCGTCTTCTTTGCCGAGCGTCTCCTTGACGTCGTCCGCGCCGACTTTGCTGGCGTAGCCGTCCAAGGCCTCTTTGGCCTTTTCTTCGTTGATGTTCGTGTTTTCGTTTGTCATTTTTTTTCTCCTTGTGGGGTTGTTGTTTGTTACTTGAAAAGCCTGATCAGGAAAGTGAGCAGTAGAATTGTCAACATTGTATCTCCTTCATGTCATCTTGTCTTACCACCGTGGTAAGGCACCTGTATGTAAGCAAGGAGCGTGCCAAGGGTGAGGCAGAAAAATTAAAATAGTCAAAATCGTCGATTGATTGGAATTATTGTGATGTTAGAAAATAATGTGCTTGAATACGATATAGAAAGGTATATTATTGGTATAGTCGAGTTATAGGACAAAGATTATACATGCCGTTTATCCTGTATGGCAATTCACCCAATTGGTGAAAACTAAAAACAGAAGCCAGATCTGGATAATTCGAAACACACAACCAATTATGATATACTTTGCGATCTTTGCGTTCTTTGCGGCTAAAAACTAGAATCCAACTGTGACATTTAGGCTAAAGACTTTTGACAGAGATGCCACCATTTAGGTGGCGGCAATTAGGCGTTGGCCATTTGGAGGAAGTCGGCCAGGCGTTGGCGGGCGGACAGCGTGGACGTGGACGGCTTTGCCTTGTAGCGATTGGCGGCGGCGAAAGTATCCAGAACGAACGCGCAATCTGCTTCATCCATTTCGGAGAATACCACGAGTTTCTGCCGTGCCCGTGACGCGCCCTCATAGAACGGCAACGCTTCATGGTTGCCGGCAAAGGCGTCTCGTCCCACGTCCACCAGCACTATTGCCGCAGCGTCGAGCCCCTTGAACTTGCGGTAGGTTGTGAAGGGATAGACCTGGTTGAATCGCCGGTCGTCGGTATCAGCACTCACCTTGAGGGAATGTTCCAGGCGACTGTGTCCTTCGCCTTCTGGCGCGCATGAGATGAGGACGATATCCTCTGGTCGATAGGACTTCCGCAACTCGGCCACAGTATGCGAGACGGCGGCGGTTAGGACGTCATCGGAAGTTGTGGTGTCGAAGAAATGGATCTCAGGTGAGGTTCCGGGAATGGTGCCACGGGCCATTTCGGGGGATTGTCCGTGTGCCAGGATTCCCCGTGCCGCCGAGGTGGCGATGGCGTTTGTGTTGCGGCAGTTTTTGTAGAGTGTCAGCTTGCAGTCGGAGTCGCGGATCACGCGCGGCAGGTCGGCGTTTTCGCCTGCGCGGAGCGATACAAGCTGGTAGGCGTCATAGAACATGAAGAACGCCGATCTGACCCCGATTTCGTTTTCCTGCATCGTCACCACTTCACGGAGCGTCTCCATGATGCCGGAGTCCTCAATGAATCTAATGGAGCAGTCTTGTCCCTCGTCAACAATCACCTGTGTGTAGGGGAAGTGGCCGATTTGGTTGGCAAGCGTCTCTGCGGCGGTGTTGTAGCGTGTGCGCTGCAGCGCGAGGATATCGGGTTTCGGGCGCGACTTCAGGTCTGGCGGCAGCGGCTGTCCAAGCATTGCGACGAAATCGTCCAGCGTTCGGAAGTCGATTTGGGATGCGAGGGCGGGATTGGCCGCCGCGAACGTCGTTTCCAGATGGCGGCGCAACGCCATGTTGAAGCACAGGTAGAGAATCTTCTCGCCGCGTGCGGCGCAACGTCTGGCGCGTTCCAGCGCAACGAACGTCTTGCCCGTCCCGGCCATGCCGTTGATTACCGCGCTCTTCTGTCCCTCAAGGAAGTCAAGCACGCGCGCCTGCTCGTCGATGAGCTGCTGGTAGATGAGGTCGTTGAAGTTCGCGGCGGTGCGGGCGGCGGGACAGAGTCCGGGAATCTGCGGCGCGAGCACGTGGGTGACGAGCCAATGGTGGTCTTCGTCGTCCAGCGCGGTCTCGATGCCGTTTGGCAGCTCCACATCGAACAGACGGTCGATCGCCGGCTGCAAGTTGGGGTGCGACAGGTCGTCTTGCGCGAGGATGCGGTCGCGCGGGGCGTCCGACGGAAGGTCGAGCGCGTTGATCTCCGCACGGCTCATGCCGTGGAACCAGACACCCCACACGACCTTGCAGCGCGAGGCGAGGTCGCGGAACCGCGTGCCGCCCTGCAGCAGGGCGGCCTCGTCGCCACGTCGCGCGAGAAGGTGGCAGATGGTGATGCGTTCGAGCTGGGCCTGCTTGAAGGGGCCGTTATGGGACATCGGCAGGCCGCTAGTGTAGCGCCATTCGCCGTTGCAATATGAGATTCCGTGTCCGTTTTTCGCCTCGATGCAGAGAATTCCCTTGTCACGGTGGTACACGAGAAAATCAATCTCCTTCTCGTAAAACACGTCCCGCGACGTCTGGTTTACGTTGAAAGAGTGGAACACCCAGTAATCGTTGTTCAGGCCTTTCCGCAGAGCCTTGAAGATCACGTCTTCGCGGCTCTTCGGATCGAACTCGAGCATCTCTTTGGGAACCATGTGTGCCATGCGATATCCATCTCCAATGTCAGCCAATGGTGTCTGCTTCTATTGCACCTCGTTCCGAAAGCATATCGTGTATCTGACAGGCATGACTGTAGCCGATACCCAGAAGCCGCTGTATCTGTCTGACGCTGATCCGGCGGTCCTTCACGCCAGCCAGTGCCTTGGCGTAATGTTCCTCGATCTTCTCCTGAAAGAGTTGCTCTATCTTAGCATCGCGTTCTTCCCTCGTTAGTGCCTCTTCCAATTTAGCCTGCGGGAATAGCGGCGGCGCGGTCACTTCGCCGCCCGTGATTTCGGGCGAGACCACATGCGGCATGATTATGCCGCCACGCGGGAAGGGCACAGCTTCAGGACATCCGACATCGGACGGCCGACGATTGGATTTGCTGTTTTTCGGTTTGCTTGTCTTTGCCATTACAGTTTCTCCCACATGCTCCACCTCGGACAGTCCCAGTTAGTGCTTGCGCGCGGAGCCTTAACTGGGAAAGCCGCCATCTTGGCGGCGACGGCTCGGCGGGACGCCTCACCCCACCACCTGTCTATCGCAAGAGAGATGCCGGTCGGCGAACCGTCGCCGCAACGACCGATCGCCGCAATCGTTAAAGATTCCCCTCATCGTCATCGGCGTCGAGAGGAATGACCTTGGTACGACCTCCTTCTTCTTCGATTATGCCATGATCCATCGCAGAGATGGTAATGCCAAGGTATTTTTCATCAATTGCGCAGCAAGACACTTCAACTTCAATCGTGTTGTTGAAGAATCCATGATAGTTTGCAGCTGGGGCTATTGCAAACTTGCTATCTTGATTGTCGTCAGAGTATATCGCAGATCCAACTACTTTAGCCGTCTCTCCACTATTACGCATTCCACCAGCCATGCCTATTAGGAGATCCCAGCTGTTGTTTCCAGTCACTACCTCCTTGGAAGCAGAGTAAAGGCGCGACTTATTGGCAAGATTGAACTTCTGTCCATATTTGCGTTCAATCATTGCGGCACAGTATTGTGCTTCACGCAAAATTGCGGTTGGCTTGTATGTGGCAAAATGTTCGGCTTTTGTCTGTATTGTGATTTTATAGAGTCGCCTATCCTTTCGTGTGAACTGCAAGTACGCTGAATCGAATAGGCGGAATTTCGATTTTAGTTTTGGTGTGGCAACGTAATATTCCAAAGTCTTCCCAGACATTTTTTCTGTGACATCCTTAAACTCATCAGCTTTGGTGCCGAAAGTGAAACCGACGAAAGACTTCTGGCTGTCAGTTTTGTCATTTTCCTTGGCGAGGTCAACGGAACCGTCAAACTTTGGCGAGACATTCTTTTCCTGCTGTGTGGTATCAGTTGACGCGACTACGGCAGGGGTATTTGGACTGCATGAGCGGACCAGGAAGATAGTCACCAGTACGACGGCGACAAGCACTACGACTCGTTGGACGATGCTTGCGGCGTTCCAAAGTCGCTTTGCACCCTCCACACCTTCCTTGGCCTTGTTCTTGATGGCATCACGTCCCTCTTGCGTCTTGAGGGCGTCAAACTGCGCCTTTGCCTTATCGGCAAATGTCTCTTTTTTCTCTTCGTTGTCCATACGACTGCTCCTTTTGGTTGAAAACTTTTTGCGTCGAGATTTTTATACTCTGACGGCACTTGACGAACGAGATTATACCACATCATTTTTGACCTGCGCAAGTGGAAATTTTCAGCACTCCTATCGGCGCATCTACATAATTCACCGCCGAGCCGTCTGATTATTGGAAACAACTATTTGAAACAACTTGCCTTTGGCGCACGGGCTAACTCGCCCGTGCCAATCGGCTAATCTAAGACGTTGTCCAAAAATAACTTTTACGCTCTTGCGCATGTAAAAAAAACGTCGATGTCGTTCAATAATGAGCCAGTTGTAAAACCTGGCCGCGCCCCGTCGAGTCCGTCAATTCACCCAATTGGGAACTCTAAAAATAGAAGATAACCAGCCGCCTTCGCATCTCGCAGGAATGAACATGAGGACAACTTTGATGGCTTTCGCTATTGGGAGAAAAGAAGAAGCTTTGCCTTTGAACTGCTTTCCTGTTTGTTATGACCTTTAGAGCCCCGATTTATGACACCTAGGCGTCACACCCTCTGACACCTAGGTGTCACACCCTCTGACACCTAGGTGTCACACCCTCTGACACCTAGGTGTCACACCCACTGACACCTAGGTGTCACGGATCACGGGAAGTGATTGTAAGCTCTTCCTTGGCGGATTTTAGCGATGCCGTAATATCGCGGTTTGGCGTTGTCATCTCGTCTGCGTGGGACGACTGGTTTCAGACGTCGCTCAAAAAAAAGTTATATCTTACCGTTGCCTAACAGAAGGTGTCTATGAGATAATACCCACCGCCAACCACTCAAAGAAGGAGAACAGAAAATGGCACACAAGATTGATCAAGAGAAGTGCGTCGGATGCGGCGCGTGCAAAGAGACCTGCCCGGCCGGCGCGATTTCCGAGGCGGACGGCAAGTGCGTGATCGACGCAGGCACCTGCGTTGACTGCGGCGCGTGCGCGGGCGGCTGCCCGGTCGAGGCGATCTCAGCCGAGTAATGCCCTGTCACTAGCTAGGTTCATATTTCCGCGCCTCACGCGCGGATTTCTTGTGCGGCTCGCCCTCGTGGCGGCCGCAACTTGGCTTATTGGCACATGCTTGCTGCGTCCGATGGTAGTGGACGGCGAGAGCATGGAGCCAACATACGCGGCGCATGGGTTCAATTTCTGCGTTCTCACGGCGTATCGGTCCCATGCACCGGCGCGTGGCGACGTAGTGGTGCTGAAGTACGGCGGCACTCGCTACATGCTGCTCAAGCGCGTACTGGCGTTCGAAGGGGAGACCGTTGCGTTCAGCAACGGTGTATGCGTGGTGAACGGACAGGCCCTCGACGAGCCGTATGTCGTAAAAAACTCCGGCTGGAACGTGCCGCCGCGCACGGTTCGGCCCGGGCACATCTACGTGATGGGCGATAACCGCTCCGTCCCTTTTGAAGTACACGTTGGCGGCGAAATCTCGCTTGCCCGCGTTGCAGGGAGACCCCTCTGGTGAACAAGATCATCATCGTTCTGGTGCTCGCCGCGCTTGCGTTCGCGGGCTGGTATTTCCTCTCGCCATCCGAAGAGGCGCGCGTGAAGGAGACTTTCGCTAAGATGTCCGCAGCCCTCGACAAGGACGGAAACGAGCCGAACCTGGAGTCAATAGGCAAGGCCCGTCGCGCCGTGGCGCTCGTCGAGCCGGGCTGCACGGTAGAGGCATTCGGCAAGACGTTCACTCTCTCCACTGCCGTTCCGGACATCACGCAGCAGGTAGTCGCATTCCGCACGATGGCGACGCACCTCCACCTGTCGTTCGAGGACATCTCCGTGAAGTTCACGGACAAGACGACGGCAGAGGTGTCGTGCGATTTCTTCTACAAGGGTGATGATTTCGGCTGGTCAGTGCGCGACGCACGCGTACTGGACGCCACTCTCCGCAAAGATCGGGAAAGCGGGCGTTGGCGCTTCGCGCGCGCGCGGCTCTCGAACATTCTCGAGAAGTAGCGGTTTCGCTACATTTTGCATACAAAAAATAGACAAAAAATAGACAGCCGAGAGACTGTTTCATCACAACTTTTCCCCGCGTTCTTGGTATACTGTGCGCCGACTCCAGAGGAGGAATTTGGCCATGACGGAACGAGAAGCGAGAATAGCCTTCAACATGATCCCCACGGTGGGGGCGGTGACGCTTGCGCGGCTGATGCGGGAAACGCACGGCAGCGCGGCGGCGGCGTATGAATTCTATCCCGAGAAAAAGGACTGGGAGGGCAAGGAACCCGCCTGGGAACGGGAGATCGAGCAGGCGGCGCAACAGCACGTGCGGCTGGTGACCGACTTGGACGCCGCCTACCCGCCGCAGCTGCGCGAAATCGCCTCGCCGCCGCTCGTCCTCTACGTGGTGGGGGACGTCTCCGTCCTCTCCAAGCCCGGCGTGTCGCTCGTCGGCACGCGCAAGGCGACGGCATACGGACGCGAGACGGCGAAGTCGTTCGCGGCTGGCCTCGCGCGCGCGGGTTGGGCGGTGTTCTCGGGACTCGCATTGGGCATCGATGCGGCGGCGCACGAAGGCGCTCTCGCGGGCGGGGGCGTGACGGCGGGCGTGCTGGGCGGCGCGCTCGACATGTTCTACCCCGAGGCGAACCGCGCGCTTGCACGGCGGATGGTGGAGAACGGCGGGTGCGTGGTGAGCGAATTCCCGTTTGGGCGGCGTCCGGACGCGCAGACGTTCCCGCAGCGTAACCGGATCGTCTCTGGCCTCGCGCGCGGCGTGGTGGCGGTGGAGTGTCCGCTCCGCAGCGGCACGCTCGTTACGTGTCTGCGCGCGAACGAGCAGGGGCGTGCCGTGATGGCCGTGCCGGGGCGGATAGACTGGCCGTCCTCGGCTGGGTGCCTGAATTTGATTCGCGAAGGTGCGCGCATGGTGACGTGCGTGGACGACGTGATCGAAGAGTTGACGCCAATCGCCCAGAAGAAGGTCGCGACAAGCGCGACCCTCCCGTCGGGGAAACATCCGGTCGCGACAAGCGCGACCGGTAGGGCGGTCGCCCCGCGACCGCCGAAACCGCCGCAGCTGGCCCTTCCGGAGGTGAAACTCACGGTCGAGGAGGCGCTCGTGCTACGGCAGGTGCCGGCCGCAGGCGCCACGCTGGACGCGGTGGCGCGTGCCGCGCAACTGCCGGTAGCAAAAACGAACGCGCTCCTCGTGGCTCTTCGCCTCAAGGGACGCGTCCGTTTCCTGCCCGGCAATCGCGTGGCGAGCCGGTAGTCTAGCGCCGCTTCTTGTTCCAGCCGCGCGCCTTGATGATTTCTTCGATCTTGGCCTTCAGCGGGCAGTTTTCGACCACCTTGTTGCGGGCGAGGACGTCGCAGGAGCGCTTGACGCCCATGATCTCGTTCTTCGCCTTTTCAAGCGCGGCGCCGTCCATGGCGTTGAGCTTGGCGAGGTAGCCGCCGCAGATCTTCTTGCACGCGCCGCAGAACGGCTCGCCCTTGCAGTAGGAGACGACTTCGAGAATGGCGTTCACTTCGTTGGCGCCGCACTTGGACATGTCGATCTTGGCGAGCAGCTTCTCAGCCGTGGCCTTGCGCTGGGCGGCCACGTCCTGCTCCTTCGCGAGATACGTGCCATGCGTGGTGTTCGCGTAGCGGCTCGGCAGGTGGCGCGCCCACACGTTGCGGAAGTGGACGGGGTTGCCGTGGTCCTGGAACTGGATGGAACCCTTCGTGGCACGGGGCTTATCCTGGCGCGTGCGGCGCATGTGCCAGGTGGGGCCTTCGACTTCCCAGTGGTCCTGCACCAGCACGCCGTTCAGGAACACGGTGAGCGAGCCGGGATGGACGCACGTGTTGCCCTCGAACACGGGCTGGTGGAACACGATGTCGTACACCTGCCACTCGCCGGGCTTGCGCGTGGGGTTGACGAGGGGCGGGTTCTGTCCGTAGACGGCGCCGGCCTGTCCGTCGGCGTAGTTGGGGTTCTTCATGTCGGCGGGGTTGGTCTCGTAGCTGTCGAGCACCTGCACCTCGTACATGCCGCCCAGCACGAACACGCCGGAGTTGCCACGGCCCTGTCCGAAGCCGGACACCTTCACGGGCGCCTGCCACTCGACGTGCAGTTGCACGTCGCCGAACTGCTCGCGGGAGCAGATGTTGCCGGCGGAGCGCACGGACTCCATCGTGCCATTGACGAACTTCCACTTGGTCTTGTTGCCGCGGGCGTCGGTCCAGTTCTCGTCAAAGCTCTTCTGCGTGCCGTCGAACAGCACCACGGCGTCGCTCGGCGGCTGTCCTATCTGGTCGGCCGGCGTGACCTTGACGGGATTGGGGCGGTTGTGGTCGTGTACGGCCCACGCATGCTTGGCGTCGGGCGTGTCGCCGTAGAGTCCGGCGTATGCCGAGGCGGCTACAGTTGCCACGGCGGAGGCGAATATCAGTTTCTTCATTCTGTTTTCTCCTTTGGAGTGAAAGTCAATCCATGTAATTATACCGCTTTCGCCCCCCGTTTGGCAATGCCAAAACAAAAAATGATACTCTGGTGGGGTCCGGGAGCATCTGCGAAATTCACCGCCGAGCCTTCTGATGATTGGAAACAACTATTTGAAACAACTTGCCTTTGGCGCACGGGCTAACTCGCCCGTGCCCATTTGCCGATCCTCAAACTACCACGATTCTGAATGTTCAAGGTGCGCCATCAGGATAATGTTGTTCTTGAAAGTTGTCATGGTTGTTTCCAAATCCCAATACGTATGGGTGAAAAACGCAGATGCGCCCCCTTTCGATTGCGGTTGGGACTGCGGATGGAAGGTCCGCCCTGATTGTGGTATAATGTGGGCATGGAAGGAAAAGAGATGAAGCACGAAATGTTGTTCAAGCGGGCGCGGAAGGCGATCCCCGGCGGCGTGAACAGCCCGGTGCGGGCATTCAACGGAGTGGGCGGAACGCCCGTGTTCGTGGAGTCGGGGAAGGGCGCGCGCATCCGCACGGCGGACGGGCGCAAGCTGACGGATTGGTGCTGCAGCTGGGGCGCGATGATCCTCGGCCATGCGCACGCGGAGATTTCGCGCGCCGTCGCGGCGCGCGCGCGGCTGGGCACAACGTTCGGCATCGCGACGCCCGACGAGGTGTCTTTCGCCGAGCGGCTCGTCTCGCTCGTGCCGGGTCTCGACATGGTGCGCGCCGTCAGCTCCGGCACGGAGGCGGTGATGACGGCGGTGCGTCTCGCTCGCGGGGTGACGGGGCGGCGGATCGTCCTCAAGTTCGACGGCTGCTACCACGGGCACTCGGACGCGATGCTCGTCAAGAGCGGGTCGGGAGTGCTCACGATGGGCGCGTCGTCCTCGGCCGGCGTCACGCGCGGCGCGGTGTCGGATACGCTCGTAGCGCCCTACAACGACCTCGCCGCCGTGGAGCGCGCGTTCGCGAAGCGCGGGGAGGAGATTGCCGCAGTGATCGTTGAGCCTGTTGCAGGGAACATGGGGCTCGTACCGCCGGCGGACGGTTTCCTGAAGGGGCTCCGCGCCGTCACGTCGAAGTACGGCGCACTGCTCATCTGCGACGAGGTGATCAACGGTTTCCGCTTCGGCTTCTCCACATATTCCGCGCTCTACGCGGGGATTACGCCGGACCTCGTCACGCTTGGCAAGGTGATCGGTGGCGGACTGCCTCTCGCGGCGGTGGGCGGACGCCGGAAGTGGATGCGCGAGCTCGCGCCGGACGGCCCAGTTTACCAAGCGGGTACGCTGAGCGGGAACCCGCTCGCCGTCGCGGCGGGCCTGAAAACGCTTGAGATCCTCGAACGCGAGATGCCATACGCGCGGATGGCCGAACTAGGCAGCGCGCTCGCGGTAGGGGTTTCCACCCTTGCAGCCGAGTACGGGGTGCCCGTGACGTGCCAGTCGTTCAATGGAGTGTTCACGCCGTTCTGCACGGATTTGCCGGTACAGGACCTTGCGGACGCGAAGGCGTGCTCAACGGCGCTTTATGCCAAGATATTCCACGGTATGCTTGCCATGGGACAATACATTGCGCCATCGCAGTTCGAGTGCAATTTCGTATCGGCGGCGCACACCGCACGCGACGTGGACCGTTTCCTAGACGCGTTAGCGCGGACTTTGTCCCGCCTGTGACACGGCCTTCAGCACTGCGCGCGGCGCTGGATGGGGCGTGGCCGCCGTGCCCTGAAGCTGCTCACGCGCCTTGCGCATTGCTTCGGCCATGCGTTTCTCGACGTTGCGGATCGTGAAGACGAGGTTCTCGCCCCGAGTAAGGTGCATGAGGCAAACGCCTACCTCGCCCTGGAAGGTTGTGCCGTCCTTACGGGTGCATTTCGCGTTGATGAGCACCTGGTGGTTGTTGTAGAGGGCGTCCTTCATCTGCTGGAAGATCTGCGGGCCGATGCCGCGGATCACGTCCGAAACGGGCATGTCCCACATCTCGTCGCGGTTGTACGCCAAGACGGGCGTAACGCGCGTGTTGCAGTCTACGATATGTCCGTTCTGGTCCAGGATCAGGACGGCGTCGTACAGTCCGTTCATCAGCTGGTAGTAGAGGACCTTCTGGTTTGGCTGCGGGCGGATGAGCGTGGTGGCAGGCTCAAGGGGCGGCGACATTGGGCGCTCATTCGGCGCGTTAGACGGCAGCGGGGGCGGCGCGGCGGGTGCCGGGGCTGCGGCGGGTGCCGGAACCGCAGCATCCGGCACCGCTGCCGGCGTCGGTTCTGAGCGAGGCGGCTCCGGCTGCGCTGCGGCAGGGGGTGCCGTCTGAGGCTCTTCTTCCTTTTTCCCAAACCAGAATCTCATCCGTTTTTCTCCATTCCGCAACAGCTTTTTCTCTTCCGCTGCCCGGAACGCCGAAAATTATATCAAAAATTTTCTGTTTGCGATAGTCCCAATTGAATGGTAGAATAATAGCGAAACGAGGCGCATAGGAGTGAGCCTGAACAGTAATCCGAGAACAGGAGAAAAGCGATGAACGAACGACAGCATTTTTACACGAAAAGCCGTCTGATAAAGGAACTGGCGTTCCGCGCCGGCATTAAGAAGACGGCATCCCGCCAGATACTGGAGGTCCTAGCCGAGATCGTCAAGCGCGAGACGCCGAACGGCCCGTTTATCCTGCCGGGGCTCTGCAAGTTCGAGCTCGTGCCACGCAAGGCCCGTCGCATCCGTAACCCGCGCACCGGCGAGGCGCTAGTCATGCCGCCCCAGAAGGCGCTCAAGATCACGGCCGCCCGCTCGGCCAAGCTCGCCATCGCGCCGCGTATCCCGGCAGTCCCCGCTGCGCAATACGTGCCGCCAGCCGAAGAGACGCCCGCGCCCGCAGTGGTGCCCGCGCCTGCCCCCGCCCCAGAACCGACTCCTGTTCCCGTCGCGGAGCCGCCTCCGCCTACACCAGAACCAACACCTGCACCAGTCCCGGTCGAGGAGCCCGCGCCCGCACCTGCTCTAGCTGAAGAGTCCGCGCCCACACCCGCCCCAGCGGAGGAACCCGCGCCCGCACCTGCACCAGTCGAGGAGCCAGCTCCCACACCTGCACCGGTCGAGGAGCCTGCGCCCACGCCCGCCCCAGCGGAGGTACCCGCGCCCGCACCTGCTCCAGCTGAAGAGCCCACGCCCGCACCTGCTTCAGCTGAGGAGCCAGCGCCCGCTCCGGCTGAGGAACCCGCTCCTGCGGAGGAACCGCAGCCGGAGGCGATTTCCTTCAAGTGCCCCGGTTGCGGACAGGAAATCGAGGCGCCGCTGGACGCTATCGGGCTCGACGCCGAATGCCCCATGTGCGGACGCATCGTCGTGGTGCCTGCGAAATCAGAGCCTGGCACGATGTACGGTCCGTCCGTAGGTGACGCACCGAAGACGGTCGAGCCGGTCGTCTCGGCGAAGGATGCCGAGGAGATGGACCCCGCGCAGCTCAAAAACCGCACGATCCGCATTGACGCGGAGGCGCTGGGCTTCGACGATCCTTCTCCGGCAAAGAAAGAACCGGTCGAGGAGAAGCTCATTTCGTTCTTCTGTCCCAACTGCCGCCAGGAAATCGAGGCCACGGCGGACATGGCTGGCACGCCTGCCGAGTGTCCGAACTGTGGACTCACGTTCGAGGTTCCGTTCTTCTCCGAGGCTGGGTCCATCCACGACGAACATCGCCAGGAGAGCGGAACGAAGGCCCAGGTCCAGGCGCAGAAGGGCAAGACGATGCGCATCGACTTGCCGGATGACTTCTGATTTTTCGTGTTTGTCACTGCCTTGTAGGGAGATCAAACCCGCGTTGTAGAAAAACCAAAAATCCCATGTAGGGAGGTCAAACCTTGGTAGGGTCTCAAAAATCCCCTCGCCCTAGGGAACCGGCACCCTCGTAGGGTCTTAAAAATCCCCCCCCGTACTAGGGAGAAGCGATACCCGTCCTAGGAGGAGGCGGGGACCGTTATACAATCTCGAACCACGCCGCATGACAGACACATTGTGTCCCGTCCCTTGCTCACACAGCCCGCCGCCAGTGCTACGCACAGGAATGAACATGAGGATAACCTTGATTGCTTTCGCTGCTGGGAGTCTTGGAGATAAGCGGCGGCGAGCCTTTTGGCCGACGACAACCATCCCCCCTTACAACCCTCCTGGGAGGGGGTGGGAGAACCCACTTCCCGCTAAAAGGGCATTTCGGGTCGCTGCCGTGCGGCGGCGTCAGCCAAAAGCCGACGACACCCACCACCCCCCTGTGCCCTGGCACCCCCCCTCCCACCACCCTATATATATAGGGGTAGGAGGTGGTGGTGGGGGGGGGGGGCGAGGCCCAAATTGACCTGGTCAAGGCTGGAAAAGCCCCTACGGGAGGGCCGCGCCCCGTGGCTTGGAGAAAACAGGTCTGACCGGTTTTCTCCACGCCCACCTCGGCATACCACGTATTTGGTGAAGCCTCTGTTTTGAAAAAGGCTCAACTGCGCCCCAGTAATCCGGTCAGCGGCAAATTGTACGGCATACGGCGAATATTTTTGGTATAATGTGCGCCATGCAGATAGTAAACATAGATTCCAACGACTTCGGCGAAATCCGCAACAGGGGCTACGTGTACGTCGATAAGACGGCGTGGTTCCATCACCTTGCCACGGCAGAGGGGAGGAAGATGTTCTTCCTCGCTTCGAAGGGCTTGCCATCATGGACACCGACTGGGACTGGAAGAAGAAGTTCCCCGTCATCCACCTCAACATGGGGATGTGCGCGGCGGAGGACTACGACAGGTTTTCCACCAATCTGCCTGAATGCATGAAGCACGGGCTTGCTGGAGCTGGATGCAAATACAATCCGAAGCTGACACCGGAAGTCAACTTTGGAAACGCCATAGACGCTCTTGCGAAGAAGGGCACTCCGCCCGTCATCCTGATCGACGAGTACGACGACCCCGTGGCGAAGGCATTGAAGAACGTGGAGGTGGCGGAGCGCATACGCTCCTCGCTCGCGCCGATTTACGGACAGATGAAGGACCGCTCCGGGAAGATTCGCTTCCTGATGATTACGGGCGTCAGCAAGTTCACGAAGCTCTCGATCTTCTCCACGCTCTCGTCGCTCGTTGACATCTCATTCGAGGATGCCTACGCCTCCATGCTCGGCTACACGGAGGATGAGCTCGACCGCTACTTCTCCGAGCACATGGAGGCGCACCGCAAGGTGATGAAGCTCTCGGCGAAGGCGTACCGCGCCGAGCTCAAGCGGCTTTACAACGGCTACCGTTTCTGGCTGGACGAGGGTGAAAACGTGTGCAATCCCGTCTCGATCAACCTCACGATGGCGAACAGGAAAAAACGCTTTGAACTCTACTGGGCGGAGACGGGCAAGGCATCGTTCCTGATGAACTTCCTGAAACGCGGCGATGTGCTGGCCGTTGACCTCGACAACCTAGGCAGTGTAGCAAAGGCCGAACTTGACGTCTCCGACCTCGGCGCTATCCCCGTCAAGGGAATGTTGTATCAGACCGGCTATCTGACGATAGGCGATTTTGACGGGACGGACTTCACTTTGTGCGTCCCGGACGAGGAAGTGCGCCAAGACCTTTCCGCGCTGATGTCCGGGCTTGTCGCGGACAAGGACGTGCGCTGGGCGGCATCTCTCGGCGCAAAACTCCGCCACGCCCAGTGGCAGGAGTTCTTCGACGGTCTTGCCGCGCTCTACGCGGGCGCGGTGTACGGTTCCTCTGAGGGGAAGCCGCACGAGCTTTCCTACGCGCGTTGCCTCAAGTTCCTCCTGCAGGGACAGGGCTTCCGCGTGGAGCAGGAGGTGTCGCACGCTGGCGGGCGCACGGACATCGTGGCGGACCATCCCTGCGGCACGTACATCTTCGAGCTGAAGGTGAACAAGCCGCCGAAGGTGGCGATGTCGCAGGTGCAG
>CACZAK010000049.1 GCA_902779075.1 uncultured bacterium | reverse complement strand
AGCCGCCAGCCCCGCACTTTCAGGCCGCCGCAGGGCGGCGGGCGCGCTGCGAAAGTCCGCGCCCGCGCCCAAAACAAGCCTTTGATGGGCAGACACTAAATATGACAAGGTAAACGCCTTTGGTCTTGTCAAGATCCAACGCACAATAATGGGTCGCTTCCGCAATGTTCATTACCTCCTCTCGTGGAAGTATGTTCAAGGCATGAAACAAATCATTTGCAAAAGCCTTAACAACAGTCTCGCCGAATGAGGCATGTATTATGAACGCGAATAAGAACGGATTGGCATGAGATATGTCCGCAGATGGAATTTTGTACTGCGAAAGCAAGGTTTGAGCGACGCTGGCGACAGCTGCCATCTGTCCAGCGGTAGGCTTATTCATCCCTTCACCAACTCCGCCTTCCCGCTGGCAGTATTTGCCTTCAATCCAATAAAGGCCAAAACGTACAGGCTCAATGTGACTTAAACGGAGGCACGATACACCATCCTTCTTGGCAATCCCGCATCTGACGCTGTAAACCACACGATGTTCCGTTTCCTTTTCTTCTGCGTTTTGCAAATATATGCTGTTGTCCTCAATGATTAATCCGGGGGCAACCCCTCTACTTCCAAGTTCGGCCAATTCACGCAACACCCATTTCGGTGTGTATGTCTCTTCGAGTGGCATAAAACACTCGGTTGACCCCCTCAGCATCCATATCTGCTCGCTATCCATTGGCAGCGGCAAATAATACTCTTCTCTTGCAATTCGTAATGACATTATATGACTCCCTTCTATTCAGCAAGCATGTTCGGTCTGTACATGCAGCCGAGTTTTGCAATTACATCGGGCTTCTCCAGTTCCGCCCATGAATATTCCTCGCCTTTGTCGAAATCGAAATTGTCTTCTCGCTTGTAAATCCAGATGCCTTCCTTGGATACCAATGTCGCAATTCGCGCCGAGAGTATTCCCGCGTATGCCAAAGCCTGTCCGTAGTCTTTTTCCCTCTGCCTCTTGTTGGGAATTGTGTGTTTCGCTTCAAACACTAAGTCCGCCGTGGCATGTCCTCTTACAGACTCCTTGAGGCCAATCACATAATCGGGACGAGAGGCATTGTCCCGTCCGATTCGCACCGAGTATTGGCAAACCCAGTCGCCAACCTTGAAACCAAGGTTGACAAGTAATGGTTCAAGGAGTTTCACCTCTACGTCGTGCTCTACCTCCAATGCGCCAAAATCAAAGACTGCCTCTGTTGGCGGCTTGGGCAACTTATCTAAATCAAATGACGAATCTTCTTTATGGATCAAAGCCTTTAGCGCTTCATATTCCTTGACTGAGCAAACACGACCACTTCCCCCTTGCATGTTTGCTTTGACTTCAGACTTGCCACCCCATACAGGAT
This sequence comes from uncultured bacterium, assembly GCA_902779075.1. The sequence goes on along the minus strand of CACZAK010000049.1, from coordinate 35,838 downwards.
CGTCAGCAAGTTTGTTGAAGCTGACATGCGGGAATTTCACCGGATTACCGAGAAAAACTTTACCAGGATATAGGTCAAACGGATCGTCGAACCCCGGCGAAACAGCTTTCCATACACTAGCAAAACCGCTGCTAGGCGCTCTCTCGTACATCAGCACAAGATCGCCAATCCGCATGTTTTCTCGCCCTTGCCAAATACATATTGCATCAGATTTCAACTCTCCTGACAACACTTTTTCCTGATCAGTAGGGCTGGCGTAAACCATAAAAATCCGCGATGGCGTTTTGTCGCAATCCGCCAGCATTTGCCTTACATCACGAAGTGCGAATCCATAAATAAAGGCACACATTTCAGATGGCGAGAGTCCATTTCTCACTCTAAAATCATACATTGCACGGCAAATGTCCAAGTAGTAGCCGAATCTGGCAACATTGTCGCTAGGGATATTAGGCAAGTCAATGTCAAACTCCCTGCATATTGCCTGAAGCATATAAAAGTGCTGCGGCAACAGATACGGAAACGCATATTCTGGGTAAACCTTAAATAGACCAATTGACAAGCGCGGTATTGAGCGAAGGCAACACTTGGCCTCCATGTCGGATATGAAACAGAGCCCTCCTATGTCGTTGGCGAATTCCTCAAAACTGTTGTACTGCGGTGTAGAGAATTCAATCGTCCAGGCATCACTACTTTCTTCATAAGCCGCAACATAGTCTTTGACCATCAGAATCTCGTCAAGGAAATACGATAACTCTTTTGACATCCCATCGCCAGTAATGAGATTGTTAGGGTTGTCGAAAAATGTCTTTACCTTAGCTCCTTCAAGCTTAAGATAGTCTTGCAGGTAATGTTTTCTGAACTTCATGTGATTTTTCTCCTATTTCTGGACTGCCCTTCTCCTGTCAGTTCATCAAGGCTTTTCACGGCCTCCGTGTGTCCACGTTCAGACGCTTTTCGATACCACTCTATGGCACTAGCCACGTCCTTTTCGGAACCTTGTCCGTTTTCATATAACATACCGAGAGCATACTGCGCGTCTTCATTGCCTTGTTCGGCCACCTTTCGATACCATTTTACTGCTTCACCGTAGTCTTGCGAAATACCGTGACAATCTTCATCCCGCCGCCCTAATTGACGGGTTCTCGCCCCCCCGTCAGCGCCAAGTCGTTGTTCATGGTCTGGTTAGTCATGTCAAGTTCTCAGCTTTAATAGCGTCTTCCTTTGGACTTATGCCATATCCGCTTGTCACAGGCCGTGATGATTCCTTTGCCTTGCACACCGGCCACAAAAGATGCAATCATGCCGCCCACAAGGCCTTTCTCGGACACATCGACACGGTTCTTAAATGGGTCGTAGCTGTCGTTTGACCGACGCCGTCCGTCCGTCTTCATCTCCAGAGTGTTCCCTGAACAGGACGGTCCCCTCGTGATAGACGCCTCAATCTTTGACAAAACCGTAGCCTTGGCTTGCCCCTCAGACCCTTGAAGGATCGACTGCCTGAACATGGGGTCGCAGAAAAACGAAATCACAAATGCAGCCTTCCAAACACCGGGCATCTGATACTGCTCGCTCCTCCGTTCCGAGCTGGACAGTTTTATGGTTCCATTGTAATAGTCCCAATCGGAGAAATACTCGATAAGGTTCTGGAGCCGATAGACCTGCTGGTGTGTCGGGGATATGAAAAAGACCCGCTTGTTTGTCACCACAAGCGTTCCCCCATAATAAGCCTCGCCGACCTTGGAACAGGAAACGCCATCGACGTCTTTCATGACCAGACATGGGTGTTCATTTTGCTGGTAGTTCATGTGCGGATAGTTTACCGGCGGTATTGCATGAAGTCTATGTACAAGTGCAGCATAGTCACGGACTTCGTTTCTGTGTTTCTCCATTTCTTCATCTTTGAGCAGCCTGTCCACTTCCCCCATGATTCCATACGTTTGTAATTCCAGATTTGACAAAAGCTGTTCTTGTTGTGTCGGCTTGCGGTATTTACAAATCAGGAATGCGAAGAGGCTCAAAGGGAAAGGAAGCGCTCGTTTCTTTTCCGCATCGGCGTTTTCTTTCGCCCGCTTCTGGCGGCGTTGGACTTCATTCAGGACTCGCCTCACACGCGACTCCATCGAAGAATAGTCGGATGATTTTTTGCCATTTAGGACTTTCGTAAAGTAATCAACGACCCACAGTAATTCCGAGTCGGATATTGTTGCAACACGAGACAAAAGATCCGCAACTTGTGAATCCTCCGTTACCTTCGGAATGCATATTCTAAAAACGTTATGACAATGGGGACATTCCCCATCGCAACCATCCCAATCACGTTGGACATCAATCAATCCCCTGCAGTCTGGGCAGCTAATCTGTATTAACCCGCTCATTGCAAATCTCCGATAGACGGACACGCTCCGTCAGTTCCAAGCTGGCGGACAACCTGATACCGGCCGGCGAGGAGCGAATTCTCGCCCCCCGTCAGCGTAGCGTCGTTGTTCATGGTGTCGTAGGTCATCTTAATTCTCCCTTTAAAGGTAATTACTCCGCCGAGCAACACAGGCGAAACCCTATCGCAAAATCTCTGACGTCTGGCGGAAGGCTATCACGGCTTGCCGACCGACATCTCGCTGCTTCATACACGATACAACCTCCTCGAAATACTTTCGAGGCACCCTGACTTGGACCTAGCGAATATGTCGCGTCTTTTTTGTTTTCAGAATACCAGTCTTCGCACCACTCACCCATATTACCAGACATATCATAGAAGCCCCATGCATTGGGTGCATACCGATCTACTGGAGTTGGGGCTGTCGGACAGCCACAAACCCGCTTGGAGGAACCATACAATCCTCTACAACTCGCTTGGCTACCATCGAAGACGTTACCCCAGTAGAACATTGTCCTTGTGCCCGCCCTACAGGCATATTCCCATTCCGCTTCAGTCGGCAGTCGTGACTGGCATCCTATGATATGATTTAACCGTTTAATAAATTCCTGACAGTCGTACCATGAGATGTAGTGGACTGGACAATTTTCCCCCTTCGGGTGGGATGGATTACTACCCATTACACATTCCCACTGTTCTTGCGTAATGGGATATTTTCCGAGCCAGAACCCATTTGTGATTTCAACTTTGTGTTGCATTTCGTTTAGCGCACGTAACTCTTCAATCAAAGGACTTCCCATAAGAAATTCCCCTGGCTGGCAATATATCATCTCTATTTTCTGCCCCCCTGGCAACACAAGCGTATCTTCGTAATGTTGAACAACGGCGTTTGTGGCACCATTCGTACCATAAGCATCCTCCTTCATCTTCTCCAATATTGACGTTGCTTTTTCTTGCCCGCTCGCTGCTGCCTTGCGATACCAGTCTATAGCTTCGGCAAGATTCTTGTGTATGCCAATCCCTTTTTCATACATTACACCGAGTTCGTATGCCGCATCACTCCACAACGGTGCCGCCTTTTGAAGCCATTTTATCGCTTCACCGTAATTCTGCTCTACGCCTTCGCCATTTCGATACATCATTCCAATATAGAATTTTGCATCGCTACGCCGATCTGCAAACTTGCGGAACACCTTAAGAGCCTCTGCATAGTTTTGTGCGACGCCCAAGCCTTTATAGTACATTTCACCTAGGCGATATTGGGATAATTCGTCTCCCTGTTCTGCTGCCTTCTTGTGCCATTTGAATGACTCTACATAATCTCGCGGCACGTTGATAGTTTCCATATCACACCAATTCGCGTACCATTCACCAAGGCATTGCTGCGCCTTTACGTGACCTTGCTCCGCCGCTTTACGCATCCAATCCAACGCCTCACTTTGATCGCGTTTAACACCTTTACCACAGAAATGCATAATTCCAACTTTGTATTGAGCGTCTAGATTTCCACGGAGGGCCGCAAAAGTATAGTACTTACGAGCTTCGTTATAATCAACTTTGACGCCATAGCCATTCTCATACATCAAACCAAGATTATACTCCGCCCCATTATGTGAACTTGCTTTTTGATACCACTTCACCGCTTTCATATAGTCTTGCTCAACACCCACTCCTTCTTTGTACATGCAACCCAATTCATAACAAGCTTCATCATTGAATTGTTCCGCAGCCTTAAGAAACCATTCCAGTGCCTCTTTATAATCTTGCGCCACACCATGACCTTTCTTATACATTGCTCCAAGCGCACATTGGGCTTTTGCACCTCCTCTCTCCGCCGCCTTACGGTACCACCTGACGGCCTCTTCAAAATTCTGCGAAACACCTTGTCCTCGAGCAAAACAATTACCGAGGTAATATTGCGAACCTATACTGCCCCTCGTCGCTGCCTTGCTCAACCACTTGAACGCCTCCTTAAAATCTTGTACAACACCTTCGCCCTCATAATACATCACTCCAAGATTATATTGCGCGGATATGTTCCCGCTTTCTGACGCTTTACGATATGATTGTTCTGCCAACTTGTACCACCTTGCGGATTCTGTAGCATCCATGGCGACACTTGCCTCTTCATCCCCTTTCGCATATATCGAGGCTAATTGGTGTTGTGCATCGCCATATCCATTCTCGGCCGATTTGCGGAGCCATTCCATCGTCTCGCCCGACCAGGTTAGGCGATTAAAAACCATAAGGCTTAAGGCAAGAAGGTATTGTGCCCTAGCGTTATCTTGTTCTGCCGCCTTACGATACCACTTAACTGCCTCTTTACCGTCACGATCCGTTCCACAGCCAGTACGACACAAATCCCCTAGCCTGCATTGCGCCTCACAATGCCCTCGCTCCGCCGCCTTGCGATACCATGTCACAGCATCTGAATATTTCTTTGCAATATCATACATTCGTGCAAGGTTGTACACGTTTCGCGATGTGTCACTGGATTCCACGGCCTTTCGATACCACTTTATGGCTTCGTCATAATTTTTAACGACACCCAATCCCTTTTTATACATCTCGCCGAGTTTTTCTTGCGCACCTGCATACTGATCTTGAGTTCCTCGTTCGGCTGCCTTTCGATACCATTTTACTGCTTCACAGTAGTCTTGCGAAATACCGTGACCCTCTTCATACCGCCGCCCTAATTGATATTGGGCTTCTGCATAGCCCCCATTAGCAGATTCTTTAATCAACTCCAACGACGTAACTTCATCAATCTTTATCTGCTCCTCAAGTCCGTAACCCCGGCCTCCGCCATAATTGCAACATACATACAAATCTGCAAATACATGCTTCACGCGCGCATCAACACAATTCAAGGCCATATCAAAGGCAACCTTGAACTCCTCGTATTCATTTTCTTGCCATTCTGAATATGGGTCGCCAATTTTTTCTATATACAGTTGTCCGATTCCAAGTAGTGCCTCTAAATGTCCTTGTACAGCTGCCTTGTGATACCACTGCATTGCCAAGTTGTAATCCACTTCGACGCCATCTCCAAATTGATAGCACCATCCTATGATAAATTGAATCTCGGCATTATTCGTATCAGCCTTCTGCGCAGCAGCAAATACCTTTTCGTAATCATCTTCTTGAAACGCTTTTATCGCAATTTGTGTCTGCAACCTGAGGTTATCAGCCACAATCATACCACCCGTTAAGACGTCACCCAATATCTCACAACAAGTTGCCGGACGTTCATTGGCCTTCTTGGCTAATCCACGCATCGTGATCTCCGATAACCACGATACGATTCCCTGCGGCAATGGGGGCGGAGGATTGTTGAGAATCTGGTATTCTATTTGCCCACGTATAAACGGCGGCTCGCCCTTGAGACATTCGTACACCATAGCAGCGAAAGAATACACGTCCTGCGCTGCGGCGGGAGGCTCTCCATTCAACTGTTCCGGCGACATATAGAGGAGCGTCCCCGACGAAAACTTCCCGGTCACCCGTGTCATCGTCTCCTGCATCTCGCGGGCTATACCGAAATCGAGAACGAACGGACGCCCGTCCTTTCTGATCATCACATTGGCAGGCTTAACGTCGCGATGAACAACTCCCTCGCCATGTGCATAGTCGAGCGCGGCAGCGACGGGTTTGAGCAGCCGCATGGTCTCATCTTCCGTCAATGTGCCTTTGTCCGCAATGTAGTCATCCAGCGTCTGGCCGTCGACGTAGTCCATCACGAGGAACGGGTTGCCGCTGTTCTCCTCAAAGGCACGGATTTGCACGATGTTGGGATGCACGAGCTGCATCGCCACGAGCGCCTCGTCCTTCAGCTGACGGTAGGCGCGCTTGTTGCTCACGAGGATGCTCGGCAACATCTTGATCGCGAATGGCTTGTTATCGAGCTGCGTATCCTCGGCGAGCCACACGCTCCCCATTCCGCCCTGACCGAGCTGTCGCACGATGCGGTAGCGGTTCGCGAGGAGCGCGCCCGCTCCTCCCGCCCTCGTCACTGCGTCGTTGATGGTTTCGTAGGTCATCTGTTCGCCCTTTCGTTTACAAGTGTTCCCTGCGGATTATTCTCGGCAAGAAGCCATTTCCAGGCTTGCACGACCTTTATGCCAGAATCGAATTCTGCCTCATCGTCCCACGTCACGATGGACAATGCCCTGAGGCAGTCCATCCTGATAGAATTCTCGCAGCACTTCTTTTATGGCGTCTTTCACGGCAAGTATTGTATCATATTCCGGCCAATGAAGCAACTGATTGGCACGATTTTCGATTTTCGTGCCAATCAGTTGCTTTCGTCTGTTGTCAATAAAGGAACCCGAACAGCCAAAGCGGAATCTTGTTGCCGTATCCGGTCTCAACATCGTCGGCCGCGACGAAGCTGTCGGGAAGGTCCTTTATCTGCGAGAAGCCCTTGCCTGCGCCGCCGACTTCGAAAAGGTAACGACCATCGACCAAGAAATCGCCCTGTTGCGGATAGGTGACCTCGTGCCCAGCGGAGCGCAACTGGTTCAGCATAAACGTCTCCCGGGCGCATCCAACGTCCACTTCCCGCGAGAGCGCGTGCATCAGGCAGGTATTGTCAAGGCAGATCTTGTCTGGCCGGGACATATCCTTTAGGGCAACCTTCTCGGACGACAGGAGCTGGAGCAGCCCCGCGCGCACCAACGCCTTCAGGACTTTCAGTCCCTGGTTGCGGTCGGTTTCCAGTTCGCGGTAGAGCTGCGCCATCTTCGGCGTCTGCGGGACGCTGTCGGCCAGGACGGCAAGCATCTTCCGTGCCTTCATGATCGTCGCCACGGAAACGGAGTCGATCATCGGATAGTCGATTTCGAGTATCTGGTTCACGACCTCCCGGAGCCGGACGTCGAACTCGCCCACCCCTTCCTTGTAAAACGGATAACTGCCATGCTTCAGATAGCGCGAGAAATGCTCAAGTATCCTGATCTTGGAGCTGATGTCCGAGGCAATGGACAGGTGGTCTCTCAGGATCGCATCCAGCGGCACGGCCTCGGCGTCGAGGACGTTCTCGAACTTGAGGTATTCGCGGAACGACAGCACCGGAAGCGTGTACGGGACTCTCCGCCGCGACAGATCGCCGCTGCCCGACTCCAGACGAAGCATCGAAGATCCGGTATAGACGATATTTAACGACGGATAGGAGTCGTATATGTTCTTGATTGCCGTCTGCCAATCTTTCATGTGGTGGACCTCGTCAAGGAACAGATGCGTCCCGCCGTGCTTCCAGTGCCAATCAGCCAGGTCGACGACATCATGCGCGGCGAACCAGAGGTTGTCGAGCGAGACGAAAAGTGCCTTGTCGTCATTGGGCGAAAACGCTTCGCGGATATGCTGCAAGACAAGCGTTGTCTTGCCCGTTCCCTTTGCACCGCGAATGCACACGAGGCGGCTCCCCCAGTTGACGCGCGCGCACAAATAGCGCCTGAACGACATCGACACCTCACGGACAAGGCGCCTTGACGTCTCATAAAGCCTCACAACATCTTTTTCTTCCATTCTACAACCTCCTCCAATGTTTGCAATCACTCTTTCCAACCGAGAAACAATGTTTCAAGACATCGTTTTATCGACGGAAACAATGTTTCTAAACATTGCTGGTATTATACACTATCTCGCGCAGCAACGCAAGTGCCGCTTACTGGAAGCGGCGCACTGACTGGAAACGAAAACTCCCCTAATCGGGATTTTCTCTAATAGGGGAGAACGTCTCGCGCCCGCTCGCTCATTGCTCCGCACCTCCGCGCGGTTCTGCGGAGCAACAGAGGCGGAAGCCGTAGAAGATGTCGCGGCCGCCGGGCCTGTTCCAGCCGCGGTTCGCGGAGCGGCAGAACCGCGCGCCGCTGCTCCAGCTGCCGCCGCGCAACACACGGTTAACACCCGATGCCGTGTTGCATGGATCGTCTGTCGGCGACTTTGTATAGTAATCCTTATCATACCAATCAGCACACCACTCCCACACGTTTCCGCTCATGCCGACGATTCCCAGTTCATTGCCGACATCTTTTTCCTTGACCGAATGGGGCCGGCACCTGTTGCTTTTTAGGTTGGCACGCTTCCAGCTACTGTCGAAAAGCTTTCTCATGCCCGAGTTCTCGTAGTACCATCCAACTGCCGCCATTTCGTTTCCGCCGCTGTACGTGTAGCCACGGGATGAGAAGAACTACCCATCGTGAACGAGCCGGGCGCCACGTAGACCATCTCCATCTTCACGCCGCCGGGAAGGATGAAGGTCTTCGTGCGAGGTTCGCTAGTACGCGGTGCTGAAGCGGGCGACGAGACATCCGAGACGGACGAGACAGACGAGACGTGAACGACATTCGTCCCGGTCGTCCCGGTTGTCCCGCTCGTCCCGTTTCGCCTACCCAGCACCACCACGCACCGCCCGCGAGCGCGGCGGCGAGTAAGCCCTTCACGGCCGCGACGGGGCGCGGCCCTCCAGATTGCGGCGGCGTGGGTACGCGTGACCCTACCGGCTCGGCGTGACGCCTCGCCCCACCTAAATCATCTACACGTTCTACACGGCTAAAATTACCCTTCCCCTCCAGAGCATCCACAACCGCGCCGCAACTTGTGAAGCGCTCATTCGGCTGTTTGGCAAGCGCCTTTGCGAGCGCGGCGTTCATGTGAACGGGAAGGCCCGCGATTGGCTCCACGGGCTCGGTGAGCACGGCGTGGCCAAGCACCTCCGGGTCGTCTCCGTCGAACGGTAATACGCCAGCAAACATCCAGTACGCCATCACGCCGAAGGAATAGACATCGGACTGCTCACGCTGTGGCTTGCCCCGCCACTGTTCGGGAGACTTGTAACCCGGCGTGCCGCCGCGCGACGTCACGGCGGCGCTCGTGCGACTCTGGCTGGAGCGTATCTGCGCGGCGAGGCCGAAATCCAGCACCTTCACGCCGCATTCGTCGTCCACCATCACGTTCTCGGGCTTCATGTCGCGGTGGATCACCTTCCGCGCATGTGCGTAGTCGAGCGCGGCGGCGACTTGGCGAAGGATGGCGAGTTTCGCCGCCATTGTCGCCTGCGGGTTTCGCCTCATCCACCGTTTGAGGCTCATGCCGCGGGCGAGGTCCATCACGAGATAGTAGTCGCCCGTCGATTCATCCAACTCTAACGTGCGCACGCCCGCGATATTCTGGTGGTGGAGGTCCGCGACGAGTCGGTAGTTGGCGCGGATGTCCTCCATCTCGTCCGCGTTGCGGCTCACCTCCGGCGGCAGACACTTCACAGCAACGCTCACACCGCCCACCTTGTCGAGGCACTGATAGACGATGCCCATGCCACCCTCGCCGAGCATCCGCTCGACAACGTAGCGCCCCGCAATCACATCGCCGGGAGCGAACGCCCCGCGTCCGCCGCGCTCATTCTTCGGCCGCATGGTGGGCCCGTCACCGATGGATTGGTCCATTGACGTTCCTTTCTCCGCAGAGGGTTTTCCCTCCGCGTTCCCCGCTGTTGTCCGCGCGTCGTTGATGATGTCGTAGGCCATTGTTATCCTTAATCAGTATCGCTTCTTTGCCATGTGGAAAGTATACCATAATTCCACTTTCCGCGCGGAGGACAAAACAATTAACGCACGTTTTTAAACGTTTCGCAACAGAATAGATTGCACCTTTTCAAACACTTCGTGAAATAGCACTCACAATCCAGACAGCCACGTGCCGATTCCCATCAAGGCGCCGGTACTGCCCGCTCTCCCAGAGCTGGATGCCTTTGTGCCCGGCCTTGATTACAACGTGCAAGGGCCTCGCCGGAGCTGTGGAAGAAGAGCCGACGGGACATCCGAGACAAACGAGACAGACGGGACGTGAACGACATTCGTCCCGATTGTCCCGTTTCGCCCACTCACCAACCACCAGCCGCCGCCAGCGAGCGCGGTGATGAGCGCAGCGGCGAGCAGGCCCTTCACGGCCGCGACGGGGCGCGGCCCTCCCGATTGCGGCGCGCTCGGTGATCGCGCCCTACCGCAATTACGGCACGAGGAACTTCGCCGTTAGGGCTGCGGCCTTGGCCTTGACTTCGGCCTGGACGGCCGTGTTCGTGATATCGTCAAGAATATCGGCGATCCAGCCGCCGATGAGCGTCGCCTCGGCCTCCTTCATGCCGCGCGTCGTAATCGACGCGGTACCCACGCGGATGCCCGAGCACTTGAACGGGCTCTCTGTGTCGTAGGGAATCGTGTTCTTGTTCACCACGATGCCGGCCGCATCGAGCGCCGCCGCCGCGTCCTTGCCCGTGATGCCCTTCGTGCCCTTCACGTCCACAAGGAAGAGGTGGTTGTCCGTGCCGCCGGAGACGATCCGCCAGCCGCGGTCCTGCACGGCCTTGCACATCGCCTTGCAGTTCTTCACGACCTGTGCGGCGTAGTCCTTCATCTCGGGCTGCATCCACTCGCGGAAGCAGACGGCCTTCGCGGCGATGATGTTTTCGAGCGGGCCGCCCTGCATTCCGGGGAACACGGCCGAGTCGATCGCCTTGGCCCACTTCTCCTTGCAAAGGACGAGTCCGCCGCGCGGGCCACGCAGCGTCTTGTGCGTGGTGGAGGTCACGAAGTCCGCATACGGCACCGGGCTCTCGTGCGCGCCGCCGGCCACGAGGCCCGCGATGTGCGCCATGTCCACCATCATAATGCACCCCACCTTGTCGCATATTTCGCGGATGCGCTTGAAGTCGATCGCGCGCGGATACGCGCTCGCGCCGGAAAGGAGAATCTTCGGCTTTACCTCGAGCGCCTGCTTCTCAAGGGCGTCGTAGTCCAGACGCTCCGTGGTGCGGTCCACCGTGTAGGGCACGATGTTGTAGAGCTTGCCGCTGAAGTTCACGGGCGAGCCGTGCGAAAGGTGTCCACCCTGGTCGAGCGAAAGGGAGAGGATCGTGTCGCCCGGCTTGATTGTGGCGAGGTACACCGCCATGTTGGCGGATGAGCCGCAGTGCGGCTGCACGTTCGCGTGGTCGGCGCCGAACAGCTCGCACGCGCGCTTGCGCGCGAGTTCCTCTGCGGCGTCCACTGGCAGGCAGCCCGAATACCAGCGCTTCCCCGGATACCCTTCCGCGTACTTGTTCATCAGCACGCTGCCGGCCGCAAGGCGCACGGCGCGGGAAGAGGTGTTTTCGGAGGCGATGAGGTTGATCTCCGTATCTTCCTGCGTCACCTGCGCCTTGATCGCGGCGTAGACCTCGGGGTCGTCGTGCGCAAGGCCTGAGAAATCGCTCAGACGGCGGGCGCGCTCGATCTTCGCGCGGCGGCGGGCGTGGCGCTCGGCCTCGTCCACCGGCTCGGACACGAACACCGAGAGGATGTCAAGCGCCTGCGCGGCATCCACCTTGTCAGCCCCCATGCAGAGCACGTTTGCGCCGTTGTGCTGGCGGGCGAGCTCCGCCGTGCCCGTGTCAAGACACAGCGCCGCGCGCACGTTCTGGAAGCGGTTAGCGGCCATCGTCATGCCCATGCCGGTGCGGCACACCAAGACGCCGAAGTCAACTTCGCCGAGCGCGACCTTCTCCGCAACGGCATCGGCATAATCGGGGAAGTCGCACGCCTCAGGTCCCGTGCAACCCACGTCGATGAACTCCGCACCCGTAAAGGATGCGATGATGTTTTTCTTCAGTTCGAACCCGCCGTGGTCGGCGCCAATGGCAATCTTCATCTTTTCGTTTCCTTGTTGTTTGAAATCGCGCCGCATAGTATACCAAAATGACTTACCCCGCACAAGTGCGCAGAAATGTGCTATACTAACTGCACCTCCGACAGAAAGAAGGCTAAAAAATGATACGCGTCAATGAAAACTACCTGAAAATCCAGGCTTCCTACCTTTTCACCGAAATCGCCCACCGGGTCAAGGCGCACCAGGACGCGCACCCGGATGCGAAGATCATCCGCCTTGGCATCGGCGACGTGACGGAGCCGCTCGCCCCGGCGGTGGTCGCCGCCATGCACAAGGCGGTGGACGACGAGGCCGCGCGGGAGACGTTCCACGGCTACGGTCCTGAGCAGGGCTACGCCTTTCTCCGCGACGCCATCGCGGAGAACGATTTCCAGAAACGCGGGATAGACATCGCCTCTGACGAGATATTCGTCTCCGACGGCGCCAAATGCGACTGTGGAAACATCCAGGAGCTGTTCGGACAGGACGTGAAGATCGCGGTGCCGGATCCCGTCTATCCGGTTTACGTAGATACGAATGTCATGGCCGGACGCACCGGCGCGAACACGGACGGACGCTACTCGGGGCTTATCTATCTTGACGGCAACGCCGCAAACGGCTTCGTGCCCGCCCCTGGTAACCTTGAGGCGGATGTCGTCTACCTCTGCTTCCCGAACAACCCCACCGGCGCCACGGCCACGAAGGCACAGCTCCAGGCATGGGTCGACTGGGCGCGCGCAAACAAGGCGCTAATACTCTTCGACGCCGCGTACGAGGCGTTCATCCGCACGCCCGGAATCCCGCACTCGATCTACGAATGCGCCGGCGCGCGCGAATGCGCGATCGAGTTCCGCAGCTTCTCCAAGACGGCCGGCTTCACCGGCGTGCGCTGCGGCTACACCGTGGTCCCGAAGGGACTCGTCGCGTGGAAAGCCGATGGCTCGTCCGCAGAGCTGCGCCCGTTCTGGACGCGCCGCCAGACTACGAAGTTCAACGGCTGCAGCTACATCACCCAGCGCGGCGCCGAGGCAGTGTACTCCCCAGAAGGTGCGGCCCAGACGAAGGCGACAATCGACTTCTACCTCGGCAACGCGAAGGTCGTCAAGGACGCCCTTCTCGCCCTAGGATACGACGTCACTGGCGGAACGGACTCCCCGTACCTCTGGGTGAACGTCAAGGGCGACAGCTGGGAGTTCTTCGATCGCCTGCTCAAGGAGGCGAACGTGGTCACCACTCCTGGTGCCGGCTTCGGACGCGCCGGCGAGGGCTATATCCGCATCTCCGCCTTCAACTCGCGCGAGAACGTGGAAGAGGCCGTTGGCCGCATCGCAAAGGTTCTCGGCTAAAAAATGTTTTCCGCGTCACCGTCGCGCGCGTCTATCGCGGACGTCCTGTCTCGAAGTCGTGTTGCTGGCGCTCGACTTCCCGGAGACGCGCGTCGTCTGTCGTACGGCTGGAAGACGCCTTCACGCCCGGCAAGCCCGGCGTGAACGTAAGCTCACCTGAGGCGGGCGCGTATTTGCCCCTGCGGACGGTCGCGGCGTGGACGGTGATCGGCTTCGGATTCGCCGCCGCGCGCGGACGTATCAACACCACGGCCTCGCCCCAGCGCGTGACCTGGGGATTCGTGCCGACGATGTCGGCCTCCCCTTCCACGTTGAAGCGAATCGTCTCCGTGCAGTAGCGCTTCGGGATACCCGCAGCATCAGCAAGCGTGGCGGTGACGGCCACTAGATCGCCGCCATCCGCAACGGGAGCAAGCCCCTCCGTATCGAGCGCCATCGTAATCTTCGCAAGACGCATCGACGGAAGGAGGACGGTCTTCGATCCATCGGGCAGCTCGGCGATGAAGCTGTTGGGGTTATCCGAGCCCTTGCGTGCCTTCTTGCGCGCCGCCGCGCCAATGCGATGTTGCGCCTCGTAGTCGAATTTCGTCTCTCCGGGCTTGTACGGCTTGCCGAGGAGAGTCGCCTTGTAGGAGCAGTTGGAGAACACGGCGAAGTCGTCCGGCGAATACGGCGAGAGCTCATGCGCAGGAAAGACGAACGGCTTGTCGGTGAGAGCGGCCTTGAAGGCGTACCAGGAGTATTTCTTCTGGCGGGCGTACGTCATGATGCCGCCGTAGAAGTTGTCCGGATGGTAGCCGCGCGCGTGGTCCGTGCCATGCCAAAGGCAGCCGCCGAGGAACGACGCGGCGTTGGCGTTGAACTCGCGCAGGAACATCATGTAGTGGCGTGCCTGACGCACCATCGCCGTCTCGCCCCACTCGCGCAGCACGCGGGAAGGCGAGTTCTGCGCGTTCCAGTTGTCGACGTAGTCGCCCCACTCGCGCCGGAACGAGACCTGTCCGTTGATCGGACGGTGTCCGTACTGCACGTCGACAATCCCGCTGCCGCGCGACTGCGCGTCGCAGGCACATAGGTTGTTCGGCGGAAGCACCTCGCGCTTCACCACCCCGACCGCGTTCGTGGTGAAGTCGGCGGGGAAGTGCGTTTCGTTCAGGATCGGTTCCCACATGAACAGCGACGGACGCGACCTGTCGCGGCGCACCATCTTCTCGATATCGTCGTAGACGCGCCGCTCGAAGTCCGGGTTCTTCCTGTTCCAGAACTGCCAGCCGGGCGTCGTCACTATCACGAACATCCCCAGCTCGTCGCAGGCATCCATGAACGCGGGGTCCTGCGGATAGTGCGCATTGCGGAAGATGGTCATGCCGCAGTCCTTGAACTTTTTCACGTCGCGCCAGTGGAGCGAATTGGGCAACGCGTTTCCGATGAACGCATAATCCTGATGGCGGTTCGTGCCGTAGAGCTTCTTGCCATACGGCTTGCCGTTCAGGACAAGTCCGTCCAGCGTCGCCTTGAAGTCGCGGATGCCGAAGCGCACGCGCACGGAGTCCGTCAGCCGCCCGCCCTTCTTCACGTCCACGCGCAACCAGTGAAGATTCGGCGTTTCTGGCGTCCAGAGCGCGGGCGAATCGGGGTTGAACGGAGATGTCACGGGCTTCCCGTCGTAGAACAGCTCAGCTTTCGCGCCTTCCACCTCGCCGCCAAGCGTCACGTCGGCACGCACGGTCCACTTGCCGTCCGCGCCGAGGTTCGAGGTGATCCGCACGCCGCCCTTGTCGGTATCGGATACGTACGCCTCCCCCGTCTCGATCAGGTAGGCGTCGCGGTAGATGCCGCCGAAGTAGGTGAAGTCGAGGACGTCCTGCGCCTTGCCGGGCGGGTAGGAGGAATCGTTGGAGTTGTCGCACCACACTTCGAGGAGGTTTTCGCCTTCCTTCAGTACACCCGTCACCTCGACGTGGATGGGCAGATAGCCGCCGAAGTGCTCCGCCACCTGTTTCCCGTTCAGCGTCACGCGGCTCTTGCCCATGATTGCCTCGAAGTGCAGGAACTGGTGCGCCCCGCCGCTCTTCCACGTGAAACGGCGACGGTACCAGGCGGGCTGCTGTCGGTTCACACAACCCGACGCTTCAAATCCCAACTTGCCCTCGTCGATACCGTGCGGCAACGGGACGTTCTTACTCGTCTTGAACCCGTCGAGCGAGAACTCCCAACCGGTCGTCAGCGTCTCAACGCGGCGCGGCGAGCCTTCGGCCTCCCAGTATCCGGCCTTTGAGAACTCCACAGCCTCCGCCATCGAGCATAACGCAGCCACTGTAGCCAACAGTGCGCCACGACGCTTTCCGATTATTGCTTTCATATTCGCCTTTCTGTTGCTGTTGAAGGTTCCTTCTTGGACTGCTGAATGGGCGAAAAGTATACCACAATCTCACAGCCGCCAAGCCTGTATCTGCCGCTTAATTCTCGATTGTGCTCAGCGTGCAGGTGGCGTCTTTCTTCGTGTTCACCTTATCGGGGCCGATGACGGCATCGAAGTTGGAGACGACCAGACGCCCCTTCCAGATTATCGGCTCGCCGGGCTGGTTGAGTCCGCCGTTCATGCCGTCGCCGTCGGAATCCTGCCTGAGTACGCTGACTGTGCCGTTAGGCGAGACCTTGGCGATGGCGTTGTTAGAGAAGTCGGCGACGTAGATGTTGCCGGCGTCATCCATGCACATGCCGTCTGTCGTACGCATCTTGGCTTTTGTGGCGCGCTGGAGGAAATCCTTCCCAGACGGGTCGGAGTAATCGAAGTCCGTCTTTGCGAAGACCTTGCACGAGACCACGTTGCCCGCCGCGTCGAATGTTGCACGGTGAATCGTGCCGTCGCCGAAATTGCCGAGGAGAAGGTCGCCTTTGCCGTCGAAAAGAATGCCGTCGAGTCCGTACTGGCAGAAAGGGTTCTGCGTGACGAGCGTGAGGATGAGCTGCGGATCCTCGCGCGTGTTCTTCACTGCGATGCCCCTGTCGGTAGGCTTGAAGCGATATACGCCGCTTACGAGCTTGCCTGAAGGATCTTTGATCTTCGAGAGACTGCTCTGGGTCACGTAGAGCATGCCGTTGTGGTACTTGACGCCGTTGGGATGTTCCATGCCGCTGGCGATCACGGTACAGGTCGTCAGCTTGTCGTCCTTGAAGTCGAGGCGCAGCAGACGCCCCTCGTTCGTGCCCTTCTCAGAACCGGACCATCCCTGGTTGTCGCACACGTACAGTTCGCCCTCGGGACCGAAGCAGATCCCCATAGGCGCGGCGAGACCTGTCTTCGCAAGCGGCGGGACATACACCCAGAGATACGGCACGCCGCCCGGTTCGTCGAGGCGGAAGATGGCCGCTGGCTTGGTGGTGTCGTTGAAGTTCGGCGCGGCGATGACGAGCCGCCCCTTGGAGTCGATCGCCATGCCGTCGGGCGTGGCGCATGTATCGGGAAACACGGCAAACGGCTTTCTGCCACACGGACAACAGCATCCCGCCAACAATGCAGCGCCGGCGACCGCAACAGCGACATTCAAGTACTTCATGTAAATCTAGCCTTTCTTTTCAAATTTTTATGTCTTTGTCGAATGCACTCCAACCCTTTGGGATTCTCCCGCGGAATCGGCACTGGGAATTATAACAAAACACGATACCGCGCGCAATGTGCTTACTTCGTTTTTCTTTTTCCTTTTCCACTTGCGCTTAGAGCGCAGATTTGGCATACTAAACGCGCTGAGCCTTTCAGACGCGCAAGGTTTGTTTCTGCGAGTTCCGTCAAGCCGTATGACTTGCCTCGCGAATGGCGCGGAAGATGGGTTTTGCAAGTGCCCCATTTTAAAAACAGGAAAATGACAATGAGCTCATTCGGAGAAACACTCAGAAGCGCCCGCGAAGCCAAGGGCCTCACCTGCTCGCAGGTCGCAGCGCAAACGCACATGCTTGTGCAGATTGTCGAAGAAATGGAGCGTGAAGATTTTCACCGCATCCCCGCCCCCATCTACGGTCGCGGATTCGTGCGACTCTTCGCAAACTGCGTTGGACTAGACCCCGTCCCGCTCGTGCGCGAATTCATGGACATCTACGAAGGCCGCCGTACGCCAACAGTCAGTATCCGCCAAGTCCCCACGAAGCCAGTTCCGGAGCCGATTACGGAGCCTGTTCCCGAGCCAGAGCCGATTACGGAGCCAGTTCCCGAGCCAGAACCAATTCCGGCGCCCGTTCCTGAGCCTGAGCCGATTCCAGAGCCAGTTCCCGAACCGGAACCGATTCCGGCACCCGTTCCCGAACCGGAACCGATTCCGGCACCTGCTCCTGAGCCGGAGCCAATTCCAGAGCCAGTTCCAGAACCGGAACCGATTCCGGCACCCGTTCCTGAGCCGGAGCCAATTCCAGAGCCAGTTCCAGAACCGGAACCGATTCCGGCACCCATTCCTGAGCCGGAGCCAATTCCAGAGCCAGTTCCAGAGCCGGAACCGATTCCGGTGCCCATTCCTGAGCCTGAGCCGATTCCAGAACCAGTTCCAGAGCCAGAGCCGGAACCGATTCCGGAGCCCATTCCTGAACCAACTCCGGCACTCGTTCCCGAGCCTCCGCCTGTTGTGCGCGGACTAGATCTCTTTGAGCAACCGCCTGCGCGCCTTCCCAAGGACGACCGTCCGCTTTTCGAATCTTCTCCGGTGCCAGTACAGCAGGAGAAACCTAAAACATCATCTGAGTTGCCGCCGCCAATAGACTTGGATTCCTCGCCCTACATCACGCCGGACTATGACGAAGGCGGTCCATCGGCCACGGAACGTTTCCGCAAGAGCCTTTCAGCCATCTCGGCTGGCGTGTTGAACAGGGTGCGCAACATTCCGCGGCGCGCCTGGCGCATAACCGCCCTCGTTCTTTGCGCAATCCTGTCCATCGCCTTCATCGTGTGGAGCATTGTAAAACTGTACCAGGCCACGACGCCGACAACTAACTCGCAGCAACCGGAAGAGCCGCCCAAAGACGTGCCTGTCGTCGCCGCAGATAAGCCAGCCACAGGCAATAACGTTCCGAAGCAGAATGTGAAGAAGGAGCCAAAGGCAAAGACGCCCCCCGCCAAATCCTCTGTCAAGACCGGCAAGTCACCCGTGAAGCCCGGATCGCTCATCTCGACGGGGCAGAACGTCCCGAACTTGTTCGTCGACTGATCCTGCCATGAAATGCGAAATATGCCACGAGGCAGACGCCGAGACCGTCCTGCACTTGAAGAAAGAAGGACAGGATCGGGAACTCTACGTCTGCAAGAAGTGCGCCTCTGACGCCCGTCACTCAAAGAAGAAAAAAAGGGAGTCCGAAGAAGGCGAAAACGTCTCCGTCATCGGCCCCGGAGAGAAACCGCCTCCGTTCGTGGAAAACTTCTTCAAGGCGGCGATGGGGCTGGTCGACGGACTGGGGCATCTCGAAGAGGAGCTTAGGCACGGCAAGAAGACATGTCCGCTCTGCCACGCGACATGGGAAACGCTGGAGCAACGGAGGACGCTGGGTTGTCCGCGCTGCTGGAAGACCTTCGCCGCCGAAATCCGCGCGAAGTTCCTGCGTGGCGACTACGGTCCAACGCATGTTGGCTCAATGCCCGCAGGCACAACTGGAACCGACTCCCGCGCATACCTGGAACGCGAGCTGAAGAAGGCCATTAAGCTGCAGAAGTACGAAAAGGCCGCCGAGATTCAAAAAAGCCTCGACGCGCTTGAGTCGGATGCCGACGGGAAGGAGACGACATGAGTGCCCG
Organism: uncultured bacterium; assembly: GCA_902779075.1. The sequence continues at coordinate 16,667 of CACZAK010000049.1, read as the reverse complement.
TCCCAAGGGACGTCCCGGACGCCCCCCGAAACGTCCGTCCAACGGCACGTATCCAAACTTGCTCACCACCGACGCCCTAGCCGGCGGGCGGATAACCCTTTTCCGCAATCCAGCGGACAAGCCGTTCGGCGAAAAAGACGCCTTCGCCATCTCCGCCGACTGGGTGACCGCAGACGACATCTCAGCCGCCTACACGAAGGCCGAGGAGGATGAGCGCCGCCTCGCCGAAACGCACCGCTTCGCCTGGCATCCCGACTTCGGCTATCTCTCCCCCTTCCCCGCGCACTGCGGCACGGGCATACGCATCGAAGCCGAAGTCCATCTCGAAGGGCTCCACATCATCGGCGACCTGCCGCCCGTACTCGCTGGCCTCACGGCGACGCGGATCGGCTACAGCGGCATCGACGCAGACGGCCTTCACAATGTAGCGCACCTTTTCCGCATCTGCAACGAGTCCGCAATAGGCCTTCCCGAACGTACGCTAGTCACGCGCGTCGCGCGCGTGTTCGCGCAGCTCGCCGAACAGGAAACCGCCGCGCGCAAGGCGCTCGTCGACGAACAGCCGCTCCTCTTCCTCGACTCCGTGGAGCGCGCTCTGGCTATCCTCCGCCATGCACGGCTGCTCTCCCCCTACGAATACGTCGACCTGCTCTCGCCCGTCCGCCTCGCCGCGATCATGGGCTTCCTCAACGGTGTTACGCGTTCGCAGATCGACGAGGCCATGCGCCGCCAGCTGAACCGTCCGTTCACGCAGCCGCCCGCCACGCAGGAGGAGGAACGCCAGCGCGACGTCCGCGACGCGGACTTCGCCGACCGGGTCAGCGCCGCCTTCGCGGGCGTCCGCCTCAACGACTTTGCGAAAGACATCCTTTCATGAACAACGACTACACACCAAACGCCAACCGGGCGCTTGACGGCGCAGAAGCCGCAGCCCGCCGGTACAACCACTCCTACATCGGCACCGAGCACCTTCTCTGCTCCATCCTCGCCATCCCGAACTGCGGCGCATGCCGACGGTTCCGCGCGCTGGACGTCGATCCCGACGAACTCCGCATACAGCTTGAGCAGATGATCGGACACAGCGAGAACGTGCGAATGCTCGGCGAAATCCCCGTCACGGCGCGTACGCGCAAGATCCTCGAACTCGCCAAGCTCGAGGCACGCCGCCTCCAGGCATCCGCCGTGGGCACCGAGCACATAATCCTCGCCATTCTCGCCGAGGGCGAGTCCGTGGCCGCGCAGATTCTCGCCGGACACGGCCTTACGCCAGAGGCGTTCATCCGCGCCGAGGCGCGTGCGGACGGGGAAGACGCGGAGTCCGCCGAAGACGCCCCACTCCCAGATGAGACTGACGAGGACGACGACGAGGAGTCGCCCGCCCCCGACGGTGAGGCCAAGGCCGCGAAGAAAGGCAAGACCCCCGCGCTCAACATCTTCGGACGCGACCTCACCGCCCTCGCGCGCAAGGGCGAACTCGACCCGGTCATCGGACGCAAGCAGGAGCTGACGCGCGTCATCCAGGTTCTTTCCCGCCGCACGAAGAACAACGCCGTGCTGATCGGCGAGGCCGGTGTGGGCAAGACGGCCGTGGTGGAGGGCCTCGCGCAGGCCATCGCTCTTGGAGACGTCCCCGAACGCATGCGCGACAAGCGGGTCGTCTCTCTCGACATGGCGCGCGTCGTCGCCGGCACGCAGTACCGCGGACAGTTCGAGGAACGCCTCAAGCAGCTTATTGAGGAAGTGAAGCTCGTCGGCAACGTCGTGCTGTTCCTCGACGAAATCCACACGCTCGTGGGGGCTGGCGGCGCCGAGGGCGCGATGGACGCCGCGAATATCCTCAAGCCTGCCCTCGCGCGTGGAGAACTGCAGGTCGTCGGCGCCACCACGCTCAAGGAATACCACAAGTCCATTGAGAAGGACGCCGCGCTTGAGCGCCGGTTCCAGTCGATCCTCGTGAACGAGCCCGCCATCGACGAGGCCATCGAGATTCTCCGCGGCATCGCGCCGCGCTACGAGAAGCACCACAACGTGAAGTTCGCCGACGAGTCCCTGCGCGCGGCCGTCACGCTTACGGCCCGCTACCTGCCCGCGCGCCTCCTTCCGGATAAGGCTATCGACGCCATAGACGAGACCGGTTCGCGTGTGCGCATGAAGACAGCAGTGCGTCCACCAGACTTCAAGGCCGACGAGGCGGAGATCGCAGAGATCCACGCCCGCAAGGAGGCCGCCGTGAAGGCCAGCGCCTTCGAGGACGCCGCCAAGTGGCGTGACGCCGAAATCGCCGCGCACGAGGCGCTCGCCGCCAAGGTGAAACAATGGCGCGAGGAACACGCGGAGAAGACTATCGATGTGACGCCCGACGACATCGCCGCCACGGTCGCCTCCATCAGTGGCGTGCCCGTGGAGCGCATGACCGAATCCACGGCCGGCAAGCTCCTCAACATCGAACGGGAACTGAATGGTGCCGTCATCGGACAGTCCGCCGCCATTGAGTCGATTCCTCTTCCTCGGCCCCACCGGCGTGGGCAAGACGCTCCTCGCGAAGATGCTCGCCGAGAAGGTCTACGGCGACCCGAAGGCGCTCATCGCCCTCGACATGACCGAGTTCTCAAGCGCCTTCACGAGCTCGCGCCTCGTCGGCGCGCCGCCCGGCTATGTCGGCTACGACGAGGGCGGACAGCTCACGGAGCGCGTCCGCCGCCGTCCCTACTCCGTCGTGCTCTTCGACGAGTTCGAAAAGGCTTCGTCGGATGTAATGAACATGATGCTCCAGCTGCTCGACGACGGACGCCTCACCGACGGACAGGGCCGCCAGGTCGACTTCCGCAACACGATCGTGATCGCCACCGCGAACCTCGGTTTCGACTTCGCGAAGGAAGGCAAGAGCTTCGGCTTCTCGCAGGAGACCGCCAGTGCCTCCTACGAAACCCTGCGCGACAAACTGATGGACGAGGCGAAGCGCACGTTCCGTCCGGAACTGCTAAACCGCTTCGACGAGACGGTCGTGTTCCGCAAACTGGAGAAACAGGACGTCGTGACGATTCTCGACATTGAGCTCGCGAAGCTGCGCACGCGCCTCTCCGAACGCGACATGACGCTCGAGCTCGACAAGAAGGCCACGGACTTCCTTGTTACGAAAGGCTCCGACGACGCGATGGGCGCGCGCCCGTTGCGTCGCGCCGTGCAGCACTACGTGGAGGATCCCCTCGCAGATATGCTTCTCCGTGAAGAGCTCGTGCCCGGCCGCATCAAGGTGTCGCTCACGAAAGACGAAACCGCCCTTTCCTTCAAGCAGCCCCGTTTGCCACCGAAAAACTAAAGCTCGAACTCGACCATCACGGGCGAGTGGTCGGAGACGTCCAGCACTGTCTGGTCTGTGATGATTTCGTGCTTCAGCGCGTGGATGCCCTTGGTGTAAAAAATGTGGTCGATCGAGTAATCGGGCGTGTCGTACGCTGCGGCACGGCGCGCGCCGTGGTACTTGCCGTCAGCACCGCGCACAGGATTGCCGTGGTGCGAGCAGTGCGGCGAGCGTACGTCCGCGTGCGAGGCTGCGTTCACGAAACCGCCACTGCGCAGCATTGCGTGGGCGAAGGACGCGTCGGTAGAGTTGAGGTCGCCGCCGAGGATCGCCGGGAGGTCCGCGCCCCATTTGCGTCGGATGTCCGCTAATAGCCACAGGACATGCCGGGCGTTCAGCTCGCGGATGACGTCGCTCTCGACGCCGTTCGACTGCCACCAGAAATGCGTCGCGAACGCCACGAAGCGCCGTCCGTCCGCTTTGCGCTCCAGGACGGCCCAGGTGAAGCTCTTCGACGCCGTGAGCGACAGGTGGAAGAAATCCGTGCCGCTATCTAGCAGGTTCAGACGGTCCGTGCGGTAGAGAAGCGGCTCGTGGTTGATGTGCTTTGGCGTCTTCTCCCCTTCGAACGCGGCCCGCTTCAGCGCGGCGTCCTCGTCGCCGCGCACGACCGCGTAACTGGCCTTCTTAAGATGGGCGAACATCGGGCTCGCGTACCAGCCAGGCGTCACTTCCTGGAGCGACACGACGTCTGGACAGCCTTTGAGGATTGTCGCCTCCACTCCCGCCTCACGTTCCTCCACGGGATTCCCGAAGTAGTCTCCCCAAATGTTGAACGTCATGAACTTCAGCGGTGCAGCGGTCTGCGGATATAGTCCCTTCTTCTCACCCGCCGCCGACAGCGCGGTCAACGCACAAATTACCGCAAATACCGCAGCGAGAAACATCCTAAAATACTGTATTTTCATCTTATGTTCTCCTTTGTTTTTGATTCATGGTGGGTCTAACGGCGATGTGGAGATGTCCTGGCGGAAGTCCGCACATTATCCATCGCCCTTGTAAGTCCGTAGAACGGCTCGCCGAGCGGATCCTTGCGTCCGTCCTTCCACACCTTGCGGATACGGTACTCGTGGCGCGAGTGCGTGGGAAGTCCCTTGTCTTTGTAACGGGCGACGCGATATGGGATTCCGTTGGGAGCCTCGTTCTTGACGTTCGCGAGGAACTTGCCGTCGCGCCAGAGTTCGTAGTGGTCGAAGTCGGGCGACATCTCCGCGCCCCAGAGGATGTACATCTGCCCGTTCTTCTCGCCATGTCCGGCGCGGGGCTTCTCGATAAGGCCTGTCCAATCCGGCGGAGGCTCCGCAACGGTTTCGCGCGTGACGCGCGGAACGTTGTTTTCGCGCATCCATTTCGCATACGGATCAAGCCAGTCCTCGCACATCCGCGCAACATGCGCCCAGCGGCCGCCTCGGCGAGGCGGCCCTACCACCGCACTCGGTAGGGCCCGCTCGCCGAGCGGGCCGCAACGATACGACGTGATCGCGAAGCGGAACGTGAAGTTCATTGAATCTCCATCGGGTTGGTGCATCTGGAGCCAATCCGTGAAGAGGTACGGATAGATGGCAGTCTTGCCCTTCGGCGGCTTGCCGGTGTAACACGTCTTGTCGGGATGGATTTCGCCGAACTCGGTGAGCGTTGAGTCGCGCATCATCAACGCCACACCGAAGTCGGCGTTCTCGACTAGACACCAGTCGCGCACGGCGCAGTAGGCGTCCGTCGTCATCGGATGGCAGTCCTCGTACGGACGTATCACCGTGCCGTTGAGGTGCGCACGGAACGCACCACCCGGCACGGCGAACGGAAACGCGAGGTAACCATAGCGCTTGTAGCGTTTTTTATTGAAGAGGTCACGCGCGTGCTCGAAACGGTCCTCGATGTCGATGCGCTTCTCGTTCTCGACCAGATACACGCGGCGCGTCACCTTCGCGCCGAGCGCCTTTTCGGGCTCCGCCTCCCCACGTCTTGTGGTTGTTGCGCGTGTACAAGAAGCGGTTGGCGGGGCCGTCGATCAGCTCGCGCGCAAGCTCCTTGTCGTAGATGGAGTAGATCACGCCGTTCGTCACGGCCACTCGGTACCAGCGGTTTTCGTTAACGCCGTCGCGGCAGATGTGAACCGGGACATCCGGGGCAACCGAGACATCCGGGACAATTTTTGCGACGGCCTTGGCGAGTTCATTCGAGGCGGTCGCGGCGGCGCGTTCGATCCAGTCGCGGTGCTGCATCCACGTCTCGAACACACGCCGTCCCTTGTAGCCGCTCGTGCCGTAGGAGTGTTCATCGTTGAGGATGAGGTGCCACCATGCACGATCCACGGCCCCACGGTCGATCGTGCCGGCGAACGTGCCGAGGCGCTCGGCCGTCTTGAGCAAACGGTCGGCGTTGAGCATGTCGGCGAGGAGCTCGGGCGTCGAGGCGGCGTGCTGCAACCAACCACTTGTCATTTCGCCCGTGAGCGTCGGGATTTTGTCGCCGAACTTCTTTTCGAGAAGGTCGAACGGCTCGTCGAGGCGTCCCACCGTGCGGAACTGCGGCCACAGCCACTTCTCGTTCCACTTCGCCGCGAAGTCCGCAAAACCTGTGCCCGGCCATTCGTCGTCGCAATAGACGCCCGCGAGCCACACGTCGTAAGGATATTTCTGCTCAAGTATCTCCAGGAACTCCGGCATGCGCGCCTCGGCCATTGGAACATGCGACGGATTGACCTTGCTATCCAATCCCAGCCGTTCATACCCGCGCCCGTAGTGCGTCGAGCACCAGACGAGCAGCGACTCCTTTCCGCCCGGCGCCTTCCAGCGGAACACCATCGGGAGATCAAGATCGTATGAAACGGCAATCCGGCTGCCACCGCCCTGGAGGTCGGGATTGTTGTAGTCGGGGTTGGACGTGAGCATTTCCTTCCGCATCTTCCAGATGGTCGAGCGGATGGGGTTCCACTGGTTGGGCAGGAAGATACAGTTGCGTATTCCGGCACGAACATACGGATCAATCAGCGAGCAGCTAAGGCCGGGGTTGTCTGCCATGAAAAACGTGTGCGTGTGGATGCCCCACTTCTGCTCCAGCAGACGCTTCGTAAGGGTGGATCGGTCGATCTCTGTCTCGGAATAGAGATGCGTGTGATTACCCGCGCACGTCACGCCCACGTCCATGCGCCCGCGCGCCACGTAGTTGGTGACGATGCGCCAGGCGGCGTCCATCCCCTTGTCCTGATGGTAGTTGTCCCAGAACCACACGCCTTCCATCACATAGCGGTACGCGGCCGGGTCGGAATCGGCCCGCTTGTCGGCATCGATGAGACGCGCCGCCTCGTCGATGCGCCTCACGGTCCAGTGTCGCTGGATGTACTGCGGATTGGTGAGACCGATGTCGGTGTGCGAGGCCTTGATGCCGTAGAGCTTCCACTCGCGCACCGGCGGCAGGTTGACCGGCAGCTGGTTCGTGGGCACAAGCGAATAGACGCGCTTGCCGCCCTCCAGCCTCGACACCATCCGCCGTCCGTCGCGCGTGAGCATTGAGTGGACCATCAGGCCATCCGCAGCACAAGCCGTTAATGCGGCGACCACGGTAACATGGATGATTATTTTTGCTTTCATCTATTTTACCTTTCCCCGTTATCTTTCACAGGGACGAGTTCGTGTAGTGTCGTGCCATTTACTTTATATGAAACAAGGCAGCGCCCGTCACCAGTCGCCAATGGATAGATGACGGCGTCCTCCGGCAACGCGCGTGGGATGTCCAGCCGGCGCGAATACGCGAGGGTCTTGTCGAACGTGTGCGGCGCGGCGCATCCGACGGCATCGAGATCCGTCCAATGTTCATCATCGTTCGATCCCTGCAGACGCCATGCGGCAGGATTGCGCCTGACATAGCACGAGGTGTCGTCCGCCGTGTACCACTCGTAGCGCGTCACCGCAACAGGCTTCGCATATTCAAGGACGACCCACACGTCCTTGCCGAACGTGCCGCGCCGGCTCGCTGACGCGCGTTCGTCGTACCATTTCGTACCGAGGTCGCCGTCCACCGCCTTGAGCGGATTATATTCCTCCTTGAACTGCGGCGCAAACGTTTTTTCCTCATACCATGCCCGTGCGCACGAACGCGTCACGTCGAAGTCCCCGCTGAATAGTTTCACTTCAGAAATCTGCAACGCGTCACCGACCGTCATATCGACGGCAAAGCGGTAAAAGCGATACGGCTCGACGGCCGTTACATCTGCCAAACCGCCGGAAATGACGAAACTCTTTGGCGCCCACGCGCCGAGGACAAACGAGAATGTTCCATCCTTGATTGCAATCGGTTCGCCGATCGGTTCCCCGCGCAGGTTCACAGGCTGAGCAGAAGTCGCCTTCAGGCCCTTGGGCAGCGTAACCGTGATATCGCCGGCCTTTCCGGCCTGTTCCCACACGCGCAGTACGGTGCCCGCGCCATCGGGGTTGGGGCAGAACGCCGTCACCCTCACGCCCTTCCGCGAAACGGCAACGCCATCGGCCTCCGGCGCGGCCGGAGTCCGCGCCCTACCATCCTTTGCGACCTTTGCGTTCTTTGTGGCTAAATCACGTCCCGACGCGAATGCCGCGACGCACGGCTGGCGGATTTCCCACGCGGGCGTGAAAACGGCCGTCTCCTCATCCGCACCCTCTGCCACGGGATAAACCCGTAACGACGCCGTCCACGACCCCGGAATCCAGAACGGAAAATTCGTATTCCACTGGTTGTTGTAGAGGTTCGCGAACACCTCCGGCTCCGCCGGCACGTAGTCTGGCTCGTAGCGCCAGAGGCCGGGCTTGCCGAGACTCCAGAGCGGCAAATCGGCGGACGCCACACCCACGCCCGCACCCGCCGCGCCGTTCCGCACCGTAATCGCACGATCGACGCACATCAGATTGCGGTTCGCGCCAAAGATGATGTCCTTCGCCGGATCGATCGTGCCGCCGATGCGCCCGACGCGGAAGGACGGCGCGGCAACGTTGAACGGCAGGCATATCCAACCACCCTCCGGCCTCGGATCGGGTGTCTTCTCCGTCACCTTCCACGAAATATCCACGCACGCTGCATGGTCAGGGAAGAAGAAGCGCATCTCGTAGCCCTTCGCGAGACCGAGCGTATCGCCAGCCGTGAGCGCCACTTCGTCGCCGAGGGCTGTATGTACGTGCTTCGCCGTCCAGTTCTTCGGCGTCAATGCCGTGTAGGGAACCTTGTCAGGCGGGGGCAGGCCGGCCTTCCCGAAATCGCTGTTGATGTTGCGCTGGTGCGCGCGGTTGTAGGCCCCAACAAAACGCAGCACCTCGTTCTGGCTGAAGCGTTCGTGCAGGAACTGCCCAAGGACGTGTCCGCCCTGCTTCACAAGCTCGCGCCCCGTCGAGTTTTCGACGAGCGAGGCGATGCCGCCCTTCTCCAACTCGAATTTCACCGTGAAGTGGCGAAGCTTCTTTGTTTGGCAGTGTAGAATCTTTTGTCCATGTAGAACATGTAGATCATTTTGGTTTTCTTCATGTTTTACCTGTTCTTCATGGACAACATTAAATGTCTTGTAGCCGCCGGGAGGGAGGCCCTTCGCGAGGAACTTTACTTTGCAGCCCTCCCGCACGCCGCCGGACAGCGAATAACCCTTTGGCATCTCCACCTCCACCACGGCGTCGCGCGCATACGGCAGCGGATTGAACACCACGACACCCGGACCTTCCTCGTCGACGCTCCGCGCAAGCGCCTCCATGCGCTTTTTGATTCCGTCCTGCGTGATCGCGTATGCGCGGTGCGCATACTTCATGTGATAGTCGAAGGAATCGTCGATGTGCTTGAACTCGCCCCTGTCATATCGTTCGCGCCAATAGGGATCCTGGAAACGCTTCCTGTCTCTGTAACAGGAGAAGCCCCAGGTGTGCTCCGAGTAGAGACAAGACTGACGATAACCCTGTTCAAGTTCTCCGGCGACAGGATCGGTCTTCACCCCGAACGCACGCAGGGACGTATCGAGGACGCCCAGCGTGATCAGGTCGCTCTTGGCGTGGCGGTGCAGACGTGTCGCCTCGGGCGCCGTCATCTGTCCATGGATCCACGTGTCCGGCATGTCGCCGCGCACGACGGGAAGCGTGGGGTTCAACTTCTCCTCCGCGAGGATGGCGTCGGCGAACTCGGCAGGGTCGCCATAGCGCACCTTCACGCCGGGGAGTTCGGCCTTCGCCCGTTCGAGAATCTTCTCGGCGTCCTTGGGCGAAATCGGTCCCTTGTTGTCGCTGCGCATCATGTAGGCAAGCCACGTCTTGTGGCGCCAGCCCTTCGGCGGCGTGAGGCTGCCCCAGCCCATCCAACCGTAACCGGACGAAAAGCCCAGCAGCACGCGCGAACCATCGGGTCCTTCCCACCAGCTCAGTACGGGAAGCTTGTCGAGAAACTCCTTCTGCTTGCAGCCGGGATTGATGCCAATGTGGAGAAACTTCACGCCCGCATGAGCGAGCACCGTCGGCAGGGCCCACGCCTGATCCGGCACGTCGGTTTGCTTGACGTACCGCGGGAGGTCGAAACCGAAGCGACGCGAGATGCCGGAGCTAAACGCGAACATGCGCACCAGTTCCTCGAGGTCGGACGCCTCTGTCTCGATGGTGAACGGGAAGGCGTGCCACATCAGACGGTGCTGGCGTATGGTCTCCTCAAGTCGCCCCCGGCGTCCGGGAGACGCCCTTTCCAGCATCACGTCCATCGCCCAGGCTGGAACCGTCCATCGGGCGCGAAGGTCAGCGGGCTTGTCGTTGTCCGAATCGAACAAGGCGAAAGCGTTGTCGAGGTCGGTCGTGCTGTACTTCCGCACCAATTCCGGCACGGTTGCGGTGTACCCCACGTCGAGGTGACATTTCGTCGCGATGATGACTTCTTCGAGGTTCGGCCAGTCAGGGTTTGCGCCCCATGCGCACATGGCGGACATGAACGCCGCCGTTAGCAATATCGTTTTTTCATTAATTCCCCAATTCTTTTTTGTCAACATCAATTTATCCTTGACTGTATGTTCTCATCATCTGGGGTGAACTTCGATGCCGATCTCCGCGCCGGTTGCCTCAATCAATTCTTCGTAAGTCATTACTTTGCTCCTTCCTATGCTTTCTTGGCTTTTGCCTGCTTGGCTTTCACCTCATTGACTTTTTTCTCAATCTCGTGGAAGAAAGATGCGTAGGCGTCCTTGTTTTTCTTATCCGCAATCGCCGAGACGATGTCTTCGGCCTCGAGGCGGAACATCGTCTCCAGCTGCTTCGTGCCGGGGAAGCGGACGTGCGTCTCTTTCAGCCGCGGATTTTTCATGGCCTCGTCCGTGTATATCTTCTTGTGCTCGTCGATGCGAGCCTTCAGGATCCCCTTGAGGTAGTCAACCATGTCGTTGACGGTGGCTTTTTGCTTTTTCATGAATTCCGGGGTCACGACGGTCGCATCGCGGATGTCCACGTCTTTGAAGTGTTTCTTGAGCGCGTCGGAAAGGTACTGGTCGATCGCATAGTCGCCGGAGACGAAATCGAGATCGATGACCCCCATCATCTCGGCGCGCGAATACGCCTGCTGGTGGTACTGTTCAAGAACGGGGCTGTCGTCGGCGATCTGCTTTTCCAGCTCCTCCGTGGCCATGTCTTTCCAGCGGTACATGTCCTCAAGCGACACAATCTTGAGGTTCAGGTTGCTCTCGGCGCGTCTCATTGCCGAGAGCAGGTGTTCCTGGAGGCCGGTGATGTTCAGCGCCACCGCGCTTGTGAATGCGGCATTCTCTTCCGTCGGGTACTCGTACGCGGCGTGGAACTTCTGCGACTTCATGATTTCGGGCATGCGCCTGTTGACGAGATCCTCTTGCATGGCGGTGTAGATCACCTTGCGTCCGATCTTGTTGAGGAACATGACGAATTCCTTGATGTAGTTCGCCGAGAGAAGCGGTTCGCTGGCGCTGCCCTTCTCGGCGATCTCCTTCTGGATGGCCGCGACGCACTTCTTGAAGTGCGCGACGGCTGCGTCCTTGAGGGTGCCCTGCTTGAAGTCTACGCTCGACACGTGTATGTTGGGCAGGTTGTACTTCTCGATCCAGAGCTCGAAGAGCTTCACCGCAGGCTCCACCTCTTCTTCGTTGAACGCCTCCTCCTTGACGGCCTTCTTCACTCCAAGTACCGCGTCGCGGACGAGCTGGTGGAACTCCTCGATCGCCTTTCTGGCGGCCTCCGGCTCCGCGCCGGGGGCGTCCTTGCCGTAAACGGCAAGCGTCATCGCGGCCTTGCGCGCTTCGGACAAGACCTTCTGCGCCTCGGTGCCCTTGAGCGCCGTCGCGATTACGTCCTTCGTCGCGTTCTCCGTGGCCGTGGAGTTGGTCAGAAGGTCCTTCATGCCGATCTTGTCGAACACCATCAAGATGCCCATCTTCGACTTGAGATCCATGTCCCTGAGCGCGTTGAGCATTGGATACGCCCATTCGTCGGCCTTCAGCTCGGCGTACTTGGTGGCGATTTCCTTCTTCAAATAGGTGTCCACGTTGAGCTGGATGTCCGTATCGAACTTCTGGCGGAAGATTGGCATGAGCTTCTCTTCGAGATGGCGGATGTCGTCGTCAGTGGCACCCGCCTTCTTGATATCTTCGTGCATCTCGCGAATCTTCGCCTCGAAGGCCGGCAGGCATTTTTCGTAGATGCTCGTCACCTTCTTGCTGTAGGCCATGAACTCGGCGACCTTGACATCGACCTTCGTCTTCACCATCTGGTTGAGCATGCCCTCGAACGCCACGGCGAAGCCCTTGATCTTCGGCGGCTCCTTGCTGCGGCTGATCTCGTCGAGGACCGCGTTCATCTTGTCGGCGGCGACCTCCTTGCCGCGGCGGGTCTCGGTCTTGAGCGCGTCGTCGTACTTCGGGAGGATCTTGAGCGCGTCCTTCACGAACGCCTCGCGGAACTTCGCGTGCGACTCGACGTGCTTGTCAACAATCGCCTGGATCTCGTTGTTGATGCGTGTCTTGAACGCATCGCGTCCGCCGACCGAATACATGGCCGAGAATCTCTCGGCGCGGGCCAGCACTTCCTTCACCGCCTGGTTGACGATGTTGGTCAGTTCGTTGTCCGGCATGGATGAGGCGGGCTTCACCACATTGGATTCCTTCGCCAGGACGCGCCTCTTCTCGTCGGCGACAAGATCCACCTCGAGCGAGCTCTTCCCCTCGGGGCCCGTGGGATTGTAGATCCAGCTCAGGACGGCGGCGTTCCTCTCGTCAATGGAGTTCCGGAACACGTATGTGATGTTGTCGTTGGTGAAGAGCTTGTCGGGGCCGGCTTCGTCGAAGAACGACATCGCGATGTTCTCCACGTTGGCAGTCTTCTTCGTGTAGGTCTCGGGGCTTGCGAGGAAGTTGCGCTTGATCTCGTCGAGCTTGCCCTTGTAAGACAGGAGAACGTCGTCTGCCACGCTCGTGGCGAGGGTCTTCATCCCCTCCTCGCCGAACTCCTTCCTGTAGGTTTCTGCGTCGCCCCTGAGCACGACGTGGAACGTGCCCTCCACGAGCTTGCGCAGCTCCGTGTCCAGCTTCGCGCCGAGCTTGTTCACGTCCTTCACGAGGTCCTTCGCGGTGGAGACGAACGCGCTCTGGACGCTGTCGTTCAAGCTCGCGTTGATCTGGTGATGCCCGAGCTTCTTGCCCTCGATCTTCTTTTCAAGCACCTTCCAGTAGAGCTTGTGGAGCGCGACGGTCAGCTCGCCGTCGCCCAGGTCGTCCGTCAGCTTCACCCCGGCCTGTTCGAGGCTCGTGCGGCAGGCGTCAACATGCGCCTTGGCGTCGAGGAGCTTGCGGCGCTCCCCGCCGCCGTAGGCGTTGGCGAGCGCGATGGAGCTGATGCGCTGGCGCATTTCGGCCGTGACGGCGTCCTTCTCCTCGCTGAAGAGCGTCTCGAGGAGCTTCGCGCCGGCCTTGATCGTCTCGTCGTCGTTATCCTTCTTCGCGAGCGGAGACTTGTCGTAGAAGCGCTCCACGGCGCGCTTGAGCGCCGCGTCGATGCGCGACTTGTGGTCGGCGAGGAGCGTGTTGTACTCGTCCTCCGTGATGTTTCCCTTCTTGAGAAGGCGGTCGAGCTGCGACTTGAACGCTTTGAGGGCCTTGCCGACGAGCAGTTGCTCGCTTTCGTGGAAGAACTTCTTGTACGCCTTGGCCGTGAGGCGCATCTCCTTCACGGAATTCTGGTGCGAATCCTCGTCGATGTGCAGGCGCATATCCCCCTTGGCGGCAAGCGAGTTCTTGATCTTCGCGTTGAGGATGTTCGCCACCGTGCGCTTGAGGAGGTTGTCCACCATCGGCAGCCCGCCGCGCTCCTCGCGGGCGATGGCGATCGCGCTGTCGGACATCGCCTTGAGGAACTCCTTCGCGTTCCACCCGGCCTTGAGCTTGGGATCGTTCGATCCGGGGATGACGCCCGTCTTCCAGCGCTCGCCGTAGTTGAGCTGTCCGGCGACGACGAGCTGGTTGACGTGCTCCTTCGCCTTCTGCTCGAAGTTCGCCTCCTGCTGCGGAATGTCCGCGGCGGCCTTGGCGTAGTTGTCCAGGAGGAACTTCGTGGTGTAGTTTGCGAGGTTCGCCTCCTTCACGTACGTTTCCGTGAGCGCCACCGCGCCCTTGGCGATGGCGTTGCCGCCTGCGCGCTGCATCACGTCCACGTTGTACACGATGGCCTCTCTCGCCATGCCGTACACCGCCATTTTTCTCTGCGTGGCCTTATGGTACTCGATGGTCGCGGTTATCGCGTCCAGTTTCCTCTCGACCTCGTCCTCCGCCTGCGGAAGATCGACATACTCGTCCAGCACCTGGTTCGCGCCCTCTATGAAGCGCTTTACCGCGTCGACGATCTTGTCGATGGAGAGGTCGCCGTCCAGCACCTCCTCGATGCTGGCCGGGTCGTTCTTGTCGGCGAAGTCGCGGACGTTCTCCGCGGCCTGGCGCACCATGACGGGCAGCACCTCGGAAATGAACATTTCAAGCGTCGTGCCGGCCGTGCCGAAACCCAGATCCTTGGCCGCCACGCCCTCGGCGTCCAGGATGTTCTTCAGCGCGGCGCGGACGTTGGCCACGTCGGCCTCGGGGACGTTCCCGCCGAAGTTCGCAGCGTTCGCGGCGATGCTGCGCGCGACGTCCTTGCACGACTTCTCGGCATCGACGCGCGCCTTCGCGGCGGCGACGAGGTTGTCGAGCTGCATGAGATAGGCGCGGAAGCCTGTCTCGCTCATCTTCATGCGCTTCGAGGGGTCGGGGTTCGCGGCGTTCGCATCGTCCGTCTCGAAGTAGATCTGCTTCGTGACGTCGATGCCGTGCATCGCGGGCTTGAGGTATTTCTCGATGAATTCCTCCTTTGTGCCCGCGAATCCGCACCGCGTCATCGCGTTCTCGTAGAAGTTGTTGACCATCGCCATGCGGCCGGCGCCGTTGTTGAACCTGCCGTCGAACTTGTCGAATATCGCCTTCAGATCGCGGCGGCTCAGCGCCTTGCCATCGTCCACCTGGTTGTTCGCGTTCTTCGGGTGGAGGATCATGTTCCTGATCTCACTGCCAACTTCTCCCATGAACTTGAGGTCGCCCTCGATCGCGGCCAGTAACTTCGCGCGCACGGACTTGTTGTGCGCCGCGCTGACGTTGCTTCTCCAGGAGAGCGGCACGTCGATCTTGTTGTTGAACTTCTCAAGCTTCAGCTTGCCGTCGCTCGACAGCGTGAAGCGCACGTAGCCCTTGTTGGTGGGGTTCGTGTAGTTGACCATCTTGCGATAGTCATCTACCTTGTAGACGCTCTGGTTGGCGCCAAGTTGCGCCGTTGTAATGTTCTTTGACATGGCTGTCTCCTTTTTTTGTAAATTGTTTCGCCCTGTTTACACATGAAACCCCACTAGGTTACACTAATCGTTATACAAATGAGAAAAAATCAGATTTTAAATCATGGAAGACCTGGAACACGAGAAAAACTCATTCATTTACAGACTTTTATCAGTTATCCCAGTGCGATGGCGGTTTTGAAAGTTGTGCAAAAAGTAGCAAAACCACCTCGGCCTTGCCGCAAGGGCGAGGTGGTCTTACCGCTTCCATGTCAAGGAACATCCCCCTTATTCTATTGTAATTGCGGCGTGGTAGCTCTGGAGCGAGCGCACCTCGCCCTTGCCCTCGCGGGCGGCCTTGATGCCCTCGCTCGCCGCGAGCGCGGCCGCGATGGTGGTGAGGTACGGCACGCGGTACTTGATCGCCGCGCGGCGGATCGAGTTGTCGTCCGCGCGCGCGTCGCGCCGGTTCGACGGCGTGTTGAGGATCAGCGTCACCTCGCGGTTCTTGATGAGGTCGAGGACGTCCGGACGCCCCTGCCCGATCTTCGCGACCATCTTGGCGGGAACGCCCTTCTCCCACAGGAACTTGACCGTCCCCTCCGTGCCGACGATCTCGAAGCCGAGGTCGGCGAAGTTCTTCGCGGCCACCGCCGCGTCGTCCGGCTTCTCGCTGAGCGAGACGAGCATCCGGCCCGCCTGGATCGGGAGCGGCAGTCCCGCCGCTTCC
This sequence comes from uncultured bacterium, assembly GCA_902779075.1. Next base: position 783 of record CACZAK010000049.1, on the reverse strand, counting down.
TGGCTCTTGTAGTACGCAAGGCCGAACGTCTCCGCAAGGCCCAGCACCTCGCCCGTGGAGCGCATCTCCGGGCCGAGCACGGGATCCACTTCCGGGAACTTCTCGAACGGCAGCACGGCCTCCTTCACGCCGTGGTACGGTATGATCTTCTTCTTGTCGAGGCCGAGCGACTTCACGCTCTCGCCGAGCATGAGGCGCGTCGCGATGCGCGCCATCTGCGTGCCCGCCACCTTCGAGACGAGCGGCACGGTGCGCGACGCGCGCGGGTTCGCCTCGATCACGTACACCTTGTCGTCCTCGATCGCGAACTGCATGTTCATGAGGCCCACGACCTTCAGCTCGGAGGCGATGCGGCGCGTGTAGTCGAGGATCGTGGCCTTGTTCTTCTCGCTGATGGAGACCGGCGGCAGCACGCAGGCCGAGTCGCCGGAGTGGACGCCCGCGAGCTCCACGTGCTCCATGATCGCCGGGATGAACACGTCCTTGCCGTCCGAGAGCGCGTCCGCCTCGCATTCGAGCGCGTGGTGGAGGAAGCGGTCGAGGTAGAGCGGACGGTCCGGCGTCACGCCCACGGCCTTCGCGATGTACTCGCGCAGCATGATCTCGTCGTAGATCACCTCCATGCCGCGTCCGCCCAAGACGAACGACGGACGGATCACGATCGGGTAGCCGATCTCGGCCACGACCTTGAGCGCGCCGTCGAGGTCGCTCGCCATGCGGCTCTCCGGCATCGGGATGCCGAGGCGGTCCATGATGGAGTGGAAGAGGTCGCGGTCCTCGGCG
>CACZAK010000048.1 GCA_902779075.1 uncultured bacterium | reverse complement strand
CATGCGCTCCGACGTGAACATCTCCATCCGCCCCGTGGGCGAGACGAAGCTCGGCACGAAGGTGGAGATCAAGAACATGAACTCCTTCCGCGGCATCCATGCCGCCCTCGAGTACGAGGCGCGCCGCCAGCGCGAGTGCATGGCGCATTCGATCCCGATCATCCAGGAGACGCGCCGGTGGGACGGCGAGGCCCTCGAGACCGCCTCCATGCGCTCGAAGGAGAACGCCCACGACTACCGCTATTTCCCCGAACCCGACCTCGTGCCCGTGGCCCTCTCCGAAGAGCAGATCGAGGAATGGCGCAAGCTCCTCCCCGAACAGCCCAAGGCCCGCCGCGCGCGCATGATCGAGGAGTACGGCATTGCCGAGTACGACGCAGACGTCCTTTCCCAGCACAAGGCGAACGCCGACTACTTCGAGGCGGCTGCCAAGGGACTCGACAAGAAGGTTGCCAAGCAGCTCTGCAACCTCTATATGAGCGACGTGATGGCCCTTCTCAACGCGAGCAACAAGGAGATTGGCGACTGCGCGATGACGCCGCAGGCCCTCGCCGCCCTCGTGAAGATGGCCGCCGCCGGGACGATCAACGGCCCCACCCTCAAGGAACTCCTCCCGGAGATCTTCGAGAAAGGTGGTGACCCTGAGGCGATCGTGAAGGAGCGCGGTCTCGGAGCCGTCAGCGACACCGCCGCCCTCGAGGCGTTCGTAGACCAGGCCATCGCCGCCAACCCCGGACCCGTCGCCGACTTCAAGGCCGGCAAGAAAGCCGCCGCAGGCTTCTTCGTGGGACAGGTGATGAAGCTCTCCAAGGGCAAGGCCGATCCGAAGATCGTCGGCAAGCTCGTAGCCCAGAAGCTCGCCGCCTGCTGATCCCAGCATAGGTGGGGCGAGCCGCCCGGTGGGGCGAGGCGTCCCGCCGAGCCGCCGCGACCCCTACCGGCTACCCGTCACAAAGGCGCTGAAGTCGCTCTCGCTGGAGGTGCCGACGGCCTTCACCGAGTAGTAGTAGGTCCTGTTGGCCGCACCACTTTCATCGGCGTAGGTCGTTTCCGTGGTGGTGTCGATCTCGACCGCGTAGTCGCTGCCAGTCCGCGTGCCGCGATAGACGCGGTAATAGACCGCACCGGCGACCGGCTGCCATGAGACCGTCACCGCCGCCGCGCCCGACGTGGTCGTAGCCGTGACGCCTGTCGGCGCCGGAATCGGGCGGAATCCCGTCTCGACGGCGCTCTTCGCGCTCTCGGAGACTGCATTCGTCGCCGTCACCCAGTAGAAGTAGAGCGTTCCCGGCGCGGCGGTCGTGTCGTCGAACGAGACGGACGGGACAGACGGGACAGCAGGGACGGACGAGACCTCCTCGGCCGCATCTGGATTGTTCGCGGTGCCGCGATAGACCTTGTAGCCATCCGCGCCGGGTGTCGCGTTCCACGACACCGTCACGCCCGCCGCCGACGTGCCGTCCGTCGCGTAAACGCCCGTCGGCGCGCCGATCTTGAGGCTGCCGGCCGCGCCCGCGCTGTAGCCGCTCGCGTTCCGGCCCTCGTTGTCCGCCGCCGCAACGACGAAGTAGTAGTAGGTCACGCCCGGCTCGGCGGTCGTGTCGGAATAGTTGAGCATTGTCTGCCAGCCGCTGACCGGCGTCTTCGAGCCGCTTGCCGACGCGCTGCGGTACACGCGGTAGTGGCTGGCCCCCGCCACGGCGTTCCACGCGATCTTGACGCGGTCGGCGAAGCCGCCGTTCGAAGCCGTCACGCCTTCCGGCACCGCAAGGCGCAGATAGCCGACGTCCGAAGACGACGCCTCGCCCTCGAAGCTCGCCCCAACCGCGACGACCCAGTAATTGTAGGTGACGCCGTTCGCCGCAGTGAGATCCATCCAGCTCGTGCCCGCCGAAGTCCCGACCTCGACAGCATCTTCCACGAACTCCGTCGTCGCGCGGAGAATACGGTACGAAACCGCGCCCTCGACCGCGTTCCACGTCACCGTGATCCAGTCTGCGGACGTGCCGTCGGACGCCGCCACGTTCCTCGGCACGCCGATCTTGCGGTTTCCGGCCGCGCTTTCGCTCGTCATCCACTCGCCGCCGTTCGCCACGGAGACGATCCAGTAGTAATACCACGTGCCGGGAAGCGCCGTTGCGTCAACGTACGCCGTGTCCGCCGTGGACGCAAGCAACGTCGCCTGGCTGAAGTTGTCAACGGTCGAACGGTAGATGTTGTAGCCAACCGCCCAATCGACGGCGCTCCAGGAGATCGACACGTCCCCGGCGGACGTCCCAGCCGTCGCCGCGACGTCCCGCGCAACGCCCGGCTCGCCCATCGTGACCGTCACCTTGAAGAAGTGGTGTTCCTCGTTCACCGGAATCACCCACGCCGTATCGGTCAGGTTCGTCTTGCCCATCACCGTGTAGTGGCGCTTCGGCTCGGCGTTCGAGAGGTCCGGCGTCCACGAGACTTCGACCTCGTCGCCCACGACCGCGATATTGGCCATCAGCTGCGAATCGGGATTCCAGGGATCGAGTCCCGCAACCCACGATTGCCAAAGCGGCATCCCGTTGTCACCCGCCTGTGCCATGACCTGCTGCAACGACGCAGGCGTTGAATCCTCGTCCACGCACCCGTACGCGCCAAGCCATTCGACCGGCACCGCCGCATCCGTCCCTTCCACAGGCACATTGCCCAGTCCCGTCGGGAGCGTGAACTCGTACGCGCCGATATCGACGATGCCGTTCTGGATGCGCGCGTTGCCGCGGATGTCCGTCTCGCCCGAGACGTACCTGTTGTTGCCCATGTCGATGCACGGCGAGTCGCCCAGCAGACGGAAGTCGCCGTTCGCCGCATCCACGAAACGCGGATTGCCCGTGAAGCTGTTGAAGGACACCATGCGCGAGTCGATCTGTTCAGATCCCGTATTTCCATAGACGATACAATTGAAGTTCGTACCGCCGGGCATTCCGTTAACGAGCCAAGCATGCGTGCCCATACCGCTGTTGCCATAAATGGTACAGTTTCTGCAGACGGCAAGGGACACTCCGTGACCACTCGATTTAATCGCACGATTACCGTAGATAAGGCAATTCTGCAATTCACCATGATACGCGCCACCACCATAAGCTTCCCCTGAAATAGCGCATCGGTTGTCAACGATCACACATCTGTTGGCGGTTGCGTTGTTAATTCCACCGCCACTGGAATTCGCGGTGTTGTTGCAGACGACACAGCCATACAGACTTCCGCCGTAGGCGCCACCGCCATTTTTCGCCACATTGTCCCGAATGGCACAATTTGTCAACGTCGCCGACATTGTTCCACCACCAGATTCCTCCGCTCGATTCGAGATCACTGTGCAGTTGACCAACACACCAAGACATGCTCCCGCGCCATTTGTCGAACAACTATTATTGACAAACAAGCAGTTATAAGCCGTTGGGAAGTATGAGCCGCCGCCATTGCTACCACACGAGTTCCCTTCTACCGTACAATGATACAACGCAGAATAGATAGTGCCACCACCATGGCGCGCTGCGCGATTCGAGACAATATGGCAATCATGGATCGTTCCACCTTGAACACCACCGCCGTCATAAGGGGCTGAATAACCGTTCTGCACCGTAAATCCACGAAGAATCGTGTTCGTCATAGATGACGTTGCGGAATAACCCGACAGCCTCGCGCACATTGCCGTGTTGCCACCGTCAATAATGGTGCTTGCTGCGCCGTTCACCGACTGGATGGTGATCGATTTGTTGTTCGAGTTTATCGGCGCGTACGTGCCGTCCGCGACGATGATCGTCATGCCGTCAACCGACTGGTCGATCGCGTGCTGGATCGTCTTGAACGGCTGCGCCGCGCTGACGCCTTCGTTCGCGTCATTGCCGTTCGCCGCGTCCACGTACCATGTGTCCGTCCACTTGGCGGAGAGCGTCACCACCGCACCGTCGTTCGTCGCGATGTTGAGCACCTGCTGCCGGTTCGTATAGGATACGGTCGCCGGGTCTCCTCCCGTCGTCCAACCCACGAATCCGAAGCCTTCCTTCGTGAACGCGTTCGCATTGAGGTTGGCCGCCGTGTCGTACGTCGCCGCCTGGTCCGCCATCTCCCCTTCCGCGCCGTTCGGCAGGAAGCGGATCGTGTAGGCGTTCGGACGCCACACGGCGTAGAGCGCGAGCGTGCCGCCCGTCGCGAGGTTCGAGACGGACGCTCCGTCCGCGTAGTCCGCGCTCGTCGCATTCGGATCCGTGGACCAGCCGAGGAACGTGTAGCCTGTCCGCGTGTAGCTTCCGTTCGGCAGGTTCTGCTCCGTCCCGTAGGTGAAGCCCTGCGAAGCCATCGCGGCGCCCGTGCCGCCGTTCGCGTTGAACGTCACCGTGTACGGATTCGCCGTCCACACCGCGTAGAGGTTGACCGTCCCGTTCGCCGTCGCTGTCAGGTTGCTCACCATCTGCTTGTTGGCGTATGCCGCATCCCCGTCGGCGGACGTCGCCCAGCCCTGGTACGTGTAGCCCGTGCGCGTGAAGGCATTCGCCGTCAGCGACTTCGCGACATCGTAGGTGAAGCCCTGCGACGCCATCGTGCCCGCGCCCCCGTTCGCGTTGAACTTCACCGTGTAGCCGTTCGCCTTCCAGACCGCGTACAGGTTGACCGTTCCGTTCGCCGCCGCCGTCAGGTTGCTTACCGTCTGCTTGTCAGAATAGACCTTGCTCCCCGCAGCCGTCGTCGCCCAGCCCTGATACGTGTAGCCCGTGCGCGTGAAGGCGTTCGCAGTCAGCGCCTTCGCGACATCGTAGGTGAACGACTCGTTCGCCATCGTGCCCGCGCCCTTGTTGGCGTTGAACTTCACCGTGTAGCCGTTCGCCTTGTACGTCGCGGTCAGCGTCACCGCGCGTCCTGGCATCTTGAACGTGGTCGAAGCGGACGTCTTGCTCGTCACGAGCGCGACATCGGCCGCAGCGCCCGTCCACTCCTTGAACGAGTATCCCGTCGGCGCGGCGTTGGCAACGATCGGCACCGTGGTGTTCGCAAAGCAGTTCGTGGTGCCCGTGCCGTTTGCGACTGTCAGCTGGTACTTCACCCGATAACCGGAGTCGCTTGCACTGACCTTACAATATTTGCCATCAACCACCGCTCGGACCCAGAACCAATATGTGTTCGTCGTCGAAGCATAGTGAAGTACAGAATTCGTCGTCGTAAAATCAACTGCTACTGCATCAGTAAAATCAGGCGTATCGCTCCTGTACCATGCATATTTCTCGGCACCTGGCACGGCAGTCCATGTGAGGCGGATGCCAGCCGGGTCCGTTCCATCCGACGCCGAGAGGTTCACCACCTGGTTCTGGCTGAAGTTCGCGAAGTTGACGACAACACGGAGACCGGAGTCTGAATGCCTTGCACTCTGAGTCAGAGTTGATTTACGCGAAGCCGAGCGACAGAACGAAGAATTGTTAGACCAACCGCCGCCACGGGCACTTCTTTCAGCTCCTGTATCAGGGCCGACAGGATCCGTCACAGCATCCGAGTTTCCTGTCTTAAACCAGTCAAGGCAGACCTCTACCACATTCCCGTGCATGTCATAGAGCCCCCATGCATTCGGCAGATACGAACCGACCTTAGCCGTGCCCGTCTCATCGGAACTTCCGTTGTAGTCGTATGAATTGTCGTATCTCCCGCTGTTGTAGTAGTAACGGCCCACTTCAGCCATGTTGGCGTCAACGCCGTAGGCAGCCGAGAGGTTCTTGCCGGAATTCAGCGCCGTCGCCGTTCCAGCACGGCACGCATATTCCCACTGCGCCTCGGTCGGCAAGTCGAAGAGCCGCCCCGTCTTAGCGCGCAGCTTGCCCATGAAACTCGTCTCGTCCACCGCATTCATCTGCGGCCACCACTTGCCAAGGTCTGCGCCGCGTATCAGGTTGTAGGAAATATTCTCCACCGGGCGTGTCGCGTAGCAGACCGTGTTTGAGAACGCGCTCGGGCGGGTACCCATCACGAGTTCCCACTGACGCTGGGTCAGCTCGAACACACCGATGTAGTAGGAATGTGTCAACGTCACCTGATGTGGCGCCTCATCGCTATCAGCGCGTCCAGCCTCGCCAGTCGGCGCGCCCATCGTGAACGTGCCCGGGTCGATGCGGCGGAGAACGAGCTTCGTCGTCTTGTACTCGTCCGTCCAGCCGCCGGACGGGATGTCCGTGAGGTTGCTGACGGGATATGACGCCGCGTTCGGTCCGCCGCTCAGGTCGATGACGAGATACGACTGCAGGTCGTCGTACTCCGCCGTGAACGAAAGGTTGCGCGTGGGCATCGTGAACGTGTTCGTCATGCTGTTGGCGTTCGCGAGCACCGAGACATCTCCCGTCCAGCGCGTGAAGGCGTAGCGCGGCGAAAGGTCCTCGGCCGCGACCGTCACCGTGTCGCCCTCGTAGTAGATCGCGCCGCCCGTGCCGTTCGCCACCTGGACGGTGAAGTTCGTGTCGTCCGACGCGGAATACTCGTACGCGCCGATATCGACCGTATTGTTGTCGATGCGCGCGTTCCCCGCAAAGTCCACCGTGTTCGTCACATACGCGTTGTTGCCCGCGTTGATGCACGGCGAATTGTACCGCAAACGGAAATCCCCCGCCTCCGCGCGGATGAAATGCGGATCGTTCGTGTAGCAGTTGAAGGAGGGAACACGCGTGTCAATTTCCGGATCAGTAGCACCAACGTTTCCATAGACGATGCAGTTATAGTTCGTCGATAAATTACCGCTGCGACCTTGATTCACACCTCCACCACGAAGATTAGATGTGTTGCCATAGATGGTACAGTTCCTACAGACAGAAAGGGATACGCCACCACCGTTATTCGCATGATTGCCGAAGATGACGCAATTCTCCAATTCTCCATAATACGCACCGCCTCCGTCACTTCCTGATTCATTATTCGCCAAAATGCAACTATAGACTTTGCAACCATGTATACCGCCAGCATCCCCTGTTGCTGTATTCGCAATGATTTCTGAATCATAGCAACTAGCCAAGATTGCGCCACCGCCATATTGGTATGCAGCATTACCGACAATGATACATTTTGTTATGCTTCCCCCATCAATCCCGCCACCAAACGTGTAGGCAATGTTATTGCTCACGATACAACTATATAAGTTCCCTCTAAAGATACCGCCGGCCCTATTCATCGATACATTGTCCCGAACTACGCAATTTGTCATGGCTCCACCTGACGCACCACCGCCCGCGACTTCCGCCCTGTTTGAGACCACCGAGCAGTTGATCAGGACACTGTTACATGTGCCCGCGCCGTTGGTCGCACAATTATTGTTGAGGAACAGGCAGTCGTACGCATTCGCAGAGTGTGCACCGCCACCGCAGTTTCCGCATGAATTTCCTTCCACAGTGCAACCATAAAGCATCGAGTAGCACACTCCCCCGGCATGGCGGTCGGCATGATTCGAGACAATCTGGCAATCATGGAGCGTTCCACCTTGAACACCGCCTGCATCAACAGACGAATAGCCATTCTGCAGCCTGAACCCTCGAAGGACTGTGTTGGTCATAGATTCGGTTGCAGAATAACCAGACAATCTCGCGCACCTTTCCGTGTTCCCACCGTCGATGATGGTGCTCGCCGCGCCGTTCACCGACTGGATAGTAATCGCCTTGTTTGTCGAATAGATCGGCGCGTATGTACCGTCCGCCACGATGACCGTCATGCCGGCCACCGACTTGTCGATCGCGTGCTGGATCGTCTTGAACGGCTGCGCCGCGCTGTCGCCCTGGTTCGCGTCGTCGCCCGTCGTGTCCACGTACCACGTGTCCGTCCACTTGGCATAGAGGTTCACCGTTGCGTTCATTTGGTTGGTCAGGTTCAGCACCGACTGTCCGTCCGTGTAGGCGACCGTCGTTCCGTTCGCCGAGGTCATCCACCCGACGAAGGCATGTCCCGTGCGGGTGAAGCCGTTCGCCGTGAGCGTCGCGTTCTGTCCGTAGGTGCAGGCGAGCTGCGCCGTCGTGCCGCTGCCGCCGTTTGCGTTGAACTTCACGGCGTAGGTGTTCACCTGCCACACGGCGAAGAGGGTGACCGTGCCATTGGCCGTCGCCGTGAGGTTGCTGACTGACTGTCCGTTCGTGTAGGCCGCGGTCGTCGCGCCGCTTGAGGTCGCCCATCCCTTGAACGTGTAGCCCGTGCGCGTGAAGGCGTTCGCCGTCAGCGCCTTGGCCGTGCCGTAGGTGAACGACTCGTCCGCCATCGTGCCCGTGCCGCCGTTCTTGTTGAACTTCACGGAATACGTGATCGGCGTCCACTGGGCCGTCACCGTCTTCGCGCCGAAGCCGCCGGCGGGGATGCTGGCGGGGTTCCAGCCGTTGAACACGTAGCCCGTCACGTTCGCCAGAGGGGTGAAGGTGACGGAGTTGTCTATGTTGTACTGCGCGGGGTTTGAGTTCGCCGCGCCCTTCGTGTTCGCGTAGGTGATGGCGTAGTACCCCGAATGCTTGAACGTGGCCGAGTAGCTGGCCGTCCCCGCCGTGTAGGTCAGCTTCCAGTAGTTCGTCTGCGACGAGTTGGGCGTCCACGAGTAGGCGCCCTTGCTCGAGAGACCCGACACCGCCGTGCCGTTGACCTTGAGCGTTCCGGACGACGCCCCGCCCCAGGCCGTATCGTAGGCGATGGACTCCGTCGTCTTCACAACACGCGTCCCCGTGCGCGTATCGAGCGCCACCGCCGAAGCCGCCTTCGCCGCCGACATAGATTTCACCGGGCGGATGGAGAAGCCTAGCCAACGATAATCTGTTGAACTTGAACTTACATTTTTTGAAGCATTGTTCCAAGCCAAATAGACACCAACCCCTGAATTAACAGAAGATGACCACTGTCTTCCAAATATTGGATACCCATTATCATCATGCCCACCAAGTGTCTCATATGAGGACTCTCCGGCCATTGGCAAGAATATGCTGTTTCCTGAATAAAGCCCCTTACCCGTCACGGTGTAGCCAGCAACATTGTTGTTAGTCGCCCAAGTCCAGGTGCAGAGATTGATCAGGTTCCTGAGTTCGGACGCCTTCGGCAAACGCCAGTCATCGCCCCATTGCTGCGCCGCCGCGTCATAGGCGGGAAGCAGATTGCCGTCCGCGCCTACTGCGCCCATCGACTGCAGCTGCGCGAGCGACTTACCGTAAGTCGGACAGTTCGCCGTGCTGAAGCTGAAGTTGTTCACCGAACCGTCGCTTGCGACCCATTGGGAGTTCTGCCACTTGTAGCCGAGCGTGTCGCCCCACCAGAAGTAGTAGCCCGTCTCCGTCGGCGAGTTCGCGCCGACGTTGGTCTTCGCCCACAGCGGTCCGTTCTCCCACAGCTGCACGCCCTCGTGCGTCGCGCCAAAGACGCCACACACCCAGGCCAGCACCGCGCCAAGCATAATCATAGTTCTTTTCATAGCATTCACCTTTCTAACTAAATCCTTTCAAAACTCAACTTCAACTGCTTGACGCTGACGAGCATTTGTGATACAATGCCAGTCGTTTTCAAGCAAGGAGAAGGTTATGTCACAAGTTAGTTTTCGAATAGACGACCAGCTCAAGGCAGACGGCGAACGTCTTTTCAAGAGCATGGGCATGAACATGTCAGTGGCTATTACGGTATTCATACAGCAATCCCTCCAACGTGGCAAGCTGCCCTTTGAAGTAGTGGGCGACCCCTTCTACTCAGATAGCAACATGCGCGAGCTTGAGCGCCGCGCCCGCGACATGGATGCCCACCGCAACGTACGTGAGCATGAACTGCTCGATACCGAGGAGCCTGTTCATGCGTAAAATCTGGCACGAAACTGCCTGGGAAGAGTATCTTGCCTGGCAGGGGCAAGATGCCAGAACACTCAAGCGCATCAATCTGCTTCTCCAGAGCATCGACCGCAATGGCACGGCCTGCATAGGCAATCCCGAACCGCTTCGCGGCAATCTTAGCGGCTGGTGGAGCGTACGCATCAATCAGGAGGATCGTATCGTCTTCCGTATCAGCGCACTCACGCCCGAAGAAAACGCGCTTGAAATCCTGCAATGCAAGGGGCATTATGACTGACCCCCCCTGCCCCATCGTAAACACGCAGAACGAGTGTAGTGCGCTTTCAAGGGACATTGAAATTTCCCGCCGCGAATTCGCCGAAGGCAAGGGCATTCCCAATGATGAGGTTTTCGATCGCCTCCACAAGAAGCTGCTGGCGATGAAGGCCGCGCAAGGGTGAGCCTGCACATGAAAATGCAATTCCATCATGCCGGCCGGCAGTTCTTTTTCATCACAATAGCCATTGAGAGGCAAGGCGCCCCGCAGGGGGGCCTTTCGCGCCTCGTCGATGAGCGCTCGCGCCCGGCGCTGCTGCCCTGCGGCGAAATTGTGAAAGCGCTGCTGGTGGCAATGCATCGCTGCTTCCCATGCGCCACCATTTCCGATTTCGTGATCATGCCCGATCATGTGCATTTTCTGCTGATTGTGGATTATTCGCAGGATCCCACCTTCAGCCCGCTGTGGGCCACGCACCGGCTGATGGATGCGGCAGAAATCCTTTGGGCGCTGGAGCGGGGAACGGACGGGGGCTCCGCCCCCGAACCCCTGGAAGCAGATGCCGCCCTCTCCAAAGCAATCACCCTCGCCCGCCAGAATTTCGGCCAGCTCATCGTGGGCAATCACGCCGTATTGCCACTGCCCCTCCCCACCCCGCAGGGGTTCGGGGGCGCAGGCAAGAATCGCCCAATCCAGCAGGGGCTCGGGGGCGCAGAGGCAAAGCAATCTCACCCTGCAGGGGTTCGGGGGCTGCAAGCCCCCGTCCATTCCCCGGCGCCAGCCGCCCCGCAGGCCCCGCGCTGGAACCGCCGCTGCTTCATCGAGCTTTCCTTCGATGCGCGGCAGCTCAAGGCCATTCGCCGCTACATCCGGCTCAATCCCGCGCGGGCGCTGTGGAAGGCGCGCCATCCCGATCGCTTCATCCGATTCGCCAACATCCGCCATCCGGTGCTTGATCCCGCCCGGCGATGGGATGCCATGGGCAATCTCACGCTCCTTGCCTCGCCCTTCCTCCACCATGTGCGCCTCACCATGCGCAAGACAGCCGAAGAACACGCCGCCGAAATCGATAGCATCATGGAGCGCGCCGTGCGCGGCCTCGTGCCCGTAAGCGGCTTTCCGCAAGGCACGCCCGATTCCCGCGAGAATCTGCGCGCTCGCTGCAACATCATGAATAGCCTCGCCGCCGCCCTCTGCTCCAAGGCAGCAGAAATGGCATAACCCCGCAAGGGTTCGGGGGCGCAGGCAAGAATAGCCCAACCCCGCAGGGGTTCGGGGGCGCAACCCCCGTCCGTTCCCAGCAAAGCCCCCACCGACCAACACGGAAAAGCCTTGCTCTAGCGCGGCGGTTTCCCGGTGGGGCGAGGCGTCCCGCCGAGCCGCAAACCGTGCGAATGCCACACCACGTCCGACCAACCGATCAACTACAAAATCAAAGCACGGGTGCCCGTGCTGGGTTTGCCCAGCACCGGCACCTACACTCTTTTCTCCTGGCACTTGGCATCTCATATTGCCCCCTTAAGTAGCAAAGAAAACCATCCACCGCATACAGTTCCCAAACCCGCTTTCGCAATATCGTGAATATCCGTAACAATTGTTATAACACTCTCTACTGCCTTTTTCTTCAGTTTAGATAAAACCGGGTATTCCTGCTCTTCAACCGCACGTGAGACCTTGCCATCCTTACTTTCACGCAGTATAGCCAAGATATCCTTACACAGATTACCCTCCCCCTCGTTTTTAAGATTAATGCAAACGGCAATCAACACATCGAGCTTGCACTGAAACAATTTCGGGTTCTGATGATATTCGTCATACAACCCATGTGCTTCAAAGTAATTCCGCACTTCCTTCATAACATTCACATCTGGCACAGGGATCTTAACATCACCGTTTGCATCACAATGCGCATTTGGCAGACATTTTTCAAAAGCATCCTTCCAACCGTCATTAGGTTCCTGCTTAAGCGCATCACGCTCCCGCAAAGACCGCACACGCTGAATCGTCAGCCCCAAATCGCGCCCGATATCATAATCAGACACATACTGCCCACCGAAATTCACCTGTTTGTTAAGGAGGTAGTAATGAAACACAAGCAGATCGAACTCGCTCTTTGAAAGCGTCCCGAAATTCCGATCCAAGCAATGCTCTTTAATCTCTGAAAGGAATCCTTTCCAAACACCGAAATTCACTTCCTCGAATCCCGCTTCTTGTTTCTCAACTTTCTGATTGCTCATGACATCATTCTCCTTTCCTCATTGCCTACCAAACCATATATTATGCCGAACCTCCTATTGTAAGACCAAAACAATTCTTAAACCATAACCATTAGTATAAAATCGTGGGGTAATTAAGCCTTGAGTAACAGTATAAGATTCTCCACTACTGCTAGGCGCGAGCGAATGTTTTTTTCCGGCCCAATCGGTTGTACGAGTTTCGACACCATCACTTACAGTAATACTTTTACCGTTGCGTGCTACACGTTTCGTCCCCGAAGATGGACCCGAGGGATTCTGACCATATGTCATAGTCCCATACCAATCAAGACACCACTCACACACGTTACCGCTCATATCATAAAGATTCCACGCATTAGGTAATTTACTACCCACTACGGACACCCTCGTATTATAAGTTGTATATTGAGAATCAACGGAATCGCCCCAATAGTAAGTGGTTGTAGTTCCAGCCCGATACGCATATTCACTTTGCGCAGCTGTCGGCAAGTCAAAATTCAAATTCGTTCTCTCCCGTAAATTCCCCATAAAACTACCCGAATCAACAGCAGAAGAAGACGGCCACTTTGCACCATTCGTATTTCCCCGTATTTTATTATATGTAACTCCGTATACTGGATAATCATTTCCAACACCATAGGTACTAGACGCCTCTACACTCCCCATCACCAACGACCACTGTTTTTGCGTAACCTCGAAAATTCCTATATAGAACGGTTTAGTTAATGTAACACTGTCCGACCCTCCCATTTTAAAAGTTCCAGGATTAATACACCTCAAGACAAGTTTAGTCGTTTTATAAGTATTATTTGTAAACCCGTTACTCGGTGCGGCGTCAAGATAACTGATTGGATAACTTGTCGCATCAGCCCCTCCACTCAAATCAATTATCATGTACAACCTTGGCTCCCACACTGCATACAGATTTTTCGTCCCAGCAGCTGCCAGATTCTTCACGGATTGCCCGTTCGTGTATTTCGCCGTTGTTGCGGTTGCAGTGTCTGCCCAACCCAGGAAGTTCCAGCCGTTGCGCGTAAACGCATTTGCGGTGAGCGCCTTCGAAACATCGTAGGTGAAACTCTCGACCGGCATCGAGCCGCTGCCACCGTTGGCGTTGAACTTCACCGTATAGGTGTTGGGCGTGTAGGTCGCCTCGTACGCCACGTCGCGCGACGGGATGGTGAGTGTCGTGCTAGCGGAAGTCGCGCTCGCCAAAATACCCGTATCCGCCGCCGCACCAGACCAGCTCGCGAAGGTATAGCCCGTCTTGGCGGCCGCTGCGATGGTGACGGACTTGCCCTGCACGAACGACCCGGAGCCCGTGCCGCCCGTCACGTTCACCTGGTAGTTCTTCTCCACCACCCTCACGGTAACGGCAAACGAGGGAATCGTCACCGAGCCCAAGTCTGCGGCAGCATTCCACACGAACCGCCGCGTGCCGGGCTGAACCTCCAGCGTCCGGTTGTTCTGCTCGGGATTGCCCACATAGATCGTCTGCGCGTTTAGGTTCGTGTTGCCAGCCGTGTCCTTCACCTCGAAGAAAACCTTGCTCAAACCGCCCGCGCTGAAGGTGACGTCGATATCGACGAGACCGTTCCACGGATAACGCTGACGGGCCGTGACAGATGTGACCTCAAGAACTAGTTTCCACACTGCGTAGAGATTCACCGTACCGTCCGGCGTTCCCGTGAGGTTACTGACGCTCTGCTTGTCGGTGTAAGTGGCCGTGGTCGCGCTGGCCGACGTGGACCACCCGATAAACCTGTAGTTCACGCGCTGGAACGCGTTCGCCGTGAGCGCCTTGGCGACGCCGTAGGTGAACGTTTCGTTCGCCATCGTCCCCGTGCCGCCGTTCTTGTTGAACTTGACGGTGTAGGCGTTCGCCTGCCACACCGCATAGAGATTGACCGTTCCGCCGGAGGTCGTGGTGAGATTACTGACCTCCTCGCCGTCGTCGTATGTTGATGTGGTTGCCGAGGAGCTCTTCGCCCAGCCGACGAACGTGTAACCAGTGCGCGTGAAGGTGCAGATTGTGAGCGCCTTCGGCGTGCCATACACGAAGCCCTCGTCCGCCATCGAGCCCGTACCGCCGTTCGCGTTGAACTTCACCGTATATGAGTAGGAAGAACCACTACCAGACCCCGAGCCACTACCCGAACCTGATCCGCTGCCACCGCCCGAGGAAGTCGCGCGATAGCCGGTGTTGTACGAACTCGTCACGTATCCCGACGACTTCTTGGCGACGATCCAGTAGTAGTAGGTTGTGCCGGCCGTTGCGGTCGTATCGGTATAGGTCGTGCCAGTGACCGTCTCGACAAGAATGCTTGCGTTGTCCATATTGGAACTGTTTCCGCGAACCACGCGGTAGCCCGTCGCTCCGCTCTGCGCACTCCAGGTGATGATGACGCCCTCGGTCGAAGTGCCGTCAGATGCGTTGATCGAGAACGACCCGCCAGACGAACCGCCGCCGCTGCCGCTGGAGGCCGTGGCCATGCCGCTGCGCGCGCTCGCGCCGGAGCTATCCCATGCCTCGACCCAGTAGTAGCATGTGTCGACTCCCGCCTGGCTGTCGGTATAGGAAGTTCCGGACGGGGTTGCAATACTCGACGAGGATCCCACCGAAGATGTGTAGCTGCGCCTCACGACATAGTACGAGGCGCCGCTCACCGACGTCCACGACAAGCTGACGGATGTCGAGGATGTCCGTGAACAGGACGTTATGCTCGGCGCCGATATGGCCAAGGCGTTGAAGCCCGCAAGCGCCAGTCCCAACAAAATCCAACTGCGAAGTTTATTCATGTTCTCTTCATTCTTCTGCGCCATTCCTTTACCAAGGTCCGACACCCTCGGCACAGAAAATGAGAGTGGCGTGCCTTACATCACACGCCTTAGAGGAGGTGTCGCCAAACACCCATAACAAAACATGATCTGAAGACACGCCACATGGATGGGAATCCATCCACGCAGCGCAACCTTCGTATCTCGCTTTGTTATTATTCAACTTTGGCGAAGTTTACCTCTAAAGCGACAATACGCTGTTGCGTACGTTGCTGGGGGCCTTTCGGGCTTGCCCAGCTCCTCGGCTCCGGCAGGGCGGCGCGCTCGGCGAGCGCGCCCTACCATTTCGGTCACGCGGGACGCGTGACCCTACCATTGTTCCGAGGTTCTGGCCGTTCAAGTGTAATTTGCAAAGTTCAGGCACCCTCGCGAGACGCCCATTTTACACTTTACACTCTCTCGGCCCGGTGACGGGTACTCTGTGCCGCTCTTCGCCGCGCAATCGCGTCACGAAAAGCCGTACCCGCCGATGTCAAAGATCAAAGCCGTTTCGCCTTTGAGAGGCTAGACGCAAATAGTATGCCACATTTCCCCGCCCAACGCAAGCAGGAATTTTTAGAAATTGAAGTTTTGAGCGCGGTTTTAGATGTGAATGCGCGGCACGTCAGTTATGTGAATATGTGAAGTAACGAGTATGAGGTGTGAGATTATGGTGCGGAACGTGGTTTGGGGGAATTGCGGCTCGCCCCACCTTGCGGCCGCGACGGAGCGCGGCCCTCCCGCTGTTGGCCGGGCCGCCATAGGAGGGGGATTTATGAGCTACGCAGGGGGGATTTATGAGCTACGCAGGGGGGATTTTTGAGCTACGCAGGGAGAGCGAACTCCCTACGATTAAGGAACGACCAGCCTACGATTAGGGTTTGATGCCCCTACAGCTAGGGCACGACCTGCATACTGACTTGCATTCAGCTGCCAGCTTGAATACCGTCCGAGCATGAACGTATCGCCATGCATAGACCTTTGGTTGTGAACAATAGTTGCAATGAAGATTTATGAAAAATACCCGATGGAGCCTAAATTCCTCATTTAGATTTAACACTCCATGTTATATCTCACGCAGAGGCGCAGAGAGGCAGAGTTCGCAGAGGTTATCCCATTGCTTGAGCATATATTTGTTTTAACCAATTGGCTGAAATAACTTTCCGAGATTCTTCGTGTCATGTCTTTCTTTTCCGTCAGATTTCTGAACTTTCTCTGCGCTCTCCGCCTCTCTGCGTCTCTGCGTGAGACTTTAAACCAGGGATTTTAGGTGGAGTGTTCAAATTATTTTTGAGCAGGGACTTATGAGGTCTGCATAGGGGAATTATGAGACCGAGACGATTGAACCAATTGCAAAACCTCCGCGATTGCGGGCGCGACGGTTTCCTTATATATAAAGGACGCGCGCGCGCGAAGGAGAATACGCCCCCATCCTCCCAAGCGCATTTATCCTAAATTCTGCAGTTGGGGAGTAGGTTTTTAGCCACAAAGAGCGCAAAGATCGCAAAGCGTATTATAATTGGGGCGTATTGCGAATTATTCAGGTTAGTCTTCTGCTTTTTGTTTTCACCAAAAGGGTGAATCGCCGTACATCAAGAAAGGCGTGCGGGCTAATGGGCAAATAAGACTAACTAGCAGGTCAGGCCCCGAAGCCTTCCACGAGGAACTGCAGCTCGTACTTGCCCTTCCCGGGCATGAACTCGCCGTGCGGACGGTTCCCCCAGCTGTTGTCGCCGCCGACGCCCATTTGGATCGCGTCGATGTTGACCGTGATCTCCCCTTCGTCCGAGAGGTTCCACTGGTGTTTCGCCTTTTCAAGGGACTCCTGCGAATACGGCCAGGCGTTGAATCCGAACGGCGCGTTCAACGCCGTCACGCGGATTTTCTTTCCGGCAGCGTTCAGGAACTCCACGTACCGGCATCCCGAGCGGTAGCCCTGCTCGCCGGGTTCGGAGTAGTTGTCGGGATTGAGCGCGTTCGGCACGTACGCGATCTTGCCGTCCTTCCCCGCAAGTCCCCGGCACAGGCCGATGTTCGCCCAATGCTTGCCGAGCATCGCCGCCGTGGCGCGGTCGGAATAGTTCTCCCATGGACCGAGGCCGTACCACTCGACGCGCTTGAAATCTCTCGGTATCTTGAACGAGACGCCCACGCGCGGGATGGGGGGCAACTTGCCGTTCTTCACGTCAAGCGACAGACTCACGAGCGTTTTACCCGCCCCGGCCGCAGAAGCGGACAAAGACGCCGTAACGCCGTCGGGCATCTTCTGCGAGGCGGTCGCATCGCGCCACGCCTTGCACACCTTGTCCATCTTCCAGCCGCGGTCGTTGTCGATCGGCGCGCGCCAGAGGTTGACGCGGAATGCACCCGCGTTGGCGGCTGCGCCCGTTGTAGCCGGCGCGGGAACGGGCGTGAACGGCTTGGTGAACTGGTCGTGCGCCAGCATCGGACGCTTGAGCCCCTTCTTCTTGAACCTAAACGTAATCGTGTCGCCATCGGGGGCGGCCACCGACACCGCCTTTTCGCTGTCCGGCGCGAAACCGGAGAGGTCCAGTCTGCCCCTCGCCACGACGGCGCCGTCCTTGCTTACAATCCAGATTCCCGTGATGCCGTCAAGCGACGTAAAACGGTAGTTGTTGAAGATGACCGCGGTCTTCGTCGCCCAGTCCCACGACTTCACCATAATGGGCTGGTAGGCGTGCTTGATTTCCCACGCGCCGGGATGGAACGAGCGGTCCGCCGCGACGACGCCGTTGCAGTTGAAGTTGTCGTCGTTCGGGTAGTCGCCGAAGTCGCCGCCGTAGGCGAGCCATTTGCCATTGGCATCCGTCTTCCACACCGCCTGGTCCACGAAATCCCAGATGAACCCGCCCTGCATCGACGGGTATTTCCACACGAGGTCCCAGTATTTCTGGATGCCGCCGTTGGAGTTGCCCATGGCGTGGGTGTATTCGCAGAGGACGAACGGCTTCTTCGGGTTGTTCTTGACGTACTTCTCGACATCCCACGGGCGCGTGTACATCGGGCACTTGACGTCGCTGTGGTCCGTGTCCTGCGCGCGCTCGTACTGGACGGGTCGCGTGCTGTCAATCGCCTTCATCGCCTTGTACTCGGCCACGAAGTTGGGTCCGTCGCCCGCCTCGTTGCCCATCGACCAGATCACGATGGACGGGTGGTTGCGGAACGTCTTGACCATGTTCACGCCGCGCTCCACGTGCGATTCGAGGAAGGCCGGCTTCTTCGCGTAGGTGTCCTTGCCGTAGCCCGCGCCGTGCGATTCGATGTTCGCCTCGCAGACGACGTAGATGCCCTCGCGGTCGCAGAGTTCGTACCACGTCGGGTCGTCGGGATAGTGGCACGTCCGCACGGCGTTGATGTTGAGTTTGTGGAAAATCTCGATGTCGCGCTTCATCCCGTCAAGCGTCACGGTGTAGCCGCTCTCGGGCTGCATTTCATGGCGGTCTGTTCCCTTGAAGATCGCGCGCTTGCCGTTGATGTAGATTACGGCGTCCTTGATCTCGACCTTGCGGAAGCCGAACGCGACGGCGCGGTAGTCGCCGGCGGTCTCGACCGTCTCGTAGTACATGTTGGGCGCTTCGCAGCTCCAGAGTTTCGGATTGGGATATGTCTTCTCCAGGAGCGCCTTGCCGTTCTCGTCGCGGACGACGAGCGTGCCGGTCTTGTAGTCGTCTGAAAGCGTCGCCTCGACGACGAGGTCCCTTGCGGCCTCGGCGCGTTCGGAGACGAGCCAGACGTCGCGGAAGATGCCGGAGAAGCGCCAGAAGTCCTGGTCCTCGAGGAACGTTCCGTCGCAGTGCTTGAGCACCTCCACCTCAAGCGCGTTCTCGCCGTCCCGGAGGTACGGTGTGAGGTCGAACTCGGCGGGGAGGCGGCTGTCCTCGCTGTAGCCGACGTCCTTGCCGTTCAGCCGCACGTACATGGCGGAGCTCACGCCGCCGAAGTGGATCACCGTGCGACGCCCCTTCCAGTCCGCAGGCAACGTGAACGTGCGCGAATACAGGCCGACGGGATTGCGGTAGTAGTGGCTCGTGAATTCCTTCGGCGGTTCCGCTGTCGGATCGCCGTTACCGATGTCCTTTATCGGGAACGTGACGTTGGTGTAGAGCGCGGGGTCGTAATCACCCTGCAGCTGCCAGCATCCGGGGACGGCAATCTTCGCGGACTTCTCCCAGGCGGGGGCGTCGATTGTGTGCTTCCACTTGAAATCCCACGTGCCGTTCAGCGACGTAAGCCATTTCGAGTCCGTGCGGGGCTTCTCGCCCTTCGCGATCGCAAGGGCGGCATCCTTGCTTTCGCACGGCACGGCGATCGCGCGCGCCGGGAGGCGGTTGATGGAATTCACCTTGGGCGTTCGCCACGGCGGCAGTTCCGCCTGGACTATTGCAGTTACCGCGCACGCGAGCGCAAACGAGACGACATGTTTTGCTGATTTCATGTTTTCTTCCATTGGAGGTTTTTGCGGGACAGACAAATTATACCAAATTCGCTTCTTGGATTACAAGTGCGCGGGGTCAGCGATCGCCGATGATTCCGCGCAGGTTTGACATGATGCGCTCGGCCACTTCTGGACGGTTCATCGTGTAGACGTGCACGGCATTGACGCCGTTCGCGAAGAGATCCACGATCTGCTCCGTCGCGTAGGCCACGCCTGCATCGAGCATCGCGTCGGGACGGTCGCCGAAGCGGTCTACGATAGCCTTGAAGCGGCTGGGCAGGTAGGTGCCGGAGAGACGGCAGATGCGCGCGATCTGCTTGCCGTTCGCAACGGGCATGATGCCCGCGATCACGGGCACCGTCACGCCGCGCGTCCGTAGCTTCGCGAGATAGCGGTAGAAGATGTTGTTGTCGAAGAACATCTGCGTCGTCACGAAGTCGAGTCCGGCGTCCACCTTCTGCTTGAGGTATTCGATGTCGTCGTCCATGTGCGCGCAGTCGGGGTGGCACTCGGGGTAGCACGCGCCGCCGAGACAGAAGCCGCCCGGCTTGAGCGCGCGCACGAGGTCGACCGCGTGCGCGAAGTGTCCGGGCGGCGGTTCCGCGAGGTCGCGCGGCAGGTCGCCGCGCAGACAAAGGACGTTCTCGATGCCCGCCGCGCGGAGCGCCGCCGTTTCGTCCGCGATCTTCTCGCGCGACGCCGCCACGCACGTGAGGTGCGCGAGGGCCGGCACGCCGAGGCTCTGCACAAACGCGGCCACTTCCACCGTGTTGGCCTGCGCGTTGCCCGACGCGCCGTAGGTGACGGACATGAACGACGGATGCTGCTCGGCGAGGCGCGCCACGGCCGTGCGGATCGGCTCGAACGAGGCGTCAGCCTTTGGAGGGAACACCTCAAAGGACAGGGACGGCTGCCCTGACGAAAGGATTTCTTTGATTTTCATGGATTTATCTATTTTACCGCTTTTCACGGCTCGGGGGCAAGCCGAACTTTCAGAAATTTGCAGGCGATCGTTTTTGGGCCATTGCGGCACTTTGACTTTTCGGCCAAAATAATGTATAATTTGCATCTCTTTTCTGGAGGAACTATGGCCGAAGAACTACAGCAACTACTGGAGAAAATCCAGCGCGACGGCGTCGACAAGGCGAACGCCGAAGCAGCCGCCATCGTCGCGAAGGCGAAAGCCGAGGCGGAAGCGATCGTAAAGAAGGCGCAAGAGGACGCCGCAGCCGCCGAGGCGAAAGGCAAGGCTGACGCCGAAGCATACGCCGCGCGCGCCCGCGAGACGATCAGCCAGGCCGCGCGGGACACCGTGCTGAAGGTGAGGGAGGATGTCACGAAGCTGCTCACCAAGCTGCTCGCACAGGACGTCTCAGCCGCGCTCGCCACCGAGGCGGTGCCGCTCGCGGCCGCCGCCGTCAAGGAACTCGTCACCGGCAGCGGCGCCGAAGTCGCCGCGTCCGCAAAGCTCGTGGACGCCCTTCGCGCCCAGCTTGCCGCGCAGGCGCAGAACGGCGTGAAGGTGGTGGCGGACGAAATGACCGGCGCCGGTTTCACCGTGAAACTCGATAACGGCCGTGTGGAGCACGACTTCACCGACGCCGCCATCTCAGAGGCTCTCGCGCAGCGCCTGCGTTCTGACCTCGCCGCGCTCCTCAAGTAAGGCCATGGCAGCCGACTACCTCATCGCCTCACTCCCGCCGCTCGCGTTGGACGGCCCCGCGCCCCTTACCATGGAGCGCTTCCTCGCCGCCTGCCGCGAGCAGCTCGGCGAGAAGACGACGGCGTCCATCGAGGCCGCCCTCGCGTGCGCGCCTTCCAGCCACCCCGTGGCCGAACGGTGGCGCGACCTCGAGACGCAGCTCCGCAACGCCTCCGCCGCCGAACGCGCGCGCCTGGCCGGACAGGACCCCGCCAAGTGGCGCCGTCCCGCCGCCGGATGCGCCCTCTACTGGACGAACCGCGTCACGTCCGCGTTCCAGGAAAAGGACCCCGCGAAGCGCGAGCGCCTGCTCGACCAAGTCCGCTGGGACGCCGCCGGCGAGCTCACGCCCGCCGCCTCCCCGCTTTCAACCGCCGCCGCGTTCACCTACGCGATCCGGCTCGCCATTTCCATCCGCCGCGCCGCCCTCGGGACGGATGCGGGCAACGAAGTTTTCAACCGACTGACCGCGGCGTCCGCGCCCGAGTCGGTCCTGAAGGGATAACCACCATGCAAGCAACAGGAAAAATCGTCGCCGTCAACGGCAACATGATCACCGTCGCGTTCGACGGCGCCGTCGCCCAGAACGAAGTGGGCTACGCCGTGCTGGGCGAGAAGCGCCTTATGGCGGAGATCGTGCGCGTGCGCGGCACGCGCTGCGACATGCAGGTGTTCGAGTCGACGACCGAACTGATGGTCGACGACCGCGTGGAGTTCACCGGCAACCTGCTCGCCGCCGAGCTCGGCCCCGGCATCCTCTCGCAGGTGTATGACGGCCTCCAGAACCCGCTGCCCGAACTCGCGCGCGAAGTCGAGAAAGAAGATGCGCAGAAGAGCTTCTTCCTCCAGCGCGGCATGTACCTGCCAGGGCTTCCCCGCGAAAAGAAGTGGGACTGGCATCCCACCGCGCAGCCCGGCGCGCGCCTCACGGCCGGCGAGGAACTCGGCTGGGTCACCGAAGGCATCTTCCACCACAAGATCATGGTGCCCTTCTCGTTCGCGGGCGCGTGGACAGTCAAGAGCCTCGCGCCGGCGGGTGACTACACGGTCGTGGACGACATCGCAACCCTTCAGGGACCCGACGGGAACGAGACGAAGGTACAGATGATGCAGCGCTGGCCGGTCAAGGTGCCAATCAAGTGCTACACGGAACGCCTCGCGCCCGAGGAGCCACTCGTCACGTCCGTGCGCACGATCGACACGTTCTTCCCCGTCGCTGTCGGCGGTACATACTGCATCCCCGGGCCCTTTGGCGCGGGCAAGACAGTCCTTCAGCAGACCACCGCGCGCTACGCGAAGGTGGACATCGTGGTCTCCGCCGCCTGCGGCGAGCGCGCCGGCGAGGTGGTGGAGATGCTGAAGGAGTTCCCCGAGCTCGACGACCCGCGCACGGGCAAGAAGCTCATGGACCGCACCGTGATCATCTGTAACACGTCCTCAATGCCGGTCGCCTCCCGCGAGGCGTCCGTGTACACGGCCGTAACGCTCGCCGAGTACTACCGCCAGATGGGGCTCAACGTGCTCGTGCTTGCGGACTCCACGAGCCGCTGGGCGCAGGCCATGCGTGAACTTTCCGGACGCCTAGAGGAGATTCCGGGCGAAGAG
Source organism: uncultured bacterium (assembly GCA_902779075.1). The sequence goes on along the minus strand of CACZAK010000048.1, from coordinate 16,468 downwards.
GCGTTCCCCGCCTACCTCGAATCGCGCATCGCCGCGTTCTACGAGCGCGCTGGACGCGTCACGCTGAAGGACGGATCCATCGGGTCCGTCACGATCGGCGGCACTGTCTCGCCGGCCGGCGGCAACTTCGACGAACCCGTCACGCAGGCCACGCTCAAGGTGGTCGGTGGTTTCCACGGCCTCAGCCGCGCGCGTTCCGACGCCCGCCGCTACCCGGCCATCGACCCGCTTGACAGCTGGAGCCACTACCCGTCCGTCATCGACCACGACCGCGTCGAAGGCACGAGCCTTGCGGACTTCACGATCTACCTGAAGAGCGAGTTCCTCGACACGGTCTACCTCCAGCAGAACGCCTTCTCGGACGTGGACGCCTCCACGCCGGAAGAGCGCCAGAAGATCATGTTCGACGTCGTCGAGAAAGCGCTCTTCACGGAGTACAAGTTCGAATCCAAGGACGAGACGCGCGCATTCCTGATGTCGCTCCAGCAGGCGTTCATCGACTGGAACAACATCAAGGCCGACGCGCCGGAGTTCACCTCCACGCGCGACGACCTCCTGGCGAAAATCGCCGTCGCAAGCCGATAAAAGAGCCGTTGTTGATATTAGAGAGCATCAAGCAGACTCACATAGGCGTACACCGAGGGATTAACAATCCTCAAAGTCTTAAAGCAACGCAATTCAGGCTTCACAATCTTTAACGAAACACCTTTACCGCCAGGGCGGACAAAAGGTATTCTACGCCTTATACATTCGGCGAAATACATAACTTGCGGTGCAAGTTGTATTGCCGTTTCAGCCGAAAACCTTTCTCCATAAATATGCCCGCCGAGAGCCTTGATTCCCTTCAGAAGGAACGGATAATCGGCCTCCCCGACTTTTCCGCGAGAGCCAATCGAATGGGCTGTCGATATGATGTCTAACAGAACGTCGTCTGGGTTGATGTCTATTCCCCGATATCCCGCTTCAATCGGCACGAGCCGGTTGAATGTACCCCGCACCAAATCGAGGGAATCGAACTCCTCCACCAACGCCGCCACGTCGTAGAATTGCTTGACTACTTCAAGATCCTTGTTGCAGCCGAGCGGGATTCCCGTTGTATGCGGCGCGAACGCCGTAAGCTTGTCGCCGAGAATACAATTGACATCCGGCATTTCCACTTCATGCGGCGAGTCGTCTGGCAACAGGATGTCGTGGCAGATCGGACGTTTCACCGTTCGCAAATACTGATGCTCCTCAAAGAGAACATCCAACAAGATGTAAAACTCGCAATTCCTGATAGGAGAATAATATGTGAACTTGAAATGCCTCTTCTCTATCTTGTTTTTACCGACCCTGACCTGCTCTTCACGTGAAACAAACGGAAATACCTTTGCAGCCTTTTCAAGATAGCGACCGATGTCCGTTCCCGGCGCAACGATTATGTCGATGTCCGTCGACAGGCGGCGGGGATGTTTTAAAAGCAGCATCAGGCTTGTCCCTCCTTTGAACACAAAGGGAAGGCCGACTTCGCACAATGCATCCAACAGACCAAACGCAAAGACTGTCCGCTCTATCAGTCCCGGATCCCTCTTGCTGTCGGCCTGCAGCGTCCGAATATGTGATTCAGAAAAGTTCTCTTTCTTCATGTTACACTTTCCTTCAGCAGATTTCTGACGCGCTCATCGACACCTCGCCGTTGGGCATAGCGGAAAAGCGCAGACCTGTTCACAGCATACCGATTTGTGAATGCGGAGAAGATTTGCGGCAGCTCGGCCCCCTCAAAACTTGCCGACATCCGCTCGTCCGCAAGGATGTCTGCAAGCCACTGCTCTGGAGGTGCGACATGCGGCATCAGACGGTTCGCCGGGCCTTGCGATGGCTTCCTGACGACAAGCAGCATATGATCGTTCACATAGCGGAAAAAGTCTTCCACCGATGGATCAAGCAACACCCCGCCGCCATGTCGCTCGTTCAAGAATTCAAAGACAAAAGGCGCATAGGGGCGTTCGACCATAATGAACAACGCATTCCGTCCCAGCAGATGATTGAGAAAGTCATTCAGCCAGTTCAACTCAAACAACGTGTAATTCATCCGTCCATATTTCTTCGACATCTCTCCAAGGACTTGGGATGCCATCGCCGAAAGTACTGGTGAGTATGGACGAAGGTCAGTATCTCTTGCCCAAAGATATGAATCATGTCCGACCACAATCAACTCGCCTTTCCTGACTAGGGACCGAAGTCGTTTCCATCGTGCAGCCTGTGTTGTCGAATCTCCAGACTGTTGCCATGAATCAAAGATTTGCTGATGTGTCTGCACTTCCACTTTCGTCACTATCTTTCGTTTGGTGACGATATTATACCAGATTCAGCTGGGCTTGCAATAGCCAACATAACCTTTTTACACAGACACCTCGACATGCGGTGTTATTTGGCAATGTGCATGTGACACCCGAGGAGTCTCGGCTGATTTGTCCCGTTCATTTCGCCTCGAAATCGAAGCCACGTACCTTCCCGATTGTTACGTCCACGAAAGTGCCCACTTCCGCTGCGCTACGCAGATGGACGACGCCATCCACGTCCGGCGCCTGCGACGCAAGACGCGCCACGCCCGGAGCAACTACGAGCGCGCGGAACGTCTTGCCAACGTACGTGCGCGCCTTCGCAGACCAGATGCGCTTCTGAAGCGCCATCACCTCGCCTGCGCGGCGTTCAGCCACGGCGAGCGACGGACGTCGCGGCAGCGTCGCGGCAGGCGTCCCCTCCTCGGGCGAGAACGCGAACACGCCAAGATGGTCGAACGACATGCGCTTCACATCCGCGAGCATTCGCTTGAAGGTTGCTGGGGTCTCGCCGGGGAAGCCCGTCATCACAGTCGTGCGGAGCGTCACGCCCGGCACCGCCGCACGCAGGCGCTCCGCCGCCGCCAACGTGGCCTTCACGGCCGAACCGCGCGCCATCGCCTGGAGAATCTTCGGGTCCGTGTGCTGGAGCGGCATCGCCCTTGATGCGGTCGAGCGCGCGGAGAAGCGTCACGAGGTTCGTGCCGTCGCGGAAATCGACGCCGTAGAGCATCGGGTCCTGCGCGATGATGTTCAGTTCCTTCACGCCCGTCTTCACGAGCGCGCGCGCCTCGGCAAGGATGCTCTTGAGCGGACGCGACCGGAACTTCCCGCGGATTGCGGGGATCGCGCAGTACGCGCAGCGGTGCGCGCACCCTTCCGCGACCTTGAGGTACGCGAACGCCGCGCCCGTGAGGCGCAACGCGGGGATGGGCGGGTCGAACACCTTCTTCGGCATCCCCGGCGGCACGGCAGTGTTTTTCAAGCCGCCCACCACGTCGGCGATACGGTCGAGGGCGTCGACACCGAGAACCGCGTCGAGATCCGGAAACGCCTTCAGCACCTCGGCGCGGTAGCGCTGCACGAAACACCCGGCCGCGACGACGGCCTTGCAGCGTCCCGCGCGCTTCAGCTCGCACGCGCGCGCGATTTCGGCTACGGCCTCCTCGCGCGCCGACTCGATGAACGCGCACGTGTTCACGAGGATCACGTCCGCGCAGTCGGGATCGGGCGCGAGGGTATGGCCCGCCTTCAGGAGATGTCCGGCCATCACCTGCAGGTCCACCGCGTTTTTCGCGCAGCCGAGCGAGACGAGTCCGATGGTCATTGCGCCACCTCAGAGAAACGATCTGGAATTGAAACCATGATAACTTCTTTCAGCCCACTACCGTCATCAAGCATCAAGATCGGCCCGCCACAGGACGAATCAAATTTCACCTCACACATATACACCGCATCGCAGAAATACGTGAAAAACTCCTTTAGCTTCGCATACAACACATCCCAGAACTGACTGTATTTTCCGAGTACCACCGATGGACAGATGCTGATATTTTTCCCTGTTTGGTGGTGCATCTGCATAACGGCGATCACGAAATCCTCGCCATCTTCATGATCGGCAAGGGAGCAATGTCGTTCAGCATACGGACGCACCAGTCCCTCGATGATGGCCTTTGCGTCCTCTTCGGGCGCACCATCCTTTCGCGGTTCATATTCCATCCGCCACTTCGGCTTCGGGAAGAACGTGCTTTCATCGTCTTTCTCTGCCGTCACGCCCTTCGGCACTTCTTCTTCAACACAATCTTCATCGTCCACGGCATTGCCTCTCACATCTGATGCTGCAAGATTCGCCCGTGCTGCCTCGCAACGGACGATCTGGACGATTTCGGCTCGCGTCATGTCCGAATTGATTGAATCGCGGCACTTCTGCCAGCAGCAGAACTTGAACTTCTTGCCGCTTCCGCATGGACACGGTCCATAGAGCATGTCACTGTCGATTTTCATCTGTTTCTCGCTTTCTCTGTTTGACGGTTCAAAAAGGCATGTCTGTTACAGGTTTCACGGGAGGCGATGTCTCGATGCGGACTGAAATGTACGGCGTAACGGTTTTCTGAAACGCGCCGCGAAAGGCATCGACCGTCAGCGTGCCGGTGCGTATGGCGTTCTCCACGCGCGCGGCCGCAGGGCTTCCGACACGATCCAGAACGGGCATGAGCAAGGGGCGGACCAGTTCACGGTTTTTCCGGAGTTTGACGCCATCGATCTCGAGTATCTCTGCGTATTTTTCACCGAGACGTTCGCGGAGGAGCGGTTCGTCATAGCGGACGACCGTCTTGAGTTGGTGCGTGACCACAAGCGGCTTCCCGTCAACAGTTGTGTGCCACTTCGTAGGCGCCTTCCCCTCCAGTTCCTTGGCGAGCACATCGCGGAGTTGTTCCTTTTCGCGCTCCAGCTGCGCAATCTCACGTTGAATCTGCATGTAACGACGGATGGCCGCAGCCGTATCGATAGTGGCCGTGCCCCGCGCGGAATCAGGATTCGCGTTTTCATTTGCCGGTGTACTTTCAATCATAATCTAGCACTCCCTTCCACAAACTCGTGCAACGAAACGAACGTCGGGTTGGCATTATCCTTGAACGTAGCCGCACCCTCGATCAAATGGTCAATGAGTCGTACGTTCATCAAGGTTGACAATTCTTCAAGCATCTTGGTCAAAGTCCTATCCGCCACGCTCGGACGCAAATCACCAGATGGGTGGTTGTGCGCGACAATCATCGCCTCCGCGCCCACCTTCAGCGCCTCGCGAAACACCTCGCCCGCATCCACGGCGGCCGTTCCATGGTCCGCTCCAAGCGAAACGAGGATCGGCGCGGACAGCGTGCGACGCGAAGCGTCAAGCGGCAGGACGAAGAAACCCTCGCGTTCCCCGGCGATTGGAATCGCTTCGCGGAAAACGCGCACCGCGTCTGCGGTCGTGGAAACCTTCACCCCGACAGACCTTGTGCGCGCGTCCGCCCGCATCACCTCGACCGCGAGTGCTTCGGGCATCTGCCACATCCCCACGTTGCCCCGGCAAGGAATCGGCTCGTCGAAGCTCACGACCTCCGACAAATCCCACCAATACGCATATCCCTCATCCCACTGGCAGGGCGGTCGCCACGCGACCGCCGCATTGGTAGGGTGCAGCCGCCTCGCCTCTTCCCCCTCCAACCGCAAATCATTCCGCCCACGCGCCTCGTAATCACACGCCCCCACGATCTTCCCCGGCCAATCCTTCACATCGCCCCAGGCGGGAATGCGCTCGAAATCCCCCGGCGGCAGCGCGCTTGACGCCCACTGCACGAAGTTGCCATACTCCTCATTGCAGAATGACTTTGAGCATCCCAACGCGCACCGCCCCTTCGCCGGCACGGGCATCGCGCCACGGTTCTCCACGCGCTTGATCCCAAGCATGATGAGAACCGCATACGGCCCGGTACAGGTAAAGGCGGAGGTGATCATTGCAACACGCACTCCCTTAAACCATACTGAATAGTGTGCGATTCACCACCTATCTCAACACGCCAACCATCAATTGATCCTTCCGGCAGACCATACATGTCTATCTTCTCGGATATCTGCTTGTTAATCCAAGCAATGGCAGCGTCTCTGCTTTTAAATGCCTCCACATCGATTGTATCAGGCTCCATATCCACGGTCTCGCGAATCGTCACCACATATATTGGTTTCATCTTGTCTCCTTTGCGCCGTGTCATTTGACTGAGTTCTCAACCTCAAACCTTTGAAGCCATTGAATCATCTTCGTGCTTGGCAACGGCCACGCGCTATGGTTCATCCTCTAACTTGTTCACAAACATGATGAGGATTGCGTATGGCCCGGACATGTAAAAGCGTCAGAAATACTCCATTTCACCATTCTCATCGGCTTCTCCAGAACAAGTCACTTCGTAATCTTCAGTCTGTTCAAATCCCTCGTTCAAAGGATTGAATCCCTTCACAAAAACCATTTCTCTGACCTTGCGCTCGGCTTCTTCCTGGCTGTCTGCCTCGACCTCGTAACACCGTGCAAGATCCAGATGAACATCTACGGCATATCGTTTCATGTGGCATCACCTTACTTCGCTTTGACTATCTTATCGCTCGTCTTCCAGAATTTAGACGTACAATCTTTTCCCAATTAACACTTCCATCCTCGAATGCATAATCCCTCAAAAACTCTCTAACAAATAAATTCAATTTGCAGTGATAACGCTCAATGAACTCTTCGTTTCGCTCTTTGGCCTTGGCCGCTAATGGCTCAATAATCTCAACAAACAAATCGGATCGCCCAGAAACAAACTCCCAGAAGTCCTGCCCGCACAACTTTTGATATTCTCCTCTGTCTGGATGCGCATTCTTACCGTAACAGCAACCATTTACAGCCTCAACATGTAACTTACTTTTACTCGTGTGGAGGATTTTCTTTGCAGTCTTAAAATCTGTCTCCAATTTCTTGATCTGACTACTATTTCCCCAATTAGGCCCAGACTTGATTGACACAATATAATGGATGCCATCCCTATCAAATTCAAGATCTATTCCATGTGCACTGGATTTCTTTCCGCCATATACCTCGCCAGCAATAAAAATAGCAAGCCCCTCCAGCCAATCGCCGAAAATAGTTTCTTCCGAGGAGGATAAAAAGGAATCAAGAATACCTTTCACGATTTCATTTGCCGACACTTGATTCTTTGCCCTAAACAAATAAGGGTTTTTACGCCCCAAGACATTTTGCAACTTTAGCTTGTCCAGCCCAGCAAGCCGATTCTGGTGAAAGTCACCAATGTGCGCAACGACGTATTTTTTAATCTTTACGAGAAGATCGTCAGTCATTTTCATTTTCTAATTCACCTTTCGTTGGAAAAACTCAAAGCTAGTATTCTTGTACCGAGAATACACAGCGTGTGGGTCAACAAGTTGAACATTTCTTTTTTGCTCATCGGTCAACGAATCAAACCAGAGAATATGCCGTGCCGCAGCATATCCCATACCAACAGGTACCGCATTTCCGATTTGCTTGTAAATGTCTGAGATCGTCCCGCTAAAAACCCAAGAATCAGGGAACATCTGTATTCGAGCATACTCTTCAATCGACAACGCCCGGTCTTCTACTGGATGCATCAAATCCGTAGCCGGCATTGTCGGACAAGTCACCAAAGTCGGTGACGGCTCATCCCAAGCAAGGCGACGATAAAAACCTGTCTTCCCCCCAGGTAGGGCAAACGATTTGCCCATGGCCTCCTTCTGAAGTTCAACTGGAAGATTTCGCCAATTACTTCCTGGGCCAAGCAAACGGAAATACTTCAAGCGCTTTGTTGGGATAGGAACCGCAGTGCATTTCTTAAGCCCTCTTACAGCAGACCTAAATGTTCGCCATTTCGGTAAACCATTCTTACCCGTCTTTGAAAATGTAGGCGGAATCAAAGGGATCATGTAGCCGTCGCGACTTCCTAGAATAATCACACGTTCTCTGTTTTGCGGAACCCCATAGTTAGCAGCGTCATATAATGTAAAGGTTGCGCTATAACCAAGATTCTTAATTTTTTCAAGCGCATACAACATAGCCGACCCCTTGCTCGGAACTGCATTTGTTTTTAAATCTGGAGGAACATAGGCTGCCGAGAGCAGACCTCGGACATTCTCGAGGATAAAATATCTAGGCTTAATTTCACCAATTAAATCCAGATATTTTAAAAAGACATTACCCCGGTCATCATCGAAGCCAAGCCTTTTACCTGCTGTACTGAATGCTTGGCAAGGAGGTCCTCCACATACAAGAAAAACCTCGTCTGCTTCATCCAGTCCCGCTAATGCCCTCAACTCCGCTCCCGAATAATTACGCACATCATCCTCAACCAATGGTATGTGCGGACGATTTTTACGAATTGTTTCCGCCATTGCATGTTGAATCTCAACACACAAGCGGATATTCATACCTGCCTTCTCGATGCCGTTGTCTAATCCCATGGCACCAGAAAATAACGAAATGACATTATAATCTTTTGCTTTTACGAGTGGGCTGGTAATTTGTTTCGGCGAAAACAAAGATGCAAAAAAATTCAACTGCACCGCAGCTTCGCAGACGCGGAGACGGTTGCTCGGGATCTGGGCGAGGTCGGAGGGGAGGTAGTGTTCGAGCGGCGCGAACTCGCCGTCGGACTTGAACTGCTCGATGGCCTTCTTCACCTTCGCCGAGCGGCCGCCGAAGTCCGCCGCGCGCGCGATCACGATGGGATCGTCGAGCCGAGGGCCGTAGTCGAGGAAAGACGTTTTAAATACATAGTACGCCTTGTTCTTCGACGGGCCAAGTTTCGCATACGTCGGATTCGCCGCACGAAACTCCGCTCGCGACATCTTGCCGACAAACTCCGCCTCAAACACATGCCGCGTGCCCTTTACATCCGCGTAGAGCCACAGTTCCTTGATGGACGCGAAGGCCTTTTCATCGAACTCGTCCCCGTCCTTCACGGGGTAGTTGTAGATGCCGTGGCGCTTGATCCAGGCGAGCTGCCCCTTCTTGTATGTGCCGACGAGGACGACGGAGGCAGTCGCGCAGGAGCGCACCCCTCCCGGTGGTGGCGGTGCGACCTTATGTGTTTTTCGCTTCAAAAGCCTCTGTGCCATAAATCACTCCATGTACCCCGGGCACGCCGGCCCATTCTGCCAAGTCATTCTGCCGAGTTTTGCTTGGCTTCACTGCGCCGGTTCCTTCAGGGCGAAACTGCGGCACTTCACGCCGGCCTGGCGGAACATCTCCTTCACCGTGTCGAGGAACGCCGTATAGTCGCCGCCGTACACCACTTCCGAGATGCCGGAGTTGATGATGAGCTTCGCGCACGTGAGACAGGGCGAGAGGGTGATGTAGATCGTGCCGCCGCTCACGTTCACGCCGTAGCGTGCGGCCTGGCAGATCGCGTTCTGCTCGGCGTGTACGCAGAGGCACTCGTCGAGGCCCTTGCCGCTAGGCGTCTTGCCCGCGCAGCGCGGACACCCCCCGGTGGTTCTCCTTCGTGATCACCGCCGCCACCTTCCGGCGCGAGCAGTTCGACCGCTTGGCGACCACCTGGGCGATCTCCATGAAGTACTCGTCCCAGCCGGGGCGCGTGTCGTTCTTCGACTTCCGCTTCATGTCAGCATCCCTGGAGGAGCAGGCCGGTCGAGGCGAGGTCACGCGCGTCGAGCGCGTAGACAGGGTCGATCTCCACCGGCACGCCCTCGGCCACGGTCACGCCCGCTTCGGCGAGCTGGCGACGCCACTTCGCCTGAAGGTCGGCCTGACACGTCGCGGGGGAGTCCTTGCCCTCCGCGTTCTTGACGGGCGAGAACTCCTCGCGGCGGTCGAACGCGAGGCACGAAACACCCTTCGCATCCGCCAGCGCGTCGAAGATGAACTTCTCGAACTTGTAGCCGTTCGGCTCCGTCGGCTTCACGACCTTGCCGAAGGCGTCCACGCACGGAATCTTCTTGTGCGCGAGGTGGAGGGGCATCGCCTTCGCGGCCTCCTTCTCGAGGAAGGCACGGTCGAACACGTGGATCGCGGGGGAGCCGTACTTGAAGTAGAGCTCGCCGTCCGCACGACGGCGGTTGTTCATCTCGTCCGTCATCTCCGTGTACTCGATCATATCGAAGTGCCCGTCACGCTTCACGACCATGCCGAGGCCCTCGGTGGGCTCGCGCTTGGCGGTGAGCTTGAGGGAGTACTGGCTCTTCTCGAGCGTGTGGAGACCGATGAACGCGGGATCGGCGATCTCCACGAGCGGGTTGTCCACCTGGAAGTAGAAGAGCGTCTTCACGCCACGCGCGCGCATGTTGTCGAAGCAGCCGTTCGCCTTGAGGGCGGCGATCATGCCGCCGTGTCCGTCGGGGCTCATGAAGATGCGTCCGGGGGCGTCGAGGAAGATCTTGCCGTCGGGCGTCATGCCGGGCCACATGCCCTGCTTGAAGAAGATCACGTCCGCCGGGTCAAGACCGAAGTAGTCGTTCTCCTCGAAGTGCGCCACCGTGGCGGCGTAGTTCGCTGCGCTCGTCATCACGTAGAACGGGATGGGCGTCTTGTAGCGGAGGGTGAGCGCGAGGATCTTGCGCGCGTGGAAGTAGAAGAGCGACGCGCCCGTGACAGGGCCGATCGAGTACGCGCCCTTTGGTCCGTCGAAGCCGAGACGCGAACCCTGTCCGCCCGCGACGAGCAGCACGCCGACGTGTCCGGCGGCGAGTTCCTTCTCGCCGGCCTCGACCGCGCGCTTCAGGGCCGCGCCCTTCAGCTCGTGCACTTTCGGGGCCGTGGGCTTGCCCTTCTTCGCGGACGCCGCGCCTTCGCCGGACAGCATCGCCTTGCAGCGCGCCAGTTCCTTGAAGTCGATCGTCTCGACCTGCGCGAGGAGCGCCTTGCGTTCCGCCGCAGAGAGTTTCTTCCAGAACTGCAGGACATGGCCCTGCCCGTTCTTCTCCAATGCCGCCTTGGCTTGTTCGTATGTCATTTTGACCTTCCGTGGTTCGTGGTTCGTTGGAAATCGTTGGATATTATACCAAAACCGTGCGTCAGCGCACAGAGCCACTGGGCTTCTTAAGCGTCTTCAATGTGAGACCTGCAAGGTCGCGCCCCTTTTCGCGAAGGAGGAACGACGCGATGTATGCGACTGCCACGCACACGACGAGTCCGATGCCGCCGAGGAGGAACGGGTGGAACTTGAGCCCGAACACGTCGCAGTGCAGAATCTCGCAGCTGAAGCACACGAAGTAGTTCGCCGCAAGCCCGAGCACCGCCGCGACACCCTTGATGCGCGGGATGAACACGCCCATGAAGAAGAGCCCCGTCAGACCCGCCGTGAGCATCGCGATGTACTTGTTGAAGTTGTCGAAGAGCGCGCTCGACTCCATGCGCGCGAGCGTGAGCGCCGCGAAGATGCCCACCACGCCCACCACGTAGGTGCAGACCTGTCCGCAGCGGATCTGAGCCTTGCCGGGGATGTTGGGCTTGAAGCGCTTGATGAAGTCGGTGACGACTGCCGTCGAGGCGGAGCTGAGGTTCGCCGAAAGCGTGGAGATCGTCGCCGCGAACACGGCCGCGATCACGAGGCCCGCGAGCCACGGCGGCATCTCCGTGGCCATGAAGATCGGGAGAACCGAGTCGCCCTTGGGCATCGTGACGTCCATCGCCGTCGGGTTCGTGTGGTAGAACGCGAAGAGCGCCGTACCAATTCCGTAGAACACGATCTGCGCAAAAACGCTCATGCAACCGTTGAACCACAGGGAGCGCTTCGTCGCGTTCTCGTCGGGCGTCGCGATGTAGCGCTGGATCACGCACTGGTCGCTCGTGTAGCTGGAGAGGTTGGAGATGAGCCCCTGCACCGCGACGACCCAGAAGACGGGCTGCGTGAAGAGGAGGCGGAAGTCCCACATCCGCGTCTTCTCGCACGAGGTGGCGACGTTCCAGAACGTCGAGAAATGCGCGCCGTCGGGTCCGGTCTTGAGGATGAGCAGCACGAGCACCGAGACCGCCCCGCCCATCAGGACGATTCCCTGCACGAAGTCGCTCCAGATGACGGCCTCCAGACCACCAAGCGAACAGTAGATCATCGTGAGAATGCCGCAGATGAGGATGCAGGCGTCGATGGAGATTCCCGTGACGGCGTTGAGCGCGATTGCGGGGAGGAGCGTCACGACCGCGACGCGGCACACCATGAACACGACGAACGCCGCCGATCCAAAGAGCCGCACGCCGAGGTTGAAGCGCTTCTCGAGGTATTCGTAGGCTGATGTTATTCCAAGGCGACAGAAGAACGGCAGGTAGTAGTAGATCGCCACAGGCGCCATGCCGATGATGAAGAACGCCATTACAAAATAGCGCCAGTCCTGGAGATACGCCTGTGTAGGTATTGCGATGAACGTGATCGACGAAAGCATCGTCGCGAATATGGACATTCCGGCGACGTACCACGGAATGCGGTTGCCGCCGCGGAAGTAGTCGTTTTCGTCCTTCTTCTTGCGGATGAAATAGACGGCCATCGCGACCATCAGGAGCGCATACACGCCGACGACCGCCCACGCCGTCGCGCCGAACTTGCCGGTTTTCTTGAAGCTTGCGACAGAAACGGCGTCAGTGCGTTTCATCGGCGCGACTTCACCGCCAGCGAGGATGAGCGTGTACTGCTCCGGCGTCTTGCCAGGTTTGATACCCGCCGCCGCGCCGCAGCGGGGACTATCCCCAGGCGCAATCTCACCGTATTCGCACCAGGCATCGGTCACGCAGTTGTAGGCGAGGATCTTGCGCTGCCAGCCGAGCTTCACGGGGTCGGTTTCGGTCGAGCCGTTGATCGCGCGGTCGATCCAGCCCTTCTCGCCAAAGCCCCCCACGAGAAGAATGTGCTGGTGCCCGCTCGGCAGAAACGCCGCACCGATGGTGGTCACGCCCTCTGGCAACGGCGCAAGCGTGCGCCAGAGGCTCCCGGACTTTCCGGATTTTCCGGATATTCCGGATTTCCCCACCTCTGAAAGCACCAGCGCGTAGCCATCGTGGAGCGGTTGCTTCGTTGCGGCATCGAAACCACCATAAACCACAAGCAGCTTTTCCTTCTGGTCGCCGTTCTGGATTGCCGCAACCATCTGCGAACGTGCAGGCCCAGGCAGCTCGGCGACAGCAGACCATTCAGCCGACTTGCGAATCGCCGGATCTGCATCTAGCGCCTTGGCAACATCAAGAGACCACACCTTTTTCTGCGCCACCACGTACACCTTCGTGCCATCGGCCGCCACCGCGCCCATGGAAACCGGCTCCGGCAGGAGCGGCAATGACGTGAGAAGCGAGACGCGGGACGCACCGTCTTCGAGCGTCAGTAAAAACGCATCAGCAACCGGTAGGGCGGTCGCCCCGCGACCGCCGCTCACGCCGCCCGCACAAAAAATCCATGCGGCAGTTCGCCGACCTTCGACCACTTGCCGTCCAACTCTCGGGCATAGATGCCAGAGCGGTAAACCTTCTTCCCATCAACGAAATCGCTGCCGCCAGCAACCACAAACCGCCCATCCGGCAGAAAACCCGCGAAAGGCCGCGCGACCTTCGCGGGCGCGGTCTCGCCCGCCTTCCAATCCACCGCCACGGGCGACGCCACCGCCGTCACTACAGCGCAGAGGCTTCCTGTAATCGTAGCGATTACCTTACTTATTGCTTTCATTTGCATTCCTTTCATTTCCTTTTTCGTCTGGGAATGAGACAACAAGCGTACTACAACAAGTTTTGCAATCGCGCTGCATCAATGGCCCCCCGCCTTGCTGTTGTACGCTTGTTGTCTCACCCCCGCCTTGCTGTTGTACGCTTGTTGTCTCACCCCCACCTTGCTGTTGTACGCTTGTTGTCTCACCACCACCTTGCTGTTGTACGCTTGTTGTCTCACCATGCCCCGTTGGTTGTACCCTTGCACCCCCGATGGTCAAATCGCCCATCGCGCGCACCGCAAAATTCAGCCACTCGAAACGCAGCTTGTCGCATTTCTCGAGCGTCCTGCCAGCCTCTCGTGGCGCGAATGGCGAAAGCACGAGCATCCGCCCCTCTGCGCACCGATCGAAATCACGGCCGCCAGGCTTGTAGTATCGTCCCATCCCCTCGGGGAGCAGCTGTACAAGGCTTCCGCCACATTCCAACACCCTCTTCTTGACAGTCTGCTCGCCGGGGGACATCCATGTGCCCACGACAACAGCCCCTCGCTCCGCTTTCGTGACGATCTTGGCGGCAAGGTCGTCGACGAATTCAGACGACGCCTCCGCAGGGATTTGCAAGGCGATCAGGAGAGGTGCGTCAAGAAGAAAAGGGTTGCCGAGGGCCGTCCATTCGATGTGGGGAGGGGTGACAGCAAGCGTACGACAGCAAGATGGGTTGCCGTCGGGAGAGGTGACAGCAAGCGTACGACAGCAAGACACCTTGTTGTCGTACGCTTGCTGTCTCCCCCCCACCTTGTTGTCGTACGCTTGCTGTCTTCCCCCCACCTTGCTGTTGTACGCTTGTTGTCTTCCCCCGTCAAATGCCCACTGGACTCTATTCGCCTTTCTGGGTTTCACGATCTCTTCCCCAGTTTCGAGATCCCAGAATTCGCGATCCTCGCGCCCGAACGAGTCCCCCCGGAAATACCGTTCGTCAAACTCTGGCACGCCCGCCAACGTCTCGTTCGCGAGATCAAGTCGCCAGTGGCGAAAGCCCATGACCTTCCTGAAAAGCTCGGGGTTGTTCTCCTTGATCCACCGGCGTTTCGCATTGCTCAGCACGTAGTTTATCTGCCTGTGCAACTGTCCCTTTGCAAGACAAACCGAATCGCGCCATAGGTCGCACCACACACGGCGTCCGATTCGTCGCTCAACTTCCGCCGCGAAAAACGCCACTACATCGTCTAGGCCCACCTCGCCATCAGTGGTAATGAATATGATGCCGTGGAAATGGTCAGGCATGATTGCGTTGTAGGTGGCGCGTACCATGGGGAACCGCTTCTCAATCATTTGCCATACGTCATAGACAACGCGGCCCTCGTCGGTGCGTTCGACACCCCATTCGCGTAACTCGCCGAAAACCGAAGTGCGCGGCTCCGTGACAAGGGTGATCATGTAGTTGCAGCGAGAGTTGTAGCGCCAGCCGAGCAGGCCTTTGTGGTGCATGGGGGTGACAGCAAGCGTACTACAACAAGATGGGGTGGCGGCGTCAGGAGGGGTGACAGCAAGCGTACTACAACAAGATGGGGTGGCGGCGTCAGGAGGGGTGACAGCAAGCGTACGACAACAAGTTTTGCAATCGCGCTGCGTCAATGGCTGCACGCCTTGTTGTTGTACGCTTGTTGTCCTCCCCCCACCTTGCTGTTGTACGCTTGCTGTCATTCACCCCCCGCCTTGTTGTTGTACGCTTGCTGTCTCACCAGTGCCTTGATCGCAAGCTCGGCAAACGGCACCTTATCCCTTGGATGCACATCGTGCATATCGCCGAGGCCCGCGCCGAAGGTATCGACATAGATAACCCCAGTCTCTTCGCACACTTTCTTCTGCGCGGCACGGTACGGCTCCCACGGCCGCCCCATCTTCGGCAGGCCCATCATGATGAAGGGAATCTTACGGTCACCCCGCAACTCGGCGACGACCGCACGAAGCGTCTCTTCAATGTAATCCGAAGGAAGCGCCGTATCCGGCACCTTGATTCCACAATCCTTGATGGGCTTGATCCCATGGTCGTACATCTTCGATACCGGCCACCAGTATGCCTCTTCCCTGTTGCCTCTGCGGCGCGGATATTCCCTCGCAACCCACTTGCACGGGAAGTCCTTGTTCTGGTCAAGACGGTGGCGGTTCGTCGCAATCGCCGCGAGGTGCGGATAAAGCGGCTTGCCGTCCTTGCCAATGGCGCACATCGTCTGCTCGCTAAGAAATGATTCCGTCGGCGCACCGCCAGCCGCGACGTAAAGCATGAAAATCGCCTTGCCCGTCGCCTCGGCGCGCCGAATCGCGAAGGAAACGCCGAATGCGCTCTTTCGCAAAGCATTTTGAGTCGTCAACTTGTTCCACTTGCCGTCGTTGAAATCCCAGAACCAGATGTTGCACTTCGCAAGCCGCTCCAGCTCGCCCTTGACGCGCGCCTTTTCGGCGGGCGACGCGTTAAACTCGCCCCAGCCCTTCTGCATGTTGGACTGTCCGGCGCAGAGCCAGTATTCGTGCGCGCGCTTGTAATCCGGACAAGGCGGGACCTTTGGAAAGCACGTGCAGCAACTCCGGTTGTCAGGATCCATCAGCGCATTGAAAGTCGCCTCCGCGATGACGCGTGCGCCTTCGGTGTTCGGGTGTATCTTGTCGCGGGCGAAGATTTCGTTCATCTTTTCCCGTAGTGGCTCCTGCATATCAACGCTACAGTGTCCGCTGTTCCAATTAAAGCTTTCGCACAGCTGAGCGACCGCCTCAAGATCAGCCTGCATAAGGAAAGGCTCCGGGCTACGGTAGAACCGCTGACCCTCGGCAAGCGGCGAAAGCTTCGTCCAGATGAAGGGCTTCACCTTTCGATTGGCCCTGCGGTAGTCTTCGAGAAGCGCGAGGTAGTCGTCAATGAACTGTCCGCGCTTCCGGCCGCCGGTGTATTCCTTGATGTA
>CACZAK010000047.1 GCA_902779075.1 uncultured bacterium | reverse complement strand
CTTTGCTACAAACACTGGAAAATGGCTTTTTTCAGTTATGGCACAATGCCCCTTCATGCCTCAACTGATGCCGAACACGAGTTTATGAATTGCCTCGTTAATGGCTGTTCATCCTGTTCTCGACTTCCGACACTACCGCGTTCGCACGCTTGCAAACCACGGCAATGTCAGCAAAATGCCTACTTAAAAGCTTCTTCTCTTCCACCTGCTGACCAAGCGCCGTATCGGCGTTCTTGATCGCCGTTCTAAAATCACCTTCTGCCTTCTGGCATAATTCACCACATATCGTATTCAGATGCCCGTCAAATTGCTCTTTCAATCTTCGGATTTTGCTCTCGGTACTGCGAAATAAGTCATCAAACCAATTCAACACAAAAGCAACCCCTGTCAATATCCAGGCGGCTGCGACGACCCAGCCACATGGATTCCACCAGTTCACGGCAAACAACCCCGCCGCGCCCCATCCCGCAAGTCGTTTGCTCCACTTGACCACCTTACGACCGTCTACCCCTTTTTCTTCGACGTCGGATATCCGCGCAAATGCGTCTGCGTTGAATTTTAATGCGTCTGCCATGTTCTCGAAGACCCGCCCGAGGTCTTTTCGGAAATCTTCTGCAAGGAAGTTCTGCGATTTCTCCACTCCTTGCTTCAAACACTCCGTCCAGACGCTTTTGATTCGATCTTTTCTGTAGTCGTTCTCTATGCATCGCATGGCGACCGAGTATGAGTCTATTTCTTGCGTAAGTAGTGTCTGAATCTTAACTCTAAGCGCCCCACCGGTCCATCTACATTCCTTGTCAGTGATTGTCTTCCTGGTTTTTACGAAAACATCTATGTCCTTTTCTATCTTGTCCTTGATAAATCGCCTAATTTCATTTTGTTTCCTACTAAAGAATTTCCCCGTCTTTTCCACAAAAACGCGGTCTATGGTTTTCCGGCGTTCCGAGCAGCCGTTTGAGCAAATGAATCTGGTCAGATATTGGCGGAACTCCCCGAAATTAGAAAGTGCGTACAACTCCGAACGCGTCACCTTGTATTTTCCGTAGAACTCATCTACCTTTTTGCAATTCTTGGCACGGCTGTAGAAACAAGCGAGAGCATGAATCGGAATAAGGTTCTCCCTGACTCTTTCCGCCTCAGCAGCCGAGAACCTTTCGTCTGGCGCATGAAGTCCGTGAGCTCCACATACGAGATCATCTATGAATTCTCGCTGCGCCTCACGGTTTATCTTACGATCCATGCGACGCTTTTTGAAGTTCGTGTAATCCGTGAAACTTGCAACAACATTCAAAAGGACCACAAAGGGTCGTCCAGACACCACAATCTGAGCAAGTCGTTGTCTTTCTTTTGGCTCCAGGGAATCCGTCTTGCAGATAAAGACCGCCATGTCCGCCGTCTCGAGTTTCTCGCTCGCGGCACGCTCTTCATCCCCTACTCCGGAATCGTCCCGGTTGGTGTCCTTGCGTGAATCGATGCCTGGCGTATCCCAGACATGCAGATTCCGCCATGTGTACTCGTGGCATGATTTTGTTGTCGAACTGCTTCCGTGTCCAATGGTTGCGCCGTCTCCGCAAGTGAGCGCTTCGCGCGTCGTACTCTTCCCGACCTGAGTACGTCCAAACAACACGACCTTGAAATCAGATGACTCGCGTGTAGCCTTGTCGAGCTCTTGCCCCAACAGTTTGAATTCATTTGTGAAGTCCGATTTGAATCCCTCAAAAATGCCTCTTGCCTCATTGCGCAGAGCTTTACTCCTCTCCTTTTCATCTGCGGAAAGTCCTGATAGGTCTGCATCCAGCTCGGGGAAGCCCATGCCAGACACTTCGTCACCTATGGTTTTCACTGCGTCAACGCGACCGTTGATATATGCAAACTCTTCTTTTGCCGCCTTCTTGCAGTGGTTCAACGCCCTACCAAATGCTGAAAACTCTTTTAGTGCCGCCGCCAGACTACCGATACTGCCGGAAGCAAGCGTCCATTTCTCCGGTGCCAGATCCAGGGATTCTATCCTAGAAACGGCTTCGCGAAATGTAGTGGCAGAATTGCGCATGAACCCACCTCAACCGTTCAATTCAAAAACCTTATCCGTGAGTCGCTTTATCTCTGGTTCAAGCTGGCTGGCGCCTTCGCGGCAAATTTTAACCTGATTGCTCACATCTGCCACCAAAGCAGTAATCTTATCAGCAATATCCTGCACCTTCTTTTGCGCCATTTCATCTACAGCGGCAAAATCCTTCCTCAGTCCGATCACATCCTTCCGGACATCCTCGATTTCATAACGGACCTTCCCCATGCATTCTTTCGCCTCCGCCTCTAGTTCCTGTTGGTACTTTGTCAATGCATCAAGTCTGGCCGACACTTCCTCAATCCGACTCAGAGCCGAAGCGGAATCATTATTCAGCTGTTCGATGGCGTCTGCCGTTTCCAAAAGACGCCAGAGAGCCTTTACCCTATTGACCAGATTCACAGTCGTTCCTTTCCACTGAGGATTCACAATCACAGGGATTCCCCCTTTGCATTTCTTTCATGGCAACCCACTGCCGCCGCGTCAGAATGCGCGGCTGCGGGCCCAGTATGCGAGGGTCGTTGTGCATCAGCGGCCAGACTTCATAGCCGCAGAGATTCAGAAGCCATTCGCGGAACGGCTTCTTGTACCGCTGTGCATTGTTTTCCATTGGCTTGTAGTATATCATACTCTCGTTCCTTGAACTAGACAATTGTTCCTAAATTATTTCCGCAAACACACGGGCGCAAACACACGGCCACGGTAAGACAATTCGATATGCATGTCACCGACACCAATTATTCCGACAGGTACTCTGCTCGTGACCAGACGAATTCGCCCCTGCCAACACACGCTGAAGCGAGAATGCCGACACCGAGCCATGACGCCAGAACCGACGTTGTACAATTTGACACAAGCGGTACGCACATGTACGACATCGGCACAATCCCAAGGCATTGGCAGACTCCAAACACGACGGGGACGATATTTCCCAGCCCTGCAACCAAGACGAATGCCTGCTTTGCCCTGTCCTTGGTAACGCGCCAGAGCCAAATGAGGCTGAACGCGATGACAGCGAAAAATCCACCTGCTACGAATATAAACCACTTCCCGAACATGACGGCAGACGATGCCGGCATCGAATAGGTCGCTTGCCCTGGAAGGCTTCGTAAAATCTCCGCATCGCTAGACGATAACCATTTGGCCTGCGTGAAAGCCTTGCATGCCTGGCTCTGGGCGAAACTGCGCGCACATGCCGAAGGAGACATTGCCGGGGAGCTCTCTTCTGCGAAAAACACCGCGATGCGATTCATTCGGCTTTCGTCCGTGATGAGATCACATGCGGTTACGGTAACGGCCGCGACACCGACGATGAATAGGATTCGCCTTGTCCGAATCTCATATCGTTCGCGAAGCCAAGCCGCCAACAGGGCAAGTGCGACAGGGAAAAGAGCCCAGACATCCAATGAAATCGACCCTATCGGCACAGTTGTGGATGCCCCGCCATCGAGCTGCCGCATGTGCGCGGCAAACCAAAGTGCAACCCAACCTTCGAACAGGAAAGGCGCTGCCTTGAGCCAACGCTTCCATCCGATAACAGCCGCCGCGTAAAACGCCGCTATGCCAACGATATTCCAAACGACCTGACGCTTGAAATACCATCGCGAGGCGGAACCTCCGACATCATGCGACATGTCCGGGCAGAGCCAGCAGAACACCAGCCCCATGACTGCCAATCCGGCAACCGCCCCGAGCAGCACCACCAGAGGCACAAATGAAGAAGACGCGCATAACTTGGTTTTCATGCATTCCTTTGTTGAGGGTTGTTGATGGCGTGAAGTATAACACCAACACCCTCGCAAAAGGTAGCCGCCAAGGCGACTTTTGCCGCAATCCGATATACTCTTTTCGCTATCTCTCGCCCAACGGCCTTTCGCCGAAGTCGAACAACGCCGCGTTGATACCGAGAATGTCCCAGTCGGAATGCGCAAGGTAGAAGCGTACGATTGCGTCGCGGCGTGAGGCAGGCGAAAATGCGTAACCCGCGTTCGCCAGAAACTCGTCGGCCTCAGTGGGCGTCATCTTGAAACCGACCGCAAGTGCCAGCGCGGTATCCTTGCTCGGCTTGCGCCTTTCGCTGACGCTACGGAGCTTCGCCCACACCTGCTTTGTCACGCCCGCGCCCTTATAGACCGAAACCGGATCCACCCCCTTGCGTTCCAGCCAGCGGTTCAGCTCGTTCGCAAACGGTTCTTCAACCATCGCGCTGATCGACGCCGCCAGCTTCGCGGACGCCGTTGGGGAAAGGCCGCATGGCGGGAACCTCGCGAAAGTGCGAGCATCGGGTTCTCCGCCATCGTGCGTAACTACGCAGGGGATGTCATCCGCGTCCGTAGTCTCTTCCAGATGCCCCTTGAGCCATTTTTCAATTCGACGCCGCACATCAGGCGGCAATGGATAAAACTCTGACATCTGAACTCCTTTCATCGCCACAAACATCCGCAACGAAGTATCTCCGTTTTAAGAGGCGAGTCACGCCATGGAACTTTCCAGTCTAGTACGATCCGCCGCTTCCCGTTATTTGAACCAGTCCGTGTGGTTGCCGGCGATCGTGATCGTATTGTGCATGTCGCGGATGATGAAGTTCGTCGATCCACGTAGTTGCTCTTCGCGTTCATGCACGCTGTTGACGATCGGCTGGGGGATGTTATTGTTCCCCACTCCTGTGATTACTGATCGACCCATTTCTATTCTCCTCTGGCTGCATTTGAGTTGTTGGTTCTACCCTGTTTACCCGCTTCGGGAAAAGAAGTTACACGCCGACGACGGAAAAACTCGTCGAATGAGTATAAATATGCGAAAAACAGACCGAACGCGAGCGTCACCCCCATTCCGCGCGTGACCGGAAACTCCGTAAACGCAAGCATTCCAAAACCCGCAAGCGAAGAAAGGAATGAATAAAGAACCGTACGCTGCGTCTCCGGCACGGACTTGGAACGGTGGAAGATTACGTAGTCGAGCCCTAACCCCGCCATCACGAAGAAGCAGAGGAGCGTGAAGCACGTAAGCGGAATCCCCAGCCAGCCCAACATCCCCATCGTGCAGAGGACCGCACCACCGACGCCGCTCATGTAATCGAAGAACTTTTTGCGGAAAAATACAATGAGAAGCACCGCAAGCGCCGCAAGCGAAATGTAAAAAAGCTTTCCCGCCGAAATGAAGAGCCGTGCGAACATTCCCTTCGCCGTCTGACGCGGATCAAGCACCACCACGCGCGGATCGGAGCTCGTGAACCCTTCGGGACACGGCATCACGATCTCGTCGCCACGGGGCGAAAACGTACGCACGATCTTCTTCAGAGATTCGTCCTCCACGTTAGCTGCGTCCAGAAAACCTCTCTTGTCCTCCAACGGCATCTTTAACCCAGTAAGCTCCGTGTAAGCCTTTCCCTCGTTTTCTTTAAGCTTTTCAACTAACGCTGCGTTCTCGCACTGACGCCTCAGCGACGGAATCACAGCGGAAAGTCCCCTCAACCCCACGGCCTCCTCGATTTCGAGTGACTCCTGCAACGTCTTTCCCTTGATGTACGCAAACTTTCCGCCGCCCATCGGATTCAACTCGAAGAGCCGCTTCTCCCCTTCCGCAAGGAACTTGCCAGGGCTATAGAACGCCGATGGTTCGAACGAGACCTTAACACGACATATCCCGCACATAGCCACAAGTACCAGAACACTGACGATTACCTGCAAAAGGCCTTTGGCTCGTTTACCGAGTTGTTCGTCTCCATGTATCTCACCAATGCATGTACATGGTTTCGCATGTCTCGACCGCCACGCGAGCGCGCACAGATACGCCCCCGCAAGACCCGCCATCGTGAAGAGCGCCATCTGGCGCATAGCAGAAATATTCGCGAAAAGTAGCGGCGCGAAGCAGACGAGCGACGTGGCAAGAGACTGCGTGAGCGGCTTGAGCACCTTCCCCGCCCCGCCAGCGGAACGTGAATGGTACACATAGTCCACGGCAAGCCCGATGAGCGTCACGCCGAAGACGAACGTGATCACGTGCGGACGCGGGAATACCGCGAAAAGCGCCCCCGTGGCCACGAAAAACGCCACGCCCACCGTGGCGAGCAACTGCGGCACGAACCGCCACGAACGGAAGAGCATCCATCCGAGCAGAGCCACCAGAACGACCGATATCACGGAAAGGACGTTGATTTCACGTTTCGCGCGGGATGTGGAACGCGCCGTGTGGAACACCGGCCCGCAGCACCATATCTTCGCGACGCCGGCGGCGAAGGAGCCATAGACGCGTTCCGCGCCTTGCATGATCTCCTCCGCCTTTTCAAGCGAGAGGTCGCCGCACTGCATCAGGAGGAAGTGTCGGTCGCCGCGCTCGCAGACGGGATATCCGTCCTTGAGAGACCAGCCGGGGGCGAGGTTCGACTGCATGGACATCGCATAGTCCGTGGCGAGCAGAAACGGATCGTCCTTAACTGAAAAAAATGGCGGTACAGGGCCGAAAAGACGCGCGACGGAGGCGTTGGCAACTTCCTTGAACTTGCCCGCGCGGAGCAGTTCGCGCGTTTCGGCGGAGACCAGTCCGCGTGTGCGCGGGGCGAGATAGCGCAGCGTCTTCTGAAAATCGACTGCGGGGTTGAGTTTGAATTGCTCGGATAGTACATTTGCCACTTTTATGAGCTGTTCCTCGTCGCCGCCTTCGAGAAGCAGCTGTCCCTGTCTTGCGCGTCCGGCCGCGAGTTCCATCAGTGAACCGCTGTGCTCCATCTCGACAAGCGCAAGAACGTCCGTCTCGACGCGCAATCCCTCGCACACGCGCCTTGCGAGCACGGCCCCCGCAAGCGCGATGAGAACCGCAAGGACTATGCGCGCCGTCTTCACCGCTTCATCTCGATGTCTAGGCGGTCACCGTTCTTGAACTCGACCGTCACCTTGTTTGGGAATCCGACCTGCGGCTCGCTCTTCACACCCTTCACGAATTCCTTCACTTCCTTGATCTCAAACACCTTCGCGATTTCGTCCACGTTGCTTTTGAGTTTGCGCGTGGTGGTCTTGCCGTTCACGGTAATCGCGTAGTTCGTGGGCGTGGCGGTGAACGTGGAGGGAAGCGGCTTCAAGGTACACCACTCGAAGAGACGTCCCTTCTCGAACCGGAACGTGCCGGTGGACGTGATCGTCACTTCAACGTCCGCCAGCGTTTTGCGCTGGATGAACGTGCCGGACGCGGTTTCCGGCAAGGCCGCATCTGAGCCGGACGTAACGGCAACCGTTTCGCTCGCCGCCGTTCCGCAAAAAGCAGCCAACACGGCTAGAAGCACAACTCGCCGCTTGCGCATTGCACATTCCCCTTTCGGTATTCGTAGGTGAACTCGTCGTCCGTTTTCTTCGTCAGCGTGAAATGCACCGTCTCGCCCGGACGCAGTACATGCGAGAACTTCATTTTCTTGACCGTACGCAGTGCCCGCGCGCGCCCGACGAACGATTCGGCGAAGTGATGTGCCATGCCGAGCAGAATCACGCCAGGCAATACCGGATAATTGATAAAATGCCCCTTGAAGTAGGCCGAGTCGCCATCAAACGTGAAGTCAGCCGCATACGTGGCCGCCGTACGTACCTCGTTTTCCACGAACGGCTCTGCCATCTGGGAGGATAGGATTTCCTGGATGGCGGATGCCTGGACCTTCCCCTGCGCGTTGCGTGGAAGCGCATGGACGAAACGGTACTTGCGCGGGACGGCCCCCCTCGGGAAAAACTGCTGGCACTTCGCACGCAGGGCGCGGGCACATGCATGCTTTCCGAGAGTCTTGAGGTCCATCCACCCCTTTCGCGGCACGACGACCGCACCGAGAGACGGGCCGTACGGGCCTTCCACCACGCCAAGCGCCGCCTCTGCCACCTCGGGGATAAGGCACATCGTCGCCTCCATCTCAGGCAGCGACACGCGCTGTTCCGCGATCTTAACCATCCGATCCATGCGCCCGCAGAGTCTGAAGCGACGATCCGTTTCAAAAACCACGCCGTCGCCCAAGGTAAAACGCCGTCGGCACGAAAAGGGCGAGGACACCACAAGCCGTCCTTCCGCGTCCGCCCATGCCTTCACCGGATCGAACACCGTCCACAGCTCATTGCCCGTCTCCTGTCTGCGATCCGCCACGCCGCCCGTCTCCGTGCTACCGAAGATTTCAAGCGGCGCGCGGCCGAATATCCGACGTGCGGCGGCTGCGACGTCCGCCGTCAGAAGCGCGCCGGAGGTGGTAAGCTCCACCACGTTGCGCGGAATGTCGTACTGGTCCGCGTACTCCACGAACCGCGCGAGGAAGCTTGGCGTTGTTACGAGAAATACGCTCTCGGCGGAGCGCATCTTCTCCAGCAGCGACTCGGGCGTGAGGATTACCTCAGGATCGACCGTACAGCCCGCCGCCTTCGGGAGCAGCACGCGCCAGAGGATGCCGTACATGTGGTGGGGTTCGACCGTGGAGAGGAACACGGGCTTGCGCGCAAGGACGTCCGCGAGGCGTGCGCGGTGGAAGGCCACCTCCTTCGCGAGGGACGCGAACGTTTTCACGATAGTCTTCGGCTTGGCTGTGGATCCAGAAGTGTGGAACGTCACCGAAAACCGCCGCGCGCGGATAATCCCCTCTATGGCGAACGTGCCACCAACCACGGCAAAGGAAAGCGCGCACGCCGCGATCATGCCTGGTAGGGGCATGCGTCCCGTGTGCCCGCCGAAAAACGCGACCAAGGCGACAGAGGCCGCCGCATTTGCCAGCAGCACTGCGAACCACACCCACGTGAGTTTGCGGCAGTATGTCTCCGCGCCTTCCGGCATGATGCCGTCCGAAATCCGCTCGGCGAAGCGCAGGCAGAGCGGCTTGCGCCCGGGCAGCAGCGAAACGCCGAAAAGGATGGCGAAGACAGCGGAAATCATCTCATTCGTTCACGAGCTTGTATACGGCCTGCACGACGTCGCGCAGCGTGCGGATCTTACGGAATTCCTCGGGGTTGACCTTCTTCTTGGTCACCTGCTGGAGCCGCACGACGAGGTCGACGGCGTCGATGGAGTCGAGGTCGAGGTCTGCGAACAGATTAACTTCGGGCGTGAGCTTTTCCCTGTCACATTCAAAGTCGGCCACGAGGATGTCGACGACCTGCTTCTGGATTTCATCTTCTGTCATGACTGGCCGTCCATCTTCTGCCGTTCGATGAAGTCGGCCAGCGTCTTGACCGAATAGAAAATCTTCTTATTTTCAGCGGGATCGGAGGCAAAAGTGACGCCGAACGTCTTCTTCACGGCCATGCCGAGCTCCAGGGCGTCGATGGAGTCGAGCCCCAGGCCCTCGCCGAACAGCGGCACGTCTGTGGCTATATCCGCAGCGGTGAGGTCCTCGAGGTCGAGCGCGGAAACAATTACGTCCTTCAACTTCGATTCAGTTTCTTCGCGTGTCATGTCGGTGTGGTTTCCCAATCACTCTACTCTGTTGTCGCACGACATGGTCAGCGCCACTGCGGACGCATGCGCTGCTGGTGGATGCGGGGCTCTTCCAGCAACAGGGCGTACCACTGGTCGCCGAGCGCCGTGTTGGAGAAGTGCGCCACACGGTTGTTCGCGAGATGGTCGCGATTCGCCTTGAGCGTCTCGTTGTCGCTCTTCTCAAGCGCGGCGTTAAGCGCCTTGAAGGCGCCGTCCACGTCCTTCTTCTGTATGAGGATCCAGCTCCAGACGGCGGCGAGCAGCACGTTCTGGTTGTAGCGGAGGCGGCGGGTCGCCTTTTCGTAGACCGCTGCCATCTCCTCGATGGGCTTGTCCGTCATGTACATGCGCGCAAGTTTCATCGCGTTCGTCGTGGGGTCGAGGAACAGTGCCTTCGGCATCAGCTCGTCCACCTTCTTGAACTCCTTGATCATCCAGTAGAGCTGGAACTGCGCCGTGGCGATCTGGCGCTTCATCATCGGCACCCAGTTGTCGAACTTGTGCAGGACCTCGGTCTGATCCAGCGCCTCGCGCACGAACACCTTCTGGTCGCGGGCGATCTCCGCCTGCGCGGCCTGGATCGACCCCGGCGGACGCATCTGCCAGCGCGCCATCTTAGACTGAAGGCGCTTTTGTCCTTCCATCAGTATGTTCTGGACGGAATCCATCGCCTCCTTCACGCGCTTCTGGATGATCCTCCCCAAGACAATCTGCGCCACTATGAACGACAGAACGCCGCAGGTGATGCTCCAGCCAATGCCGAACACGCCCCCGAAGGAGAGTCCGAGACCGACCACCACGCCGATGGTTATAGCTATCAAGAAACCAAACATTGCAATTTATACCTTTCGTTCGCTTTTTTGTTTATTACTAGTCGGCCTCGCCGAATACTGCATGTACGTCCAGTTCGGACAAATCGTGTACCAGCCATTCGCATCCCGCGAAATCCTGCGGAGCGCGCTGGTTGCGGTCCACGCCGATCACGCGCATCCCGGCCGCACGGCCGGCCTGCACCCCCGCCGTGGAGTCCTCCACCACCACGCACTCGCTCGCGTCCACCTCCAGCATCGACGCCGCCTTCAGGTAGCCGTCGGGAGCGGGCTTGCCACGTCCGTAGTCTTCCGCGCCCAGGACGAAGCGCACGAAGTTCTCTACGCCGCACAGTTCGGTAGCCTGCACTACATCGTCGTGGGGCGACCCCGAGACGATCACGCACGGCGCGTGCCGCGACGCCTTCTTGAGAAAGGACACCGCGCCGGGGATGACCTGGCTCGCGGGGTTGACGGCGCGCCGCGCGTAGTAGGGGCGCAGCGTCTTCGCGTCTTCCTCGGCGCTGGTCTTCGGCAAAGCGGGGAATCTCTCGTGGAGTGTGGCCTGGATGTCCAGCCAACTGTGGCCGAAGACTACGGGAGCGATCGCCTCGACCGTCGTCCGCGCGCCCCGGTCGGCCAGCCATTCGACGATGGCCTCCGTCCAGAGCGCCTCGGTGTCGATCAGAGTCCCGTCCAGGTCGAAGAGGAATGCAGCCGGCTTCATTTACCCTTCCCGCAGCATTTCTTGTACTTCTTCCCGCTGCCGCAGGGACATGGATCGTTGCGTCCGACCTTCGGCTCCTCGCGGTGCCAGGGCTCGCCCGTGTCGATCTGGCCGTCTATGAAGCGCCAGGCCCCGTCGATCTTCTTGAAGTAGGAACGCTCGCGGTGCTCGCACGCCTGCTTGTTCGCCGTATATCGGGCGATGAACGAGACGTATCCGTCTTCGTCGCCCTCGCCGCCACGTTCGGTTTCAAGGACCTCCATGCCCTGCCAAGTGGCCGACTTCGACCACTCGCGCGTGGTCTTCTCGTCGAACTCGGACTGGACCTCAGGGCCGGATGAGTTGTAAAGAAATTTGACGTTGCCCACTGCGTAGGCGCTGTAGCGCGCACGCATGAGCTCGACAGCCGTCGCGGCCTGCCGTTTTCCGTCGATGATTGGCCCGCAGCACTCGCCGTAAGGCTTGCCTGAGGCGCAGGGACAGTTATCGCTTGTTTTCATGTTCTACATTTTACCATAAACAGGCCCACTAGGGAAGCGGCAAAGAGAACCAGCAACGGCCAGTCCCCGAACCGCACATACGGCGTGGGGCGGGGGGCCGTCCGCACCAACACCGTTTCAAGCTGACATCCCGGGGCGTCGACGAGCGGACGGCCCGCACCGTCCGTGAGCCACCGCGCGCGCCCAGACGCCTCAATCACACCCGTCACGCCGGAGTTCCCCACGCGGACGACCGGGAGCCCCGTCTCCACCGCACGCGACACGGACTGCCAGGCATGCTGCTCAGCCTCCCACGAACCGGAAAACCAACTGTCGTTCGTGATAAGCACGATCGCCTGCGCACCCAACTGCGCCCCTCGCCGCGCAAGCGAAGGCAAGGTGTCCTCGAAGCAGACGAGCGGCGCCACCTTCACAACGTTCCCGCCATCCCTCACGGGCACCTCCAACACCTTCGCCTCGCCGGGATGAAGCGACACGCCGATGGGCGAAAGCCGCTGCAGCACCGGAATCCACTTGTCGAACGGAATGTACTCCCCGAACGGCACGAGGTGCTGCTTCGCGCAAACCTGGAGCGTCATGCTGTCGCCGGACGGCACGTAGAGCCCCGCGCAGTTGTAGACGCGAACGGCACCGTTCGTCTGCTCGTCATAGTCGCCGCCCGCGAGAAGCACAGCCCCTCCCGTCTGGTGCGAGAAATACTTCGCCGCGCTGCGGGCCCGGTCGCTCGCGAGCCGACCGAACTCCGACATCGCGCTCTCGCCCCACACAACGAGGTCCGGCCGCGCTGCGGCAGCAGCCTCCTGAAGCCGTCCGAAAGCCTCAACTGGGTTCTGCCTCTCGCGTCCTGCGCGAAACACGCACGGCGCATTCCGCTGCACAAGCGCCACGCGTACCGGAACCGAATGCGTGACATCGGGCGACGGATGCGTCGCCCACGCGACCAGCAGCACAGCGGCGAGCGGCACAGCCGTCTCGAGCGAACGGACCCAGCGGCGTCCCTCCGGCACCTCACGGCGCATCTGCGCCACTACCCGACAGGCAAGCGTGGCGAACACGCCGTTCACCAGCACCACGAGCGCGCTCACGAGATACACGCCGCCCACGCGCGCCGGCGCGAGGAAATCTGGGATGGGCACGAGCGCCGTACCGAGGTAGTTCCACGCGAAACCCGTGAAGAGCCATCCGCGCAGCCATTCGACGCCGGACCAGAGGATCGGCTCGAACGCAAGGCCCCAGCGTCCGAACCGATGCCACGCGCGGGCGTTCAGCCAGCCGAAAAGCGCGAAGTAGCCCGCGCAGAGTGCAGCAAGGCCGAGCCACCCCAGAACCACGAGCGGCCAGGGGCCGTCGTTTTTGCAGATCGCCGGCATCCACGCGAGCGTCGCGAACCAGAAGGCAAAGCCGCCGCCGAACCACGTCCACGCCGCCTTCTTCGGCGAGGAGAGACGTGCGACGGCCAACAGCGGCGCAAGCGCCACCGCGATGGACGCCGTCTCGCCGAACGGCGGGTACGCCGCGACCAGCAACGCGGCGCTCAGCGCGGCCGCACCAACTACCGGAATATGTCTCTTGATGTTCATCAACGAATCTTTATGAGGAGAAGGAATACGAGCGGCATGAGGAAGGCCTGCAGGAGCACGAAGCGCATGAGGACCTGCGCGTTCGTCCAGTGCAGTTCCTTCTTGCAGTGGTCATGCAGAGGGAAGCGGACCTTCCACACCGCCTTCACGAGCACGTTGCGTTTTTGCTGCTCTTCCGGCTGTAGCTGGGACGGCGGACGTACGTCGAACCCGCACTTGCGGAAGAAGCGGAGTAGGAGTATCTTCACCATGCCGCCACCGCCGTTCACCAGCACGATCGGCGCAAACGCGAAGATGAGGAACGGGTTCTCCGTCACGAGCACGCCCGCGCCGAGCAGTAGCCCGAGGAAGCGAGACCCCGCGTCGCCCATGAGCGCCTTCGACGGCTCGGCGTTCCACCACAGGTATCCCGCGAAGCCGCCTGCCACCGTCATGAGCATGATCGCACAGCGCACCGCGAGGTAGTTGTGCGGCACGAGGAGGTAGTCCGCCATCGGACGGTAGCCGATCACCGCGTACAGGAACACCGCCAACGCAATGAGCGAAATCACGGAGAGCGAACCCGCCAGGCCATCCACTCCGTCCGAACAGTTCGTCGCGTTCATCGACACGAACAGCACGAAACCCATGCAGGGGATGTAGGCCCACCACGGCATGATCCAGTCGCCCTTGACGAACGGCAGCCACACATGGCCACCGAGCGCCGACCACACGAAGTACGCCACGCCCAGACACACGGCCGCGTCCAGCAGGCCCTTCTTGAGCTGTCCCCAGGGCTTCTCCGACCGGTCGTCGAGGTAGCCGCACACCATCGCCACGTACAGACAGGCGATGATGCCGAGCACAGGACCAGAAAGCGGCAGCACCAGGAGGAGAATCGGCAGCACGAGCAGCGTCACCCACAGCCCCGTTCCCGTGGGCTTGCCGGCGGACGTCATCCCGTCCTTGCCGAGAATGGCCTTGCCGTGGTCGTGCGGCGAGAACCGCCACAGCTTCGGCAGCAGCAGCAAAACGGCGAGTGCCGCGAGCATCGTGCCGGCGGCCAGAAGGAGGGCGTGCGACCGCAGCAGGCGGAACGGGCCCCAGAAGTTTTCAAGTGTATCTGCGAGATGGTAGAGCATGGTTTACAGTGTCCTTTGGCGGATAGTATAGCAAAAGCAGCGGCCTTTGGAGGAGAATAGAATCATTTCTCCCCACATTTAGGCCCGGACGATTCCGGCGCGCTCGGTGATCGCGCCCTACCGTGCAGACCGGTTGTTCTGCCGAGGCTTCTCGCGTTGGGCCTTCTCTGCCGACTTCTTTTCATTCAACACATTTTCAAGCGTACGACGTGCCTCCGCCAACTTGCCATTGGCCTCCACCGCCTTTCGCGCATTCTCCTCGGCCTCGTCAAGATGCCCCTGGCGGAGCTGTGCCACCGCAAGATTGTTCAGGATAGATGCGTTTCGCGGGTCTTTTTCAAGACATTTTTTAAGATATTCCTCCGCTTGACCGTACTGTTCGTCGCAGTGATAGAACATCCCCATCGCGAAGTTCGCCTCCAGGTCCAGGGGATCCGATACAAGTACCTGACGCGCAAACATAGCCGCCATGCGGAAATTGGGGCGCTCCATCGCCAGACGCAACCCCTCGCGTGGCGTGAGGCGCGAACTTCCCTGTCCGACCATCTCCAACTCCCTGCGTATGCGCATGAACGGCTCGTTGCGCTCGTCCAGGTCGTCCGCGAGCTTGCTTTCTTCACGCGCGCGTTCTTTGTCCCCCTCTCTATCCAAGTTGTCCGCCCGCAGACGGCACATCCGCGCTACGCGCCACTGCATCCGCGAGAACAGGTCGCGCAGCTCAGGCGATACATTCTCAAGTTTCTCGTCATCCGCGTAGATGTCAAGAATGCGCTTCACCAGGTCGTGCGCCGCCTCCACGCCCGCCTTCGCGAGGCCTGGAGGAAACCCAGCCGGACGCGCCACCATTCCCGCCACCGGGAGCATCTGTTCCTTTCCGTGCCGCCACTTCCACTGCTCGACCCCCAGCTGCACGGCCACTTCCTCGATACGTTGCTTCTTGAAGCGCAGCCACGTGCGCAGCGCGTCCATGGCGTTGACGGACAATATCTCCCGGTCCTCGTCGTCCACCGCGCCGCGGCAACGCAGATAGCGCTCCCGCTCCGATGCCCCGGCGGCCACGGACAACGCCAGCAGTCCCCGCCCCTGCTCGCGGGCGCACAGCTCCACAGCCGTGTCGAGCGCGCCGTCGGTAAACACGTACCGGGCGTCATGGCACTCCAGCGCCGTCTGACGCGCGCAGTCGTACAGCGCGTTGACAATCCGGCGCGTTGTCTGCGTCCGGAACGGCAGGACGAAAGCAAGCACGACAAGCGGTTCCAGCATGAGGCCCAGACGCGCGATGCGGTTTAAGCCGCGGAACGACGCCGCAATTTCCGCCCCGCGCGCAGAATCCTCGACGGAGTCCTGGTACTTGATTGCGGCGATGCGCTTATGGTTGCGGAAGTACGCATCCACTTCAAGCACGCAGAGCGCGTGTATGAACGTCTGAACGCACATGAACGAACACAGGCATTTCAGCAGCGGAGAGCACACATACTCCTGTCCGTCTGCCCAGGTCCAAAACCAGAACGACCGCCATCCCACGAGCTGCAGGAACGCGACGAATCCCACGAGAACGAAGAACGCCGCATGCCAGTACGACAGGAACCTCTCGTCGTCCGTGGCAGCTTTGACATGTACCATCGACAGCACAAAAGGCACCAGCACCACGACAATGAACAGAATCCAGCCCGACGGCGTTAACGCCGCCGCAAATAACTTAAAATAGTTTATCAGATACGTAACCGCATACTGAATAACCAGCAATTCATGCGCCTCAAGCCCATTCATCATGCAGAAATACACGCAGTTGCCAACTACGGCAATAAGCCACCCCGCCAACGTGGACAACGCCATCCGGCGCACCATCACCGTCCTAACGAACGGATCCGCCATCGGATTGGACCATTTGTCGGGGTTCGACCTCGCGCGTATGCGGTACGCGACAAAAAATACTGCGACCAGCACAACTCCAAGTACAGTCTCGCCGGCCAGCACGCCGAGAATCAGCATCGTCCAGTACCACCCCGCGATGACGCCACGGCGCACAGCATACCGCACGAAGACCAAAACCGCCGCGAGAAACAGCAGAAAATGAAATATGACAGGACAGAACGCCTGACCAATCTCCCAGATGGGTTCGGAACATGTTAACAGCACCGCGCCCTGCAGCAACACCACGCGTACAATCCTCCTGTAGCTTGCCGCGCGCAGCAGCCGCCCACGCATGGCTTTCGGCAGCACCTCGTTCAGGAGCGCAAACGACATCATCGCAGCAAGGCCTAGTGCCACATGCCCCGCCAGACGCAGCGCGCGGATCGCCTGCGCCATGTCCAGCAACCGAAAGAGCTGATGCGTCAGCGCGTGCCAGAGAAGCGGGAACGGCGCCTCGGGCGGACGTATCCCCGCCGCCACCGCCACGTCCTCCCACACACCCGGCGGCAACCAGGCATACCGCCACCACCAGGAAAGAAAGGCGACGGCAGCGCCAAGCGCCATCGCCGTCACCCACTGCACAAGAGTTCTGTTTCTAAAGAATCGCATCCTCACGCAGATCTACGTCGGCGGAGCGCGAGGAGCGCACCGCCAATCAGGAACAACAGCCCGCTCGTCGGCTCAGGAACCATCTTCGAGGCGAAGTTGAACGCACCCGCTTCTGGCGAAAGATTCAGGTCATTGGAAAGACCGGACGAAGCAACCATGTGCTGTTTGAAATCATTCCAGTTTACAGTCTGAAACATACGCTCCACCTTCTCGTCGCCAAGGTACAACTCCATCCAGAAGGAATACCCCGAATCGTAGCCGCTGAGATTCGTGTAATAGGTTCCGTAAATCGTAGCCGGAGCCTGATCGTTCGGCACCGTGATCGTATCGCCGCTGCCAGCCGCCGGAGTCCCGGCGAGCAGATAGGCGGGCCCCGTGTACGTCCGGTCGGCCAAGTTAACCGTGGTGTTGTTCGCGTCCACGGCCCAGAACTTAATCGTGTCAAATTGGGCCCCGGTATTCTCCAGGTCCTCTTCCGTATCGAGGTACCACACGAGCACGTCGGCGGAAGTATCCGCCCAGGCTGCACCCGCAAGGGCCGCCGCCAGAATTGCCATAAAACTCTTCTTCATTTTCATTCCTCCTTTTAAGTCTTTCGGTCTTCCACTAGCCACTAAACTCACTTCCACTCAACTTTCGCGCCGCCGTTGTTGCTATAGTACCAAAATGCGGTACCGGCGGGGATCAACGCCTTGCCATTTGCCACGAGATCTGAGAACTGCGACACCTGAGTAGGCACCACTCCCCAGCCCTCGCCTTCAAGGTAGAAATACTTGACCAGAATGTTATCCGCCGTGCGGAACTGGATGTAGTCGGCGCCGGCCAGGTCTTTCAAGCGCTTCTTCCCCGTGGCCCTGACCCCAGTCCACGTGGATGCGTTGAGGTCCACGTACTTCACGCCGCTGACCTCCACCGTCGCATTTGTGTAAGGCGGCGAAACGAGCGTCTGCCCCGCGCCGAACGTCACCGACTCCGCCAACGCCGCCGGGACCTGTCCGTACACATACACCGCTTCGGACGTGCTCTTGCGCGTAAGGATCACACCCATCCCCGCCGTGACGCCGTACCCAAGGTCGGCCTCAGAAACCACCGCTTTCCCTTCGGCAGTCACCGTCACCTTGGGTGGCGTCGTCCATTTTCCGTCCTCAGACTCGTAAACGTTGTATTGACCACCATTAGTATCCTTGTCCCACGCGAACATCTTCGCGCCGTCGGACAGATTCGCCGCGTGCACCACGTTCGACGCCGCACGCGCCGCACCATCCGCCTCGAATCCCTCGAACGGCACCGCCACGTACAGATTCGACGAAACATTGCCGGTTATCTTGACCGACCCGAACAGGTTCGCGGACGGCACGGAGTTGGTCGCCGAACCCCATGCACCATACGGGAGGGTCGCGCTTGTCGCGACCACCGCAAGGATCACCATCAGATTCTTCTTCATTTTCATTTCTCCTTAAAGTCTTTCTGTCTTTCAGTCCTCATCCTTTGTCTTCTGTCTTTCGTCCTTTGTCCTTCTTCGGGAGGACAGAAGACAGAGGACAAAAGACAAAGGTCTTTTTTAAGAACTCAACATTTGCTCTCCACTTTCAACTCACAACTTATAACTCACAACTTACAACTTACAACTTCACTTCAGCGGCGCCCTCCCCACCGAGAAGAATCCGCTTGTGCCCTTCGCCGGGGCCTCGATCACGATATCACCCGTGTCGTCGCCGTCCTTCGGCGCGAAAGTGGCATCCGCCGCAAGCTCGCCGGGCGTCGCGCCCGAGGAAACGCTGTAGCGCACCATCTTCGACGTGCGCGCGACCGTGAGGCGCACGATGCCGTCCTTCACCTCAATCGACTTGATCTTTGGCTGCGGGATGGTATCGGGCAAGATCGTGGCGGTGGCCGCAAGCTCCGCGTTCGTCACCACGCCGGACTGCAACTGCTCAGCGGCGGAGAGCTTGAACTCCTGTGCCATGCTGAATCCATTCACACCGGCTTCGACGCCGCCGGGCGTACCGTCGGCCCTGCGCGTGTCGAGCAGATGGAGCGAGAATGATCCTGCGCCCGCGTAGAGATCAGCCACGACCTTGTTCACTTCCACGACCACGTCCGGACAGCGTCCGCCCTTCGCAAGCGGCGCGATGCAGAGCACACGGTTGAGGGTTTGGTCGCCCACGGCCTCGCCGGTCACGGTGATGCCCTCGAACGACGCATCGGCCTTGGTCCACACGAGTGCGTAGCATTCGCCGTCCTTCACGACCGTGCCGTCCGCATAGCAGTCCGGCCCCTTCGTCGAGAACGTCGCCATCAGGTTGTCCTGCCCGGCCAGCACCGGGAGGGTCGCGCTTGTCGCGACCACCGCCAGAACCATCATCAAACTCTTCTTCATTTTCATTTCTCCATTCACCTTTTCACTTTACACTTTTCACTTTACACTTTACACTTTACACTTCCACTCACTCCGTCACGATATCGGCGAAGATTGCCAGCTCCTCACCAACTACATCCTCCAGCAGACAATCAAACGACGGCGTCTCGGAGCCGATGGCGAGATTCGTCCACTCGTCGCCGTTGCGCTTCGCGAGACGGAACTTCACCGTCGTGCCCGTAGGCTCCGGGAACTTCGTCGTGTCGATCACGCCCGTGATCGTCACTGTGGTCGCATTCTTCGACGACGCCGTCAGACGCAGTTTCGCCGTGGGATCGGTCGGATCGAGCCCGAGCACGTAGCTCTCCCACTTCGGCATGTCGTTCGCGCCGTTGGCCGACAGCGCCTGCACAAGATCGTTCGTAATCGAAGCGTAAATCGGCTTCGTCGCATCGGGATAGATGCTCGGGAACTGCGCCGCTAGCCACTCGTTCGCCACCGGCACGCCTGCCGTACCCTCAATCGGGTACACGAAATGCAAGATCGCCGCCACAACCGTGTACGGATACGCCGCCATCGTCTCGGTGTCGGTGTTGTCCACGGTGAAGTAGCCTTCGGCTATCATATCGTCATACGGGGGCAACTTGAAAATGCCTCCTGTGATGAAACCAGTGGGATGCAGTCCATAGTCATCAGCGTCTACGGCGAACTTTCCGCCGCTGACCGCCCAATCAAGCGTTGCTCCGGGAACCCAGCAGTAGAACTCCACATAATCGTTGAACTCACCGCCGGTGATATTCACCTTCTTGGTATGGGCCCACACTTCGTTCTCAAACACACCGCCGGTGATGTTCAGCGCCGCGCCAAGCGTGTAGAGTGATAATCTGTAATCACCCGATGCGAAGGAGACCATTCCACCGGAGAACGTTCCACCCGTGATATTGTAGGTCATGTTGTCGCAAGCTCCGGGTTCATCATACTTTTCATGGTGGTCGTAAATCGCCTCGTATGAAGTGCTGCTCACGGTGCCACCGCTGATGTTGATCTCCACCTTTACCCCGCTGTCTGGTGAATACGTCTGAATGCCGTAGCCGTAAACATCGATCTTTCCGCCCGTCATGTTGAACGTGTAGTCGTTGTCACCCACGACGAAGGCATACATTCTCACGCCCGTCGAGTGGGGTGACGAGAGACAACCGCCGTCGATGTTGACTTTGACATGACTGTCCGGTTCCGGCCAGTTGAGGTCGATCACGTATGTTGCGCCGGCCGCGGATGTGTTCTCAAGGAGCCCGCTCATCACAGTGACTTCACCGTCGTTCAAAATGAGGTTGTTGGCGTAGCCGGGATTGTCCCCCGTGTCCACGGTCGCCGCGAACGTGGTCAACTTGCCCGTGCCCGTACCGTCGGCGTTCGTATCGGAACTGTCCTTGATTGTCAGCTTACCGTCGTTGCAGATGCACCAGCTCTCCTCAGCGTCAGGCGCAGTGTGCGAAACCACATGACCATTGAGGTCGAGCACAACATTCTGCGTATTCGTGATTGTGACGCCGGCGTTGCCGCTGAATGAGTAGTCCGCAATCATCTCGATGGTCGTCTCCGTACCGTCGGTCGGAACCGCCGCGACGGCCTCCGCCAGCGATTCGTACTTGTTGGTCGTCGCACCGCCATCGGTGACGATCTGCGCGACGTAATGCCCCTGCCTCACGATGTAGAGGCCGTTTTCCGCATCGTAAACTGCCGAGATGTACCCCGGCGCACAGTATTTCTCGGCCACATCATCGGCGAAGATGCCACCACTGATGAAGCCTGTCTGATTCCCAGCGGTTCCAACCGGCAACAGGAACGTTCCACCGGTGATCGCGATATCGTCGGGGCCCGCGCTGCCAAAGGCAACATATCCATCAAAGGCGCCACCGGAAATGCTGACGGAACTGCCTCCAGTTCCCCTGCTGTACACCGCATAATCTCCCGCAATTTTGCCGCCGGTAATCTCGACGTCTGCATCTGTGCCACCCTGGACTTGAACTCCCATGTAGGAGTAATCAGAGACGTCGGTGTAATGGCCGATCGTACCGTCGGTTACAGTGACCTTTCCGCCGTTGTTTTCGAACATGCGGATTGCGGACGCCCTCGCCGCGTCAACAGTGCCGCCGTTGATCGTGACCTTGCCAGCGCTGTAGTTGTCGATTGCGTAGCATGCGCTACCCTCACTGGCATTGTAGAGGGTACCGCCGTTTACGACCAGCGTCCCCTCGTTTCGGATCAGGTTGCTGCCGTACCCATTGGGATCCGCTTCTGTATAGTGCCAAGCAGGATCAGCAGTAAAGAGAAGATTGCCGGTTTTACCCCCGCTGCTATCCTGAATGGTGAATGTACCACTGTTTTTAATTAACGCAGAGGCCGCAGCGTTTGTGCAGGTACCTGTTACTGTCTTGCCATTCAGGTCAAGGACAACGTTCTTGCCATTCGCAATCGTCAGCGCATAGCCGATCACGTCAATCTCCTCGTCCGCGATCATCGTGATCGTCGTCTCCGTACCGTCCGCCGGAACTGCCGCGATGGCCGCCGCCAGTGATTCGTACTTGTTGGTCGTCGCACCACCATCGGTAATGACCTGAGCCACCGGCGACTCACCCCATGCACTACCTAAACACATGAACGCCAGCGACATCGCTACGAACTTTGCCGACAGTGAGCCGATTGTTTTCATCATGGTCTTTTTCATCTGACTTTTCCTTATACGCCCTTCTGATTTTGTATAGTATATCATAATCTGGCCGCGCTGTCACAGCTTTTGTATGAAATTATAAAATTATGTCGCCGCTAAATCCGCCAAGGAAGAGCTTCCAATCACTTTCCGTGATCTGTGACACCTAGATGTCAGAAGCGTGACACCTAGATGTCAGGGGTTATGACACCTAGGTGTCAGAGGGTGTGACACCTAGGTGTCAGAAATTGGAGCTCTAAAGGCCATAACAAGCAGGATAACTGTGTCAAAATGACACACTAGTAGTAGGGGCCTAGACTTTTACCTTATACACCAAGGTACATGGAACCAAAAGGACATGTCAATGCGCTCGGAAGAGCGTAAATTATAGAGCGGAGAGTATAAGGACGCGCGCGCGTCCTTATAATATAGGGAAACCGTCGCGCGCGCACTCGCGACATGGACGTTTACATGCGTACGAGTGTAAAAGTTATTCGGTTGCCGTTTCCTTCTTGCATCTCACCTCCCACGCCAGAATGCTCCACAACCTAAAACTACCGGCGTTCCCACCTCTTCGGCTCCGGGGGCTGGAGGAAGATGTCCTTCACCGTCGTCAGACGGTAGTCGTCGCCCTTCTGGATCTTCTCGAGCGCGGCGAGGAATTCGGGCGTGGGGTTCACGCCGCCGGCTCCGCAGTCGATCTCCGCCGTGCGGCCGTTCGCCCACGTCACGTCGAGCGACACCTTCACGCCGCCGGGATGCGCGGCCGCGAGTTCCTTGAGCGCCGCCGCGCGGGCAAGGAGGCTCGGATCCTCGTAGCGCGCCGAGACGTGGAGCCCCGTCGAGAACTTGCGGATACCCTCCGCGAGCGGGTACGCCTCGCGGACGATGAACTGGATCTCCGGCGTCTCCTCCTTCGTGTCACGGTCCGTGCGGTGCGAGAGCTCGCCGCACACGAGCACGGGCTGGTCCACCTGTCCCGGCAGCCACTCCTTCATCGTGGCGAACGTCTTCGCGAAGGCGAGCGCCTCCTGGTCCACGTCGCCGCCGTCGTCAATGAGCAGGATCGCCCACGGCTGCGGCGGCTCCATCACCGGCTGTCCGTCCGCATCCTTCACCACGCGCCCGCGGTCCATCTTGGGCTTGGGCTTCCCCATGCGCACGGTGCAGGCCTTGAGCATGCCCGCAAGACGCACCGCCACGCGGAGCGGACGGTCCGCGCCGATCTCCTCCATCATCGGAATCTCGGGCGGTTCGGATGGCTTGAACGTGGAGAGCGACGGCAGCACGCGCCGGTACACGCCGAGGGGATGCCCCGTCATGTAGATGCCCATGAGGTCGCGTTCGTCCTTGTAGCGCTGGGCCATCGGCCATGTTTTCGGACAGTCCGCGAGGTCCTTGTCGCTCGAGTCGTCGTCCCCGGCGATCGCGCCGAAGAAGTCGAGCTGGCCCTTCGCGCGCTCCTTCGCGAGCTTCGACGAGCGCTGGATGCAGAAGTCGATGTTGTTGAAGTAGCGCTCGCGGTGCATGCCGGGATTCGCCTCGATGAGCGAGTCGAACGCGCCGCACCGCACGAGACATTCCAGCACGCGCTTGTTCACCACGTTCGCGGCGGCGAGGCGCGAGCAGAAGTCCATGAGGCCCTTGTACGGACCGTTCTTCTCGCGCTCCTCCACGATCGCGTCTGCCGCCGCCGCGCCCACGCCCTTCACGCCGGCCATGCCGTAGATGATCGCCTGCTCGCCCTTCACCGGCGAGAAGCGTGCGTAGGCGAGGTTGACGTCCGGCGGCTTCACCTCGAGCCCCATCGCGGCGGCCTCGGCGACGAAGCCGGGGAGCTTGTCGAAGTTGCCGATTTCGGACGAGATTTGCGCGCACATGAACTCGGCCGGGTAGTGCGCCTTCAGGTAGCCGGTCTGGTAGGCGACCCAGGCGTAGCACACGGCGTGGGACTTGTTGAACGCGTAGCTCGCGAACGCCTTCCAGTCGTCCCATATCTTGTCGATGAGCTTGCGCGCCTCCTTCTCGTCCTTCCACTTGTCGATGCGGAACTTCTCGTTCGCGAGGCACCCCTCCACGAACTTGACCTTCAGTTCCTCCATCACGGCGAGCTGCTTCTTGCCCATCGCCTTGCGGAGCTTGTCCGACTCGCCGCGCGTGAAACCGCCGAGGAGACGCGAGAGCAACATCACCTGTTCCTGGTACACCGTCACGCCGTACGTGTCCTTCAGGTACGTCTCCATGAGCGG